>JAQVSS010000304.1 GCA_028700415.1 Kiritimatiellia bacterium
GGACCGGCGAATCCGAGGCAGTGGGCGGTCCAGGAGGCGATGACGCAGCCGAGGGCCGAAAGAAAGGCGTGGGGGTTGGGTTCGGGCAGCGAGGCGGTCAACTGTTTGCGCACTTCCTCGATCTGTTCCGTACCGACGCCCGGGAAGAAATTCTGCACGATCCCGAGGGTCTGGTCGATGAAGAAGGTGTGCTGCAGCCAGTTGACGGAGGCGGCATTGAAGGGCGGGGCGTACCCGAGGTGCAGCGAGACCCGGTCTGTGGGCAGATTGTTGAGGGTGCTGCCGCTGTCGCGCAGAGCGTCGATCGCGAGCTGGACGGTGAAAAACACGTCCTGATTCTCGCCCGCGTTCATTTTGCGGGGAAAGTACTGGTCCGCTGCCGTGCAGGCATACAGGTCACCCAATTGGCCGCAGAGTGCGGGGTAGGGACGGTCAAACAGAGGGTGGCGGGGCGGCACGGGTTCGGTGAGGGACGGGACGGGCAGGGGGGTCAGCAGCGACTGGCGCTGGAGCAGGTTGCGCCAGAACGCGGCAAGTGACGGCGAGTCGGCGAACCGGCACGCCATGCCGGTGATGACGATATCTTCGCGTGATGTGCGGGATGGGGACATAGGCAAGGGCACGGCGGTCAGGCCGGTCCGGGCGTCCGGGGCGCGTAACAGTGTTCGCGCGCCGGAAAGACCCCGTCACGGACCTCCTCGGCGTAAGTGCGGAAAGCCAGGCTCATGGTCTCCGCCAAAGCGGCGTAGGCCTTGACGAACCGGGGCGGCCGGCCTTCGGACAGGCCGAGCAGGTCGTGCATCACCAGCATCTGCCCGTCGCAGACCGGTCCCGCCCCGACCCCGATGACGGGAACGGGAACGGACGCGGTGATGGTGGCCGCGATGTCGGGCGGGGTGCACTCGAGCACGATGGCGAAGGCGCCCGCCTCCGCCAGGGCCCGGGCGTCCGCCACCAGCCGCTCGCCCGCCTCACGCGACTTGCCCTGGACTTTGTAGCCGCCGAGCTGGTTGACCGACTGCGGGGTGAGACCGATGTGCCCGAGCACGGGGATCCCGTTCCGCGTCAGCGCACCGACCAGCCCGGCGCGGAACGCGCCGCCCTCGAGTTTGACGGCGTCCGCGCCGGCCTCCTGCAGAAAACGGCCGGCATTGCGGATCGCCTCGGCCTCGCATACCTGATAGGAGAGGAAAGGCATGTCCGCCACCACCATCGCGTCGCGCGCGGCCCGCGCCACGGCCGCGGTGTGATGGAGCATCTGATCCAAGGTGACGGGCAGGGTGGAATCGTACCCGAGGACCGTCATGCCCAGCGAGTCGCCGACCAGCAGCAGAGGGAGGCCGGCGGCATCGGCAAGACGCGCGCTGGCATAGTCGTATGCCGTGACACAGGCCAGCCGGGTCACACCCTTGGTGGCGGTGACGGAGGCCGCATTCCATGTTTTCATGAAGCGCATTTTACCATAACAGGCGGACAGGGCAATCTCCGTGTTGGGGTCGCTGACAAAACAGGGCGTATCCCCGTTTTCACGAACCGTTGCGGCTTCGGGTTCCAGGTTCCGTAATCCCCTTTCACCGACGAGGCACGTGCCGAATGACAGAAGCCCGTACCCATTCACAGCGAAAGCGGTACACGTTCACATACACGAATAAGTGTGATGACGAAGGTCGGATATAATTTCCGATGCGTCGGCAATAATCTCATTTGTGGTGGTGTTTTTTGGTGCTTCCGGGTTTGTGGGGGGATTTGTGACGGCTTCGCATGAACGCGGACGCTGTTCAGGGGTTGCCAACAACCGCGCCGGGGGGCCTTCAAAGCCCCCACAAGGCGCGGCTGTTGACAACCCCGCCGGACCGGCGCGTGTCGTCGTGCCGGGGTTGCGACAGACGCCAGTGCGAGGTATGCTAGTGTGCTGTCCCTTAAATGCACTTACACAACTCCAGCTTTCGCTGCGGCCTCCTTGGCGCGTCGGATTCGTTCAAGGATGACGTGGCCATCCTTGTGCCACCTGTATGGGCGCGGCGCAAGATTGTGCTGCGCCAAATAGGCCTCGATGGCCGCAGCGAGATCACGCACGTGCGCGAAGCTGCCGTCGCGGATGGCATCCTGCGACAGATCGCGGAAAAAGCGCTCGACCAGATTCAGCCAGGAACTCCCGGTCGGAGTGAAGTGCATGTGAAAACGGGGGTGTTTCGCCAGCCAGGCACGGACCCGCTCGTGTTTGTGGGTTCCGTAGTTGTCTGCGATCAGGTGCAGTTCGAGGCCATCTGGCGTTTGGCGGTCGATCTGCTTGAGAAACCGCAGCCAATGAACGTGCGTGTGCTGCTCTTCCGTGCGGGAGATGATCTTCCCGTCCAGGTAGTTGAGTGCCGCGAACAGTGTGATTGTGCCGTGCCGGATGTAATCGTGGGTCTGCGTGCGGATGTGGCCGACGCCCAAGGGCAGTCCGGGTTGCGAACGCTCCAGCGCCTGGCATTGACTCTTCTCGTCGCAGCACAGGACCAGCGCGTGCTCCGGCGGGTCCAGATACAGGCCGATGACGTCCCAGGACTTGGCCTCAAACAGAGGGTCTTTCGACAGCTTGAATGTCTTGATGAGGTGCGGCTTCAGCTCGTTGCGCCGCCAAATCTCATGCACGGCGTGACGCGACACGCCCACCGCCCGCGCCATCGAGCGCACGGACCAGCGAACCCGGCCCGGCGGCGGTTGCGCAACCCGTGTGATCACAGCCTCAACCTTCTCCACCGGAAGCGAGGGCTTACGTCCCCGGCCCGCCTGATCGCACAGGCCCGCCAGACCGCGTTGCGCGAAACGGCTCGTCCACTTCGTGACCGCCACCCGGCTTACGTTCAACTCCGCAGCGATGTCCGCTTGTCGCGCACCCGCCGCCTTGCGCAACACAATCGAGGCCCGCAGGCTGTCGCGCTTCGACGTGCTGCTCGCTCGCTCCCGGCGAATCAACTCGGCGCGCACCTCGTCATCCAACATAATTTGCATTACTGGTCTTCCCATGCGCGTAAGGATGGCAAAATTTCGTCGTATTGTAAATTCGTTTCAATGATAGCACACTAGCCGATGTCAGGCGTTTGTCCAGTTCCGTCAGAAGCAAAACATTATCGGATGCCGTTTGTCCTCATGGCACCCACTCTTCTTTCTTGCAAAACCGCCACTTTCCATCATGCCAAATAGCATGAAAGGTGAACCAGTCTACCGTATTCCCATAAGAAGGAGCCGAACACGGAATATTCATCCATAGATTTGTGGCCTCAGGCCCCCAACGGTCGTAATAAAAACCAAGAATGCTTGGAGGATAATACGCCTGATCATGCAATTCGGTCAGGATTTCACCAGCGATGCCAACCACTTGATTCGTCGTTAAATTTTTCGACATAACATAATCTGGCAGTGTATTTGAAGCAATATTCATGAAATTACTTGAAGCGACAAAATTCACAAATGTATAGGCTGCGGCGACGATGCTGGAATTCGCGGTGGCGAATGCGTAGGCGTTGGTATATGCGTCGCTGAGTGAGCCGCTCCCCAAAAACTGGACGGGGTGCTAAGATATAATCCGGTCAGTGAGGGGAGCAGGAAGAATGAGAGACAAAAGGAAGAAGCACGCTGCCGGATTCAAGGCGAAAGTGGCCTTGGACGCATTGCGTGAACGTGAGAGCGTGCGTGAAATATCGACGCGCCACGGAGTCCATTCGACACAGGTGAACCTGTGGAAGGCCCAGCTTCGGGACTCGGCTGCCGGGATTTTCGAGCATCCCTCCGGCAAGCGGGGTAAGCTTCCCGACCGGGAGGCGGAACTCTTCGAGCAGATCGGGCGGCTGAAGATGGAGCTGGAGTGGCTAAAAAAAAAGATCCCCGATTCCGACGGGTGACCTCCGCGCACTCGTGGAACCCGGCGGGCAGTTCCCGGTGGCGCGCCAGTGCGCGCTTCTGGGGCTGCCCCGTTCGAGCTACTACTACCGCCCGGCGACCGAATCGCCGGAGAACCTGGACCTGATGCGGATGATGGACGAAGAACACACCGAACACCCTTTTCTCGGCGTGAGGGGCATGACGCTCTTTCTGAACCGGACAGGCACCGGCGTCTGGAACGAGAAGCGCGTCCGCCGCCTCATGCGGCTGATGGGTCTGGAGGCGATCTACCCGAAGCCGCACCTGTCCCAGCCCGGCGCCGGCCACACGATCCATCCCTATCTGCTGCGCGACGTCGAAATCGTGCGCCCAAACCAGGCCTGGTGCGCGGACATCACGTACATCCCCATGCGGGCGGGCTTCATGTACCTCGTCGCGGTCATGGACTGGTACAGTCGCTTCGTCCTCGCCTGGGAGTTGTCCAACACGCTGGAGGCCGACTTCTGCACGGACGCGCTGGACACCGCGTTCGCCGCGTTCGGAACGCCGGATATCTTCAACACCGACCAAGGCGCCCAGTTCACCAGCGCGTCGTTCCAGGGCCGGTTGGCGGGCCGCGGCGTGCGCCCCAGCATGGACGGTCGTCGCCGCGCCCTCGACAACGTCTTCATCGAACGCCTCTGGCGCAGCGTCAAGTACGAGGACGTCTACCTCCGCTGCTACGAAAGCGGCGCCACGCTCTGGCCCGGGCTCAAGACCTACTTCGGCTACTACAACCAACGCCGGCCCCACCAAGGCCTCGGCGGACGAACCCCGAATGAGGTCTACGATGACCGTACCTGATTGCGCACATGGGGGACCAGTCCCCCATACCCCCTGGGATTTTCCGCCTTGGGGAAGAAGGCAGAAGGGCCGACGGACAAATATCCGCCCGCCGGCCCTGAAGGCCGATGCCCTCTTCACGGCACGGCGCTCGGGTTGCGTCCCCGCAGAGCCCTACCCTCCGAACCGCAGAAACTGGGTAGCACCCGGCAAACGCCTGTGCTATGCTTTTCTCGTTTTCCGGCACGCCAACGGCGGTGTGCAGACACAAAACAAGACTCGGTTTTATATCTTAGCAAGACCGTTTTGCTGTCCAGAACATGGGGAGCCCCTCAAGAAGCGCACAATCTCATTTTGCACGAATCGACATTGTTCGCGGTTGTTCATGTCGAACAAGCTGGCCGATTTCTCGGCATCATGCACGACATCCAATTGGTGCTTCAACTCACGGTGGTTCCCCGCGAAAATGGCCAGACTTGTCTGGTGCGACAACAGAAGTTGGTAATGCTTCATGCCGGGGCAAGTCAATATTCTGTCGAACAGATCAGGCTCCACCATAACCAGTCTACCTCCACAGAATGACTTAGACAGGTGTCCCCGTCTTCTTTACCCTGTCCTCAATCTCGTCACGGCTGTACTCAACAAGATAA
>JAQVSS010000044.1 GCA_028700415.1 Kiritimatiellia bacterium
GTGGCCGCCATGACGCAGCAGAACCGCTATCAGGACATGACCTTCCGCGTGCAGCGCAACCACGCGCTCCAGAACTATAACCGGTTGCTCGACATTGCCGCCCGCTATGTCTATCTTGCCGCAAAGGCCTACGACTACGAGACGAACCTCGCGACCGACGATCCCGGGTCGCCCTCCGCGTTGTTCAGCCAGATCAACCAGGCCCGCACGCTCGGTGTCATCGATGATGCGGACACGCCGCAGCTCGGCGACGGTCTGGCGGGTGCTCTCGCGCAGTTGCAGACCAACTACGAGGCGCTCAAAGGACGGCTTGGCCTCACCAATCCGCAGGTCGAGACCGGCAAACTTTCCCTGCGCTCCGAAAAGTTCCGTGTTTTCCCGTCAGGCTACGTGCCGTCGGGGGACACAGCGGGCTGGAGCGGGTTGGCGAGCGCTGACACGAACTGGAAGGACGTGCTCAGCAATGCCCGCGTCAAGAACCTCTGGGACGTGCCGGAGTACTGCCTCAGAGCGCGGCCGTTCGCCTCGGAGATGAATGCGGACGGTACGCGCGCGGTCGAGCCCGGCATTGTGCTGCGCTTCGCGACGGATATCACGGCCGGCAAGAACGTCTTCGGCCATCCGCTGGCGGGCGGCGACCACGCCTACGACCCGTCGGTCTACGCCAACCGCATCCGTTCGCTCGGTGTCTGGTTCTCGAACTATCAGTCAACGGACGTGCTAAGCGATCTTTCTGCCGCTCCGCGTGTTTACCTGATCCCGACCGGCGCGGACGTGATGAGCATCCCGAACGCGGCATCGCCCGATCAGGTGCGCGTCTGGAACGTCGTGGATCAGGCGATCCCCGTTCCCATTGCCGGCATCGACGCGAAGTTGCCCTACTCGAGCTTCGTGCCGCTCTTGGATTCGCTCGACGGCAGCATCGGCCAGCAGCGCCGCTTCTCCAGCTTCCGCGCCTATCATGATGCCAATGACGCTGTGAACACCGACGAGTTGGTAAGCGATTCGCGGCTCGTGGGCCGTTCGGTCTGGAACACCGGCTGGACGCTCATCATTCCGGGGCGGACGCTAAACACCGATCCGGACGAGGGGCTGGACCGCTTCATTGAGCAGGTCAGCGACATTAAACTGGTCTTTGAAACCTACGGTTTTTCCGGGAATTGAGGGAGGAACTTCACATGAATAACCTTTTCGATCGTGAAAATCGGCGGATCGCCACGGTGAAAAAAATCGCGGTTCACACACTGTGCCTGCTGGCGTCGATCACGGTCTCTGCCGCAGGCATCAGCGAACCGGCGACAACCTTCTACGGCAAGGTGCTGGGCATGGCGGACGTGCAGCCGCACCTGATCACGACGGGACAGTTGACGTGGGTGATCCGGCGTGCGGACGGCGCGGACGTGACGCTCAGGGCATCGCTCTTTTCCTATAACGAGGGCGTGTTCTCCTACCGGCTCGATGTGCCTCACTCCGCGCTTGCGCTGGGGCTGTCCGCGACCGCCGCCAGCGTGCCGCTGACGCTCTCCGAACAGACGCACCAGCATCTGAGCGTGACGCTCGACGGCGTTCCGGTGACGCTGCTGGGGCCTGCCGGCTCGTCCTTCACCACCGCGCAACTCCTGCGCTCGGCGACCTACCGGCTCGACCTCGGCGTCTACCGTCACGCGGAGGATAGCGACGGCGACGGTATCCCCGACTGGTGGGAAGACCTGTACGGTCTTGACAAGCAGGCAGACGACGCTAATCAAGTCTGCGGCACGGGGGGGCTCACTGCCGCCCAGTCCTACGCGCTGGGTCTCGACCCCAATGCCGACCATACGGTCCCGGCGCTCACGACAGCCGAGACAGTCGTCTACGCCGGCGGCAGCACGGCCCTGATTCTGGATGCCTTCGACCTTGACACCGCACCCTCCAACCTTGTGTACACCGTCACCGCGCTTCCTTATGGCGCCTGCGGCGTTCTCGCCGCCGACGGTACACCGGTGCTCCTTGAGGTCGGCTCCACGTTCACGCAAGACGATGTGCGGCAGGCCCGCCTCATTTACCGGCACGAGGCTGAAGTCGCCGACCCCGGCGTCATGGGCCTCGCGCTCTCCGACGGACAGCACGCGCCGGTCGAAGCCTCCGTCCGCCTGTTGCTCTACGAGCCGGCGCTTAACGAGGTGTCGCTTCGCAGCGACCTGTATCAGTACGCCAACGCCGGCTTCATCGTGGCCGAGGGTGCGGTCATTGATGCGTCATCCTCCGGGCAGGCCTACGTCTTGGTGGGCGCCGATGCGGCAGGCGGTTTCTCGGACGATGTGATTTATTGTGGCGCCGGTAATCCTGCCCGCGCGGCGGGCGGGCCGGGGTCGGACCGGTTCATCGTGACCGATCTCACCACGAACGGTTTCGAGATCATCGATTTCTCCCTTATGGAAGGCGATGTGCTCGATCTCTCGCAGCTTCCGGTTCAAGAAGGCACGCCGCTGTTGGCCGCGTTTTCGCTGGCCGCGGTGGAGGACGGTTATCAGGTGACTTACCCGGGCGGCACGGTGAGACTGGGTAACTTTGCCGCGGTACCGGCGGACCTGCTCACGTTGGTGGAGCAGGGCAGCGTGTGGGTGCCTGAAGGCGTCGTGCTGGAGACGCGCGTGAGCGTGGCGGCGACTGTGCCGAGCGCCTCGCGCACCGGACCGGTGAACGGCGTGTTCGCGATCACACGCACAGGCCGTGCGGAGCAGGAGATTGTGGTGAATCTGCTCATCACCGGTTCCGCAGTGAACGGCAGCGATTACGCTTACCTCCCGAACACGGCGATTTTTCCCGCAGGCGTGAAAACGGTAGAGATCGCCGTGACGCCCTATGTTCTGAGCGGCGCCCTGGAGAAGGTGGTGGCGTTGGTGTTGCAGACGGGGTCGGGCTACGTGCTTGGGAATGTGCAACAGGCGGCGGTGACGATCGAGCCCCTTAAATCGCGGGTGTACATTGATGTCTTTGAGCCGCTCGCGTTGGCGGAAAGCGGTGTGCCGGCTTCTTTCATCCTCTCGCGTGATGGCCTGGCCGACACGTCGTTAATCGTGAAGCTTGTGGATGGAGGCTCAGCCGTCAAAAACGTCGACTATGTGCCCCTCTCGACGTCGCTGACGTTGTTGGCCGACGAGGACGAGCGTTTGATCGACGTGATGCCGCTGGCTACCGCAACTTTTCCCGAAGGTCCGAAAAAGGTCACGCTCGCGGTCTTGCCGAGTGTGACCGGAAAATATTTGGTTGGCACGTCCGTGCCGGCGGAGGTTACGCTGGTGGACCGGTATGACACGTTCGAGGATTGGCTGTCGCGTCAGTCGGGCGGCTTTTCTGCACTTGCAGCGGGAGTTTTCGACAAAACGGCCGAAGAAAGACTCTTTCGCCTGTATGCGTTTGGCGCGAACGCGGACGGCAGCAACACCGAAGGACTTCCGCGTCCGCTCATGATCGACGGGCAGATGGTCGTGAAGGTTAAGCAGCCATTCTGGCTATCGGATGTGACGTATTCGGCGCGTGGTTTCACTGATTTGACTGCGCCTGAAGCAACGGCGGTGGGGGTGATGGAGGTGGATCCGCCTGCGGGCGAGACCGCGGGAGCGGAGTGGCGCTACTACCGTCTTGGCACCGCCGGGCCGCGCGGGTTCATCTCGGTGGACGTGGAGTCATTCTGACCACGGATTCCAACATTCATCAGGGTTGATGGGTCAAGCAAACGAGCGTTGTGAGTCAGAGATATACTGTGGTTGAAAAGCGCTTAGAAACAACGTGATGCGAGGGAAAAGAAAACTGTGAGAAAAGGTCGGAAGCTGGTTTTTGGAAACGTGTTGGCGTTTTGTTGCGTCTGGTTGCTACCGGCGGGCTGCAAGCCCAAAGCCGCGCCGGCAGCGGGACCTTCACCGGTGGTGGCGGAGGTTGGAGGACGTAAAATCACGCGCGCTGGATTCGAAGCCGAAGCCGTGCGGCGCCGTGCCGCCGGTCGTCCCGCCGCATCGGCAAAGGAACTGCTTGATGAGATGATCGAGCGCGAGGCGATGCTGGTTAAGGCGGAAGCTTCCGGCATCGCCACGAATGAAACATTCCAGAGAGACACCGAGAGCCGTCTGTTATCGCAATGGGTCGCATCGACGCTGGCCAAGACACGGGACAACGTAAAAGTGACGGACGAGGAGTTGAAGGCATCCTACGAAGAGCGCAAAGATTCGGCGTTCACCTCTGCGGCGTTGACGCGACTGGCGATTCTCTACCGAAGGCTCTCCGGGCATGCCGGAGGTGATGCGGCACAGGCTTTGGAGAAGAGCCTTTCCGAAGGCTTGGCAGCGTTTGAGAAAGACCGTGCGGCCGCCACGAATCAGGGTCGGTTGCCGGGCTTCGGCAAGATCGCGTCGGACTATTCGGAGGACACGGTCACGCGCTATCGCGGCGGCGACTTGGGGTGGCTGAATCTGGAAAAAGGCGAGCATTCGCGTGTGCCGAAGGAGGTGTTGGCCGCAGGCGCTGCTCTGGCGCAGGGACAGGTTAGCGTGCCCATCCGCGCGGGCGACGGGATCTACGTTGTGATGAAAATCGGCGAGCGTTCGGCCAAGCAGATGACGTTCCATGAAGCTCTGCCCATGTTGCGGCGGCGGCTGCTGCGCGAGAAGCAGCGTGCCGCGGAGGATCGTTTCAAAGCCGAGGTGCTCGGCACGGTGCCGGTGAAGGTGATCGAGGGTGAGGCGGAAACGCTGACGTTGCCCAAGTCGGACAGCCGGTCGGCGGAAAAGTCCGTTTCTCCGATTCCGATGATACCCCCCCAATAATGGCCTGCAAAAAGGGTTTTGTTTCCGTTGGTCGAGCAGAAGGGTATGTCGGCTATGTATAAGATTCCGAGATTGGAGCGAAGAATGAAAAAAACTCTGATGTTTCAGTGTGCGGGCGTAATGTGTCTGCTGGCTGGGCTGGCCGTGGGCGGGACGGTAGCGGTCACGCCCGCGTCGAAAACGTATCTGCAAACTGAACTGACGATCGGCACGCCGGTGTCGTTGCCGATCACGCTGAGCGGGTGGGGCGACACGAACCTAACGGTGTCCGCCACTGGAGGAGGAACGATCTTCGAGGATGTTTTGGTCCTGCCCGTAGGCGAAGCCCCGCAGACAACGGACCGAAGGCTTTTTTTGACACCCACAGGCGAGGCGGGGGACGGGACGGTGACGGTCACCGTGGAGGGGACTGGGCTCTCTCCGACAAACATTACGGTGTCGCTCACGGTGACACCTGTTCCGGTGCTGGGCAACCTTCCGACGTCGGTCTCGTTCAGCGAAGACACAACGTGTACGACCAATTTTACCGTGACGTACTGGGGGAAAGTAAATAACCTCGTCTGGGAAGCGAATATCGCCACCGGTTCGAATGTGCTTCAATCCGCCGCGATCATCGGAGCCGGCCTGAGCCGGAATCTTGTGCTGGTGCCTCGCAATAACAAAGTTGGCGAGGCCAGCGTGAGGGTCATCATGAGTGATGCGACACACAGCACCACGCAAACGGTTGCCGTCACAGTGGATCCGGTGCCTGATTTCCCTGTCGTTACGGGGTTGTCATCGCCGTTGAGCGTGAACGAAGACACGACGACGAACCATGTGTTTTCCGTGACGGATCTGGACGACGGAGCGTCCGGAGCCATCACGAATGTGGCCTCTGTGGTAGGCGACCCCTCTTCGCTTTTATCTTCCGTTACCGTGAGTGGCACGACGAACAACGTGACACTCCAGCTGACGCCCACGCAAGACGCATACGGCTGGGTGACCGTCCGGGTGGTCACGGCCCATAGCACGTTGGCGACGACGAACTCGATTGTGGTGAAGGTTCAGCCGGTGGCGGATGCGCCAACCTTCGCCGACTGGCCGACAGCGCCGGTCAGGCTGAGTGTCGGCGGGCTGCCGACCAATCAGTTTTTAAGCGCCGTGACGGTGGCGGATGCCGACCATCGTGCTTTCAAAAACGGCACCAGCAATGAGTACTTGAAGGCATCGGCGGATCTGAACAATGTCAGCATTCATTTCTCGTCCGGCGACGGCAGTTGGACGACCAATCTCGTGACCGGCTTGATCCCGTCCAATCTGACAACGTGGGCGCGCAGCCTTTCCCTTTATCCGCCGGAGTCTAGTTACGCGCCGGTCGGGCAGGTCAGCACAAACGTGCTGACGCTGCGGGTGTACGGTTTTGGCTCGAACGACACATTGAGCGTCACCTCAACGGTCCCGGTTCTCCTGCTCAATCCCAACCACCTGCCGGACTATATCCCATCGGTGAGCCCGTCTGTTCTGCAGGAAGGGCAGACGATCACCCCGTTTGGCCTTAGCCAGTTGTTTGACCAAGACGCGAGTCACACGTTCTTCTCTCTGCGCCTTTTCATCAAACCCGAGGAGGCCGCGCTTGCGACGCTCGGCTCGACCGCAACGTTGTACGGCAATGAGTCGGAGCTGAACCTCCAGCTAACCACCATTGGCTTCACTGCGGTCAGCGGCGGGATTTCCACGTTAACGACCAACGTGACGGTCTATTACGTGTTGTCCGACTCCATTGATTACGTGACCAATTCGGTCACGCTCGCGATCAATGCGATCTCCACCGCGCCGGTGATCAACGGGATCGATGAGATGTCGGCGTATTATTCGATCAGCGATGCCGAGACGGTCTTCCCGTTCCCCGCGGTCATTCCTTACGACACCGACCAGGGCGGGAAGCAGTGGCTCAGCGCCTCGTTCTCAGTCTCAGAACCTGCTCTCGGCGGCTTCACCTATCAGGAAGATCCGGTGCTGAACTTCTCCCTGCGGTCGCAAGCCGACCTGCAGGCGGCGCTGCGGCAATTGAAGTTCGTGCCGGTTGTTGGCGCCTTGACCATTGGCACTAGCGCCGAAGTGACGCTGACACTGACGCTGACGGACTCGACGGGTCTCTCGACCGTGAACAGCAGCACGCGTATCCTGATCACGGCGGTCAACCAGCCGCCGGTCATCAAGGTGCCGCGGGAGCAACCGGTGCTCCTGCCGCCGGGGGGCGACCTGCGTCCTTTTGCCGGGACGGCCGTCTCCAATGATGACACCAACAGTGTAACGTTGACCGTCACGCTGGACGATAACGACAAAGGGACGCTCGGCAATCTGGGCGGTTTTACCTATGCCAGCGGTACATACACCATGAGCGGAGCGATTGACGCGATCAACGCGTCGCTGACCAATCTGACCTACGCGGTCAATCCGCAACACCTCTTTCCGCCGGACGATCCGGGCGGCACGGTATTCACGCTGGAGGCTGAGGACTATCTGATCAAACTGGGCAGCGCACAGGTTTGGGTGCAAATCCAGACTGCTCCGCGGAACCATCTTGTCACGAAGACGGCGAATGACGGGACACCCGGCTCGCTGCTGTTTGCGCTGGCGCATGCCGGGAACAACGATGTGATCACCTTCGCGCTGCCGGCGTATCCGGCGGTGATTCGCGTGCCGGAAGCGTTCGCGCCGCTGGTGCTGAGCACCTCCTTGACGCTCAAGGGCCCCGGCGCAGACCTGCTCACGATCTCGGGTGACAGCAATGGGGACGGGACCGCCGACGGACAGCTATTCGCCGTGCAGTCGCGCGTGACGATCGAGGGGGTGACCCTCTCACACGGGCATGCCACTTTAGGCGGCGCGGTGTCGGTGGCGGAGAACGGGACGCTCACACTGCGTGCCTGCGCGGTCACGGACTGTGAGGCGGAGGAATACGGCGGCGCGATCGATGTGGAGGGGGCGTTGCGGCTGGAGAACTGTTACCTCGCTCGTAACCGCGTGTCTGAGACGGGGGGGGGCGGCGGCGCGGTCTCGTTCTACACGGCGCTCGACTCAGCTATCGTCAACACGACCTTTGCCAGCAACCGCATCGATAACGCGAGCGGCGCTGGCGGCGGGGCATTGAATGTGGAACGCGCCGACGGCATCATCGCGCTCGTCGATGTGGCCCTGACGCACTGCACTTTTGCCGGCAACTCCGATGCCTCCGACAGGGCCAGCGCGGTTTATGTCGTGGGCGGAAACGCTTCGGCCACCCTCAAGAACAATATCTTTTCCGATTACAGCGAACTGGAGGGCGCGCGCAATATCGATGTGTACGGTGACGGCAATATCGCCTCTGAAGGCGGCAATGTCTGCGATGACTCCACGCGCACGATGTTTCAGCAGGGAGGAGGCACGTCTGTCTTTCTGCTGACGCACACGGGGGACCGGACTGAAGTGACGCCTGGCCTGGGCGGATTGACGCAGGCGAAGGGGGACACAACGCCATCCTTCCCGCTGCAGGCTGGAAGCCCGGCGCTGTGCTTGGCGCAGAGCTCTGCGGTGACGACCGACCAGCGCGGGCGCATCCGCCGGTCTCAACCGGGAGACTCCGGTGCGATTCAGCAGGACGCGGACGAACGAGTAACGATCACGGAGATCCAGTTGTCAGCCGAGGCCGACGACAAAGATCCCTTCATTGAGGTTTTTGTTCCCCGCGACGGGCAGGATGTCGACCTCGACGGCTTCAAACTTTTTATCAACGGTGTGGCTGTCCACGAGTTCGGGCAGGGTGTTCTGGCCCTCACCAACAGTGTTCACACAACCTTTGCGCCAGCCACAGGCATTTCCGCGTCCTACCTCCTCGCCCCGGGCCGAGGCGTGGTTGTCGCCTTTCCCAAGGGCGAGATCGCCGACTTTACCGGCTTCGCCTCTCTGAACCCCACCCCCGTGGTCCGGGCTTCCATCGCGACGAATGCCGCTGAATTCGCCCCGCTCATCTCCTCGCATGGACGCGGTTCAGTCGCAATCGCCAAGTCCGAGACAGCCGAGCCGATTGTCCTGCAAACTTTCCTTACGGTCTTCAACGATCCGGATTCCGCTTCTGGCACCAACCGCCTCGATACCGCACACAACTCCATCGTCTCCGCTCCACAGAGCCGCGGCTATGCCTTTATTCCCCACAGTTCCGTTAGCTCCCTGATTTATGGCGGCTGGCAAGGCCTGCCTTCCGTCACGCCCGCCGGGGTTCTGCTCCAGTCTCCCGGTGCCACGGTTGACGGCACACCCTTCGGACTGGACAACGCTTTTCCGCAGGCCGCCAGCGATGTCGTGAATATGTCCGAAGACGATGTCGGCGCGTTCGACGTGTTGGTCAACGATTTAGACGCCGATGGCAACGACCGGCTTGTGATCGTGGATGTGAGCACGGCGTCGCATCCCGGCACGGGCGACGTGGCAGTCGCTTTGTCGCAACTTGGCGCGACGGTGGCCATAACGCCCCCGAGTGTCCCTTTACAAGGGACTACCGTTTCCTACGACCCGCGCGGTTCCGCCACCTTACAGGCGCTTCCGGTGGGCGTGGAGATTCTCGACACCTTCTATTATGAGGTCATTGATATTGGATCCGGCGCAGTGAACGCCATCACGAACGGTACCGGCAGCAACACGTGGGTCACGGCGCGGCATCACCGCCTCAATACGGGCGATTCGGTGAAACTCTTCGGTGTATCGGTAGCCGCGTATAACGGGGAGTTTGAAATCACGGTTCTTGATGAGAACACGTTCGCGATTCCGGTTACGTTCGGGGCGGTTGCCGAAGAGCCTGGCGTTTGGGAAACGGTTAAACCGCGTGTCCCCAGCGAACGCAGTGAAGCTGCCGTGACCGTCAGGGTCACCGGTGTCAATGACGCGCCTGCCGTGGCTGGAGACGTCGTGACCAATGTGACGGAAGCCTCTGTGGTGCGCATCATGGCGCGTCCGGAGTTGGCCAACACGGCCATGAATCTGGACAGCGACCCTGTGCCGCCGCCCGTTCCGAATCCGGCGCACCTGCTCGACAACGACAGCGACATCGATGCCGATGACACATGGCAGACGCTTCGGCTTGTCGGCGTGATGGGTGCGGTGCATGCGATTCTGGACTATTCGGGGGATCCCGGACAGTCCCCCGTGACCGTCCGTTCTCCCGCTCACGGCCTGATCTCTGGCACAGAAATCTTGATTGCGAACTACGGGGGCCATCCCTCTTACAACGGCTATCACACGGTGACGGTGATCGATGCGGACACCTTCACCATCCCGCGTTTCTTTGTGGACAACGAGGATGCCAAGGGCGTGTGGGCCGTTCTGAATGACAGCAATCGCTATCAGGCCGTAACGGATGTCGGCGCGACGGTTGATCTGATACTCCGGGCGGATGTCGACGAAGACCACCTTATCTATGACGCATCCGCCTCGTCATTCCTGAACGGTCTGGCCGAAGATGAACGCTACACCGACCGTTTCTATCAGGCGGTGGCGGACCGTCACGGTGCGATCGGGATTGGTCCGGTCGACATCGTTGTGACCGGTCTCAATGATACGCCGACCGCGCTGCCTGATCCCACCGGCATCGGCGTTCTGAGCCCCCTTGTGAGTCCTTCCAACACGCTGGAGAGTGTGCTGGCGAACAGCTTGGACATTCTCTACAGCTTGCCGCCTGCCTCGGGCACGACGGGGAGGGTCGATGTGCAGACCCTCGACCTCAGCGGCACGCTTCCCGGAACCATCGTGCTGCCGGACCTTTGGGCCACCGACGAGGCGACGCCGATAGCCATTCAGAGCGCGTCCCTGCTGGCCAACGATACCGACATGGACCGGCTTGATGTCCTGCAGATCTCCGCTGTCGACGCGTTCAGCAGGGAAGGCGCGTCCCTGACGCTGGACGGCGGGCAGATTGTCTACGACCCGACAGCCTCTGCTATGCTTCAGGCGTTGGCACGCGACGAGCGGGTGATCGATTCCTTTTATGCGGTCGTGACCGACACGATGACAGGCGGTACGGTGACTTCGCTGGTCGCGGTGCTCGTGACGGGACTCAACGATACGCCGGTCGCCCAGCCCGATGCCATCGAGCTTTCCGAAGACGACGTGTTTACGTTCAACCCCATCCTTTATCCGGCGGATACGGTTGCCCTGCACGATTACGATCTCGACATCAACGGTTTGCTGCCCGACGACCTTCTGAACCTCATTGCGGTCTCCAATCTGATCACGACCGGCGAGGCCCGCGTCGACCTGCAGCCGTTGCTGGCACAGTATGATGCAACCGTCTCCGTACGGCTGAACCAGCTTGCCGATTGGCAGGACTATACGGATTCGTTCGAGTATACCGTCACCGACAACAGTTTCCTGTTTATTGTCGACGACGAGTTCTATGTCCCGGCGGATACCGTCGGTCAGACGCTTGACGTGTTGGCCAATGATCGCGACTTCACGCCGCAGGCCTCCACGCTCACCATTGTGGAGGTTGGACCGACGCTGATGGGCGGGACAATAACCATCACGCCGGACGGACGTCATCTCGCGTACAGTTCGCCGGCAGGCGTTGCGGTTGACGATTTCTTCCGCTATGTCGTGGAGAACGAGGCCGGCAACCGCCGGAGCGCCCGTGTGCTCGTGCGCTCCGTGATTCCGCCGCAGAACGGGATCCTGAGCACAGCCAACGACCACTATGCCGTGGCCTACGGCGAGACAGCGGTTTTGGACGTGCTGGCCAATGACAATTTGCTGCCAGCGGACGGGGCGGGGCTTGTGCTTGCTCCGAATGTCGTTGAGACCTCCATGCCCGGACAGCCCATTGTCAGCGGCAATGCGTTTGTCTACACGGCGACCAACGGCCTCTCGCCCCTGACCTTTACCTATGAGGTCAGCGCCGGTGGCGCGTCGGTGGCACGGGCCACGGTGGTCGTCGACATCGTCGACCGCCGCGGCACGCTCAACGTGCGGAACGACACGCTCAGCGTACCCGCAGACAGCTCCGACAACGAACTGGACGTGCTGGCGAATGATAATCTCATCACAGGCGCGACAGCGACCTTGCGCATTGCGGAGCTGATTGATTCCGCCGCCTTCGGCACGGCGACGATCAACGTATCCGCGACGGCGCTCGTGTATACGCCGGACCCCGGCTTCCTCGGCGTTGAGCAGCTTCGCTACCTCGTTTCTGACGGTCTCGGCGGCACCGGCACCGGCGTTGTGTCCGTGAGCGTTGGTAACGTTGAAGCCATGATCGACTTTTTCGCTGTTGAGGCAAGCACGAACGGCCTCGGCGTGAGCTTGAATGTGCTGGACAATGACCGGGTGCAGCCTTTCCCTGCCGGTGCGCTGACGCTCGTATCCGTCACTCCTGCGAGCACGGCCATCGGGACCATGCAGGTCAGCACGGACCGGACGCGCCTGGAGTTTGTGCCGTCAAATGTGGTTGGGCGAGTGGACTTTGTCTATCTCGTGTCGGACAGTTCCGCGCGGACAGCGACCGGGAGTGTGACGGTCGCCACCGTCCCGGCTGGCATCTATGCGGGCACAGACCGGTTCAAGGTACGGAAGGACGGGGCCAACTACGAGTTGGACGTGCTGGCGAATGATCGCAGCTATCCGGACGTCAACAAGAGTTACTCGATTCTCAGCATCGGGACCGGCTCGGAAGCGCCGAATGCGGGCGGCAGCGTGAGCATTGTCGATAACCGGTTGATCTATACGCCGGCAGCAGGCTTCTCGGGACAAGAAAGCTTCAAGTACACGATGTCCGATGCCGTCGCAACCGACAGCGCGTGGGTCACGGTCACGGTAGGCCCGGGCGACCTGGTTGCCAACGCGGACCATTTCGGCGTGTTTTATGAGTTAGAGGGTGGCAGCGCCAACGCGCGATCCTTCACCTTGCCCGTCGTTCTTAACGACCGCATTCAGCCGGTGTTGGGTCAGGTGATACAGGTCAGCGGCCTCGGCGTCGGCGCGAACGCGCCGGATCACCTCGGCGAAGTGAGCATCGGTGCTGACGGCTTATCGCTTGTCTACCGTCCCGTCGAGGTGCCTGCGACTTCGTATGTGGAGCGCTTTACCTATGAGATTTCCGACGGTACGGAGCGTCGGGCTTCGGCGGTCGTGGAGGTTCAGGTCTTCAATCGTGCGGATAAGTTGGATGCCTTGACGCAGGACGACTGCTTCACGGTTGCGCGCAACAGCGCCGACAACGTGTTGCCGCTGCTGCGCAACGACTTTTCGAAGCCCGGTACAGCCGCCGGATGGAGCATCACGACAGTGTCGGCCACAACCCATGACGGCATCGTCACGAACAGCGGCGCTTACGTGCTCTACACGCCCGCAGACGGCTTTGTCGGACTAGATGAGTTTACCTACAGCGTGAACGACGGGCTGGGCGGCACAGGTAGCGCCACTGTCCGCGTGCGGGTGGGCGCCCAGCCGACGCTGCCCGATCTCTTTGTCGCCCTTTCCGGCTCCGAGTCGAATGACCTAGACGTGACCGCCAATGACGTGTTGACCGCCGAATACGCGGGCGAGTACATGCTTGCGGGCGCCTTCGGTGCGACGCATGGCGGGTCGGTGATGCTGAGTCCCTCGAATACGCTGCTCTATACGCCCGCCGCGTCCTATGCGGGTCCGTATCCCTACACGGAATCTTTCTTCTACACGGTTGCCGACGATGCCGACGGTATGGTCACGGGAACCGTGCAGGTCATCGTGCATGAGACCGGCAGCGATCAGAGTACTACGACGGTGACGGTGCATGTGGAAGGCCGGAACGACAGCCCGGTCATCCTCAACGAACCGGCCAATGCGCCCATCACGGACAAAGAGACGGCGCGGCCGTTCACCGGCATGACCCTTGTGGAAGTGGACCAGCAGACCTTGGAGCCGGTCGACGTGCTGGTCTGGCTGGACGACGCGGCCAAAGGGACGCTGCAGGAGCTGGGCGGTTTCGTGGATCTGGGTGCAGGGCGCTACGGGCTCAGCGGCGTGACGGCGGCGTACGCGACAGCCCAAATCAGGAATCTGCTCTTCGTGCCGACGGAAAACCGCATCACTGTGCCGACTACGGAAACGACGACCTTTACGGTCCAGGTGACCGACAATAAATCGCCGCCGGTCACCGATGCCCAGTCAGCCATCGCCGTGACGGCGGTCACCGACGCCCCCGTGATTCAGGGAACCCGGGCAGGGCAGACCGTCTACGCCGCGACGCCGATACGGCTCTTCTCGTCCGTCACGATCCGGGAGGTCGACGACCTGACGCTGCAGCCGCTGGACGTCACGATCCGGCTGAGCGATCCGTCGCACGGCCTCTTGAGCAACCTCGGCAGCTTCGTGCCGCTGAGCAACGGGGTCTATGTCGCCACAGGCATCACGGCCGCCGCCGCGACCCAGCAGCTGCGCCTGATGGAATTCCTGCACGGCGCGTACAGCGTCCAGCCCGGAGCCCCTCAGCTCACCATTTTCAGCATCTCGGTGGACGACCGGTTTGCCGCTCCCGTCGTGGACGACACGACCAGCGTGTGGGCGTACAGCGCGTACGAGGACACGGTGCAGCCGGAAAGCGCGGCCCTGCAGAGGAGCTTCGGCTTCGCGGTGGATACGGCTTCGGACTTCGCCGTCGTCGGCACGCCCGCCGCGGCTGTCAACGGGACCGACTCGGGTTCGGCGCTTGTCTATCGGCTGCAGCCCGGTACCACCAACTCGTGGGAGATCTGGCGGCAATTGCAGCCCGGCGAGGTTGACGCCTCCGACAAGTTCGGCCACTCGGTGGCGATCAGCGAAGACCTGATTGCGGTCGGGGCGATTCAGGACGAGGTCGACGGCTCGGCGGTCGGCACCGTCTATCTCTTCCAGCGGGATCTGGGCGGCAGCAATAACTGGGGGCTGCTGACCCGGATCGCGCCGACCAATTTGCCTGCCTCCAGCCAGTTCGGCTTTGCCGTGGACCTGGACGGCGACTTGCTGGCCGTCGGCGCGCCGAAAGCCACGGATGCGGGCGCTGTGCTCCTCTTCGGAAGGAACGAAGGCGGAATGAACGCCTGGGGCGAAATCAAGCGGTGGGAGCCGGCCGGCCAGACGAGCACGGCATGCGGCACGTCGGTGTCGGTGTCGGGCGATTATCTGGTTGCGGGCGCGCCGAAAAACATAACCGGACTCGCCGCGGGGACGCCGCTCGGCGCCGCGTATTTCCTGTCGCGGCACGCCGGCGGCACCGACAACTGGGGACTGGTGCAACGGATCGTCGCGCCCAATCTCACCACGGCCTCCGATTTCGGTTACTGCGTGTCGGTCGACCGGGACATTCTCGCGGTCGGCGCGCCAAAGGTGGATTTGGGGAACTCGGAAATGGGGCAGGTCTTCTTGTATTGGAAGGCTGCCGGAAGCAACGTGTGGACCGAGGTTTCCCAGTTGGACGAGCGCGGCGACCAGGGCGCACACTTCGGGTACAGCCTCTCGGTCAACAAGGACTTCGTCTTCATCGGGGCTCCCGGCTGGGGCAACACCAACTCCGTGTACGCCTATCTCTACCGGCACGACGCGCTGGACGTCGGCACGTGGCGACAGGTCGAGAGGCTCGT
Organism: Kiritimatiellia bacterium; assembly: GCA_028700415.1. GTDB lineage: Bacteria > Verrucomicrobiota > Kiritimatiellia > RFP12 > UBA1067 > JALHET01. The sequence goes on from JAQVSS010000044.1 coordinate 15,404, forward strand.
GTGTCCCGTGGGCCCGCAGTCGCTGTTCCCTCCCAGTTGCGCAGTGAGCTTCAAGCAAGACGCAGCCATTGTCGGGGTGACCGACAACGCCTTAAGCCCGTACGGATATACGGGCAAGGCCCATATGTACCGGTTCAAGTTCAACAACGCGCCTGCGGTCGCCACGCCGGTGGCGGATCAGTTCGCGGAGTGGAACGAGCCCTTCTCCTATACCCTCCCTGACGGGATCTTCACTGATCCGGATGTCGGCGACACGCTCGCTGTGCAGGCGGCGTTGCCTGTGGCCGGAAGCGGGTTGAGCGTGGCCGGCCTGACGGTTTCCGGCACGCCGACGGTGATCGGGCCGGTGTCCGTGGAGGTCGCGGCGACGGATGAGAGCGGCGCCGGTGCTCTGGACACGTTCGACGTGATTGTGCGGGTGGACGGCGTGCCGCTCGATGCCACCCCGCGGAATCTCTGGGACCTTGAGCACTTCGGTAAAGCGGTGGTCAACCCGGCGCTGGAAAGCACGCTGTGGGGCGGCCTCGCCAATGCCGACGGCGATGCGGCGAACAACGACCGCGAGTATGCCTTCGGCGGCGACCCGACTGTCGGCGACGCCAGTGGCTTGATCCTGCTGTCGCCCGCCACGGAAGGCAATAGGGTGATCACCTATATCCGGCGCAGGGACGATCCGGCGTTGACCTACACGGTGCAGTGCACAGCGACGCTGACGCCTCCCGCGTGGATAGACGTGCAGACGTGGGGTGCCGACGAACAGGCCACGGTTATCGACGATGCATACGAGCAAGTCGACGTGACCGTCAATGTGTCTGCCGCAGGCCCGGCGATGTTCTTCCGGGTCATTGTGACCCCGTGATATGGGATGAGCGCGTCAGCGACCGATAGGTACAGGAGTACAACGATGAACCATTGCGAAAAAGAAACAGCCGCCCACTCAAAAAACACCGCTTCGGCGGGGAGCCGTCTTGTCCTGACAGGGGGCCTGCTTCTGGCTCTCGCCTGCACTTTCAGCGCGCACGGCGGAGTGGTCGGGACATATGACGGTTTCATGATGAACATGGATCCGGCAGACAACTTCTTGCTCCCGACGCTGCAAGGGGCGCTGACGGTCATTGTGCGGTCCGAGGGAGGCCGTCTCACGGTCAAGGCAAAGACTTTCACCCGCACGCTGCTGTTTAATACGACGGCGTGGGACACGGCTACGGAACATGTCTGCACCGCGGTAATGACCGCAAGGGGGGGCGAGCGGCTGACGTTGAAAGTGACTGACGGTGCCAAGCTGGAGGGGACGCTGGAGTCCGGTTCGCTCGGTGCGACCATCCTGCTTATTACGGGGGGGCGGAACCGCTTTAGGGACCGGGGGGATACGGCGGCGCAGGAGGTGCTGGACATGTTCAGCGGATATTACACGGTCTCTCTGCCGAAGACGGATGTGGTCTGGGAAGGTGCCCTTCACGCCTCGCCGCAGGGCGTCGGCTTCGTCACAATGATGATCGGCAACAAAGGTTTCGCAAAGATTGCGGGCCAGCTTGCGGACGGCACGCGGGTGTCGCAGAGTTCCCGGCTGATCTTCCTGGAAGGCTCGCCGGTCGGGTATGTGCCTTTCTTTGTACCGCTCTACCGGAAGGCCGGCTGGATCGGCGGCGTGTTGACCATTGATCCCGTCAACGGGACTGCGGTCGCGCCCCTCATGGTGTGTTGGGACAAGCCGGGCCTCGGTCCCGACGGCTTTCAGATGATACTGGATGTGTGCGGCGGCTATTACAGATCCATGACCCACGGCTGGTACTTCTTCGGTTGGAATTACGGTCCGGCACCCGCCTTGGCGGCAGGGTACCTTTTTTACGGGGATGATCCGCTCGGCGCGATGTACCATACACCGGGTGGCCCTGCAGACTACGTGGCCGAGGCTGTGCCGCAGGCGATCGGCGTCGCGACCCTCGGAACGCGCCTGGTGATGGATAAAGGCGTGAAACCGGTGAAGAGTGCGGACGGGACCTATGCCTATCCGGCGGGGAACAGCGCGATGGCGGTTCTGAGGCTCACCGCAAAGACAGGCATCTTCAAAGGCTCCTTCAAACTGTACAGCGACTACACGTCCGCCGCAGGCAAGCCCGTTCACAAGGCCGTGAGGGTTTCGTATGCCGGGGTATTGACCCCCGTCAGGGATGCGGCCTACGAGGATTTTCCGGTGGGCATGGGGTATTATCTGGTGCCGGATAACGACCCGTCCCTCGCGGTCTACCGGCTCAAACGGTCCTTCATTTCCCTGCTCAAGGCCACTCCGTAGTTTGGCAAAAAAAGAAGGCGTCGCCGACTTCAAATCGGTGACGCCCGCATGAGAAAAAAATGAGAAAGCCTCATTTTTGTCGTTGTAACCCGCTGAATATCAACGGATAAATGGTGGAGGCGGGGAGAGTCGAACTCCCGTCTCATGTAAGCCCTTAAATATAGCGATTTTATTGGGCTTTTTTGAAATAGTGCTTGCTAAAACCACCTAGTATGTTATAAGCTACGTTACAAGCAATGGGGAACACGTAACAGGAGGGTGTTACATCATGGCAAGCGTACACCATCAGACGGGCACCAAATACTGGATTGCGCATTTTTCCGACAAGAGCGGCAAGAGGCGCGTGAAGTCCACCAGACTGACCGATAAGGCCAAAGCGTTGAAGGTGGCGGACTCATGGGAAAAGGTCTTCCGTGCGAAGAACGCGGTCGAGCATATCCGGTCGGCATTCAACCTGCTGGCGAGGGAGATCGACCCCGAGGCCGCTATCCCGACCGTGAAGGAGTATTTTGACCGGTGGCTCGAAGGTCACGGCGGTGAACTGGCGGACCGCACGCGCGATAGCTATGTGCAGCGTCTGAAACAGTTTGCCGAGTATGTCGGTGCGGATCTCACCATGGACGCGGTCAAGCAGTCTCATGCGCTGGGTTTCCGCGGAAAAATCGCCAGCACCGCCAGCGCGGTCACGGCAAACACCGCGATGCGCGTCATGCGCTCCGTGTTCGGCTGCGCCATGAACGAGGGCGTGATTGTGGGCAACCCGTTCAAACTGACCCCGCTTGCCGAAGACGGAACCGAGAAGCAGGCGTTTAACCTTCAGCAGGTGCAACGGTTGTTGTCGGTGGCAAAGCCCGAGTGGCGCTCACTCATCACGTTCGGCATTTTCACTGGGCAACGGCTGGGCGATCTTGTGTCGCTCACGTGGGCGCAGATTGATTTTGACCGTAAAGAGATCCTGTTCAAGACGGAGAAGACCAACCGGCGGATGGCGATCCCGGCCAATGACGCGCTCTGGGCTCACATCCTCACGCTGCCGAGAGGCACCCCGGCCGCTCCGTTACACCCTCACGCTTTCGAGATTAAAGAGGCATTCGGTATCGGTCTTGTCTCCCGTGAGTTCACCGACCTTATGGTGGAAGCTGGTTTGACGGCGGCAAGGCCAAGGAAGCGCAAGCGCGAGAAGAAAGGCGATGTGACGCGGGAGGTCAACCCGCTGACCTTCCACAGCCTGCGCCACGCCGCCGCCACCTGGTTGCGTGACGCCGGGGTATCGGAAAGCCTCGCCATGGAGCTGATCGGTCACGATTCCGTGTCGGTCGACCGCTCCTACGTCCACACCTCGCCCGACGCTATGCGGAACGCGCTGAACCGCTTGCCGGCTCTTTCATAACGGTTTATTTAGCGTGTACTTATGTAAACCACAGGTTTACTTAATTTGCATTAAGTTAAACCTGTAACGTACCATGAAAGCGCTTGCCCAAGTGCGGGGTTTGGTCTACAGTTCTGAATATTCACAAAACGTGTCTTGATGCGCATAAATGCTTAATGAACCGAACCGAAACAACGGATAATGGGGAGCCAGCAGACATGCGGGGAAGTGGACGCCCGACGTCTGCCTTGCCGCTTTGTGTAAATTCAGGAATCCGCGACAACCACACGCGTGGAGCTGTTGCCGATTTTCTTCGCGAAAAGATCAAGTCGGGATCACACCTTTCCGTCGTTTCCGCCTATTTCACGATCTACGCCTATGACGCGCTCAAAGAGGTCCTTAATCCCATCGAGCATCTGGACTTCCTGTTTGGCGAGCCTTCCTTCGTTAACCGCCTTGACCCGAGCAAGGATCAGAAGAAGGCCTTCATGATCGACGCCAACGGGCTTGAACTCGTCAACAAGCTCCAGCAGAAGCGTGTCGCTAGGGAGTGTGCCGACTGGATCGAGCGCAAGGTGGACATCAAGACCATCAAGCAGTCCAACCTTCTGCACGGAAAAATGTATCATGTCGCTACTCAAGGCGTTGAGGATGCCATTCTCGGCAGCTCGAACTTTACCGTGCGTGGCCTCGGCCTTGGCAACGGCGGTAACAACATTGAGTTAAACCTTATTGTCAACGACAACCGCGACCGCCAAGAGCTGAAACAGTGGTTCACCGATCTTTGGAATAACGAGGCGCTGGTGAAGGATGTCAAAGAAGACGTTCTCCAGTATCTGCGCAAGCTCTACTGCAACCACTCGCCGCAGTTCATCTATTATCTCACCCTTTTCCATCTCTTCCGTGACTTCCTCGACGGCACCCGCGACCTCGACGATGCTTTGCGGCGCGTGGCGCTCCCGGACACCCGTATCTGGAGGACGCTCTTCTCGTTCCAGAAGGACGGAGCCAAAGCCGCCATCAACAAGATCCTCTCCTTCAACGGTTGCGTTCTGGCCGACAGCGTGGGTCTCGGCAAGACCTTCACGGCCTTGGCGGTCATCAAGTATTTCGAGCTTCGCAATGAACGCGTCTTGGTCCTGTGCCCGAAGAAGCTCAACCGCAACTGGACCGTCTATCGCTCCAACAGTACCCTCAATCCTTTCGTTGATGACCGGTTCCGCTTTGATGTTCTGCATCACACGGATCTCTCCCGCGAGTCAGGCGCGTCGAACGGCATCTCCCTGGAGGATCTCAACTGGGGCGCTTACGATCTGGTCGTCATCGACGAATCCCACAACTTCCGCAACAACAAAGCCGCCACCCAGCGGCCGGGCGACACCAAGACGCGCCGCAGCCGCTACCAGCGCCTGATGGAAGATATCATCTCAAAGGGCGTCCGCACCAAAGTCCTGCTGCTCTCCGCCACCCCGGTCAACAACCAGTTGTCCGACCTGCGCAACCAAATCTCGTTCATCGCCGGGGCCGATGTCGCCCGCAACGCAGAGGCCGACGCCGCCTTTACGGAGACCCTCAGCATCGCCTCCGTGAAAGAAACGATGCAGAAGGCGCAGACGCACTTCACCAACTGGGCCAAGCGCCCTCCCGATCAGCGCAAGACCCGCGAGCTGATCGCCGCGATCGGCGGCAATTTCTTCAAGCTGTTGGACGGCCTCAGTATCGCACGCTCCCGCCGCCAGATCGCTTCTTACTATGCGGGCGAGATGAAGCAGCTCGGCGGCTTTCCTAAACGCCCCGCGCCGAAAGCGATACACGCCCCCATTGATCTGGAATCGCGTTTCCTCTCTTTTGAACAACTGGACATTGAGATCA
>JAQVSS010000002.1 GCA_028700415.1 Kiritimatiellia bacterium
CTGCTGCTGACGCTCGTGCTGATTTTCTCCTTCCAGGGCGACGTGATCCTGAACAATCCGCTGCACATCGTGCTGATCGCCGTGCCGCTGATCCTCCAGACGTACCTGATTTTTTTCATCGCCTATCTGGCGGCGAAAAAGTTGAAGCTCGCACACGACATTGCGGCTCCGGCGGGGATGATCGGCGCGTCCAATTTCTTCGAGCTTGCGGTGGCGGTTGCCATCTCGCTGTTCGGCGCGTCTTCGCCGGTGGTGCTGGCCACGATTGTGGGGGTGCTGACCGAAGTGCCGGTCATGCTGCACCTGGTGAAGATTGCCAACCGCACTGCGCATAGGTTCGGGGCAGTAAAGGCATAATCCGTTTGACCGCAGGGGGCATGGCGGACAGTTTTAGGCCGCGCGGCGGCGGGACCAGGCACAGGCCAGGAGGGCGATGACGAAGGCGCCGGTCATGTTGGCGAATGCGTCGAGCGGATCAAGAGAACGCGTTTCGGTTAGGACCTTCTGGCAGAACTCCATGCCGAGCCCGTAGAGGGAAGCCGCAAGGGCAAGAAGGAACGTCCATGCATAACGCACACGCGCGGGCGGGGAGAGCGCGTGAAACAGGGCAGCGGTCAGAGCCGCGTACATCAGCGCGTGGATGAGCTTATCCATGCCGGGGAAGGGCGGCGGCCCGGCGATGTGCGTGAAAAGATGGGCGGGCAAAAGCGACAGGACGGGGATGAACAGGATCATGGTGACGGCTGGCCCGTAACGGCAAAGGGGATGGGGGGAGGCGGTCATATCAAGGAGGCTTGAAGGGCGAGCGACAGGGTGTGCCGCGCGCCGGGTTCCAGCGTGACCTCGTCGCCGTCCGTGTTGGCGGGTTCGAGGCAGATCATGCCCGTGTACTCGTCGTCGCCGAAGTCGGGCATGGCGCGGGCCTTGTCAATCCAGGGGTTCCAGACCACCAGCCGCTTCGCGCCGGTATACGCCAACGCGAGGGCGCGGCCGATGCCGGGGTCGTGCAGCACGCATTCGGGAGCGGGAGGCGTATAGACCCTGTCCGTTTCGGCACGGATGTTCAGTACGCCTGTTTGCGTCCCCGTTTGATTGGTGAGCAGGTCGCGGTACGGGGCTTGGTCAAGCCCCCGGACGTTCACGTCCATGATCTGCCGGATCCGGAAGTACGGGTGGAAAGCCTGCGTGAAGGTAATGGGGTGCGCGTCGCGGTTGACGGTGGTGAGCGCGAGGTTGAGGCGCTGGTCGAGCCAGACGCGCAAGGTCAACTCGAACGCATGGGGCCAAAAGCGGCGCGTGGCTTCCGAAGCGGAGAGCGACAGGCGGGCTTCGGTGACGTCGGATGAATACTCCGTGGAGTGCAGATCCCATGGCATGATACGCGCGAACCCGTGAAGCGGTAGCGTCTTTTCAGAGGCGGAACCGAACCAGGGCCAACAGACGGGGATGCCGCCCCGGATCGGCTTGCCGGGCTCAAAAAGGGACTTCTTGCTCATGAAGAGAACGGGCACATGTCCGATGGGGCGGTAGTCCAAAACATGTCCGCCGTAGAGCGAGAGCTCGCAAGAGCCGTACCGGTTGACCAAGGCGAGAATGGGTGCCCCCATTTTGTCGGTGCGGAAGGCGATGCGGCCCGGAGCGCCGAAACGGCGGTTAAGGACGTTGATGTCAGTGGGGGGCATGTTCATAGCTAGGCGTAAAAGGGGCACGTCACACCGTGCCGGGTGTCATCAGTGTTGTTCGGATTCGAGGGATAGGATGCGCCCGTCCTGGAATTCGATGCGCAAGTACTCGTAAGGATCGTGGTAGACGTCGGTTGCCCAAAAATAGTCGCGGCGCCAAAACACGCGTCCGCGTGAGGTCCGCACCGGGTGATAGACCGGGCGGGGCGAGTCGGCATAGGAGGCGTCGTAAGCGATATACGACCAGACCTCATTGGTGGCGCTGCCGGTTAATTTTTTGAAAACGCGGTCAGGCTTTCCGTAGACGATCCAGACCGCGTCGCGGGTGTCGCCGGTCTCCACCCTGCCCTCCCGGAGCCGTTGCTGTTTTCCGGGGGGCAGCGCGGCGAAAAAGCCGGCCTTTTCCCCGATCCGCTTTTCAATCAGCTCGCGCTGGGTGGCGCAGCCCGCGAACAGGAGTGCGCTTGCCAGCGCGAGCGTTATGAGCACGCTGGAATTCATGGTGTGGTGGCGGGTGCCGCAGGCACGGCCGGCGCTTGGGCGGCAGAAACCGCACATGCGGACGGATGGCGTTTCATGCAGCCGGGCAATGCGTGGTCCAACACGCCTGTGAACCAGAGGCCGGCCAAAACCGCGGCAAGCGCCAGTACCGCAATGATCATGTTACGCGTCGACGTGTCATCGGCGTAAGGATCCGTCAATTGGCGCTCGGAGTTGCAGGGCAGTGCGGCCTCACTTGTGAAGAGGCGGCCCAGTTTGAGGGAGAAACGCAGACGGCGGTTAATGGCCCAGCCGCAGGCGTTGAGGATCGGGGCGATGTCCCGCGCCCGCAATCTGAACCAGCCCAGAATCATCGACGGGCCTGAGACGATGAGGAGCACGGCGACGATGCCCAGCGCGGTTTTCCAGAGCGGCAGCCCCGAGATTACGCCGACAAGGCCGCCGATGGCCGAACCGATCAAGCCGATCGCGATGCCGAGGGCCGCCACCGACGAGGCGAGCGCCGCGCCCTCCATCTTTTTGGGCGCTTCGGCAGGCGCGTTCGCAGCCGTGCCGACCGTAGCCACTTTGGCGGAAGCGCTCGTGAGGGCTGCGGTCTGCCGGGCCGCAAGCATCTTGTTGACCTGCGCGCTGATCATGGCCGCGATCTTGCGCCACGGATCCCAGAAGGCTTCGCGGATCGAGATGGCGTTGTCCACCATTTTGACGATGGTCGCGTCCCAGTCCTTCCCGTCGAGATCGTAGAAGATGCCGTTGCGGCCGACCCAGAGGGTTTGCGCGAAACCGGCGGTAAAGGCGGCGCAGATGGTGCGTGTCTCCTTGGAGCCGGGGCGCGTGAGCGTACAGTAGGCAAGGCAACACTTGCTGGCTGCGGCTTGCGCGGAGTGCGCCCCGATGTCGTCCACATGGAAACAGAGGTTGCAGGCACGGGCGTCCATATAGAGCCTGCCAACCTGGAAGATCGCGACTTCCTTCGGGTTGTAAAGCCTGCCCATGTTGACGTAGTTGTTGAGCAGGTTGACAAGGTTCGCATGGTAACGGATCAGGCGCTCGACTTCCGTGATTTGGGCGTTCTCAGCTTCGAGGGCCGCGTCTTTGGCGATGAGCGCGGTGATTTCCGCATGAGCCTTGCTTTTGAGGAGCGCGGCGAGACGCTCATTCCCGAGCGCGGCGACTTCCGCGCCCGCCTTGGCGGCGGTCCATACATCGAAGGGTGCGAGCTTGGCTTTGAGCGCCAGCCACTGCGCGGCGGAGAGCGCCGTGCAATCCGCGCCCAGCAGCGGGTTGACGGCATTCTCCCTGAAGGCGGAGATGGCTTCCGCCCAAGCGGGGTTGATGCCCGTGAGCAACTGCAGGTCGCGTCCGGCTTCGATTTTCGCGAGCGGGAAGGAGGCCAGTGCGGGTAGGCTGTCCGTCAGTTCCATGCCGGCCAATGCGGCGAGGTCCGCGTCGGTGCGGCTGAGCGCCTGCGCGGCACGCGGGTCGAACTCCGCCATGCGGCAGCGGGTGAAGTAGTCGTCGATTTTGGCGCGGACCGCTGCGAGCGCGGCGGCGGCGGCGGCCGTCTTGTCGCCCAGCGGCAGGACTGCGGGATCTGACGAGGCTTTGCCGGTCCAGTCGAGATAAGCGGAGGCGGCGGCAAAGAAGGCGTCGGTCTTGGCTTGGTTCACGCCGGGTTTGCCGCTACGGTCGGTCTCCGCGCCGAACAGGTCGATGATGTCGGTGATGGTTTTCTGGATGGTGGGGTCTTCTGAGGCGTCGGCGGGTATGATGCCGTCGCCGTTGAAGCGGGTTTCCGCGAAGATTTTTGCGGTGTCTCCCACATCGGCAAGGGTAATGGCGTCTGCCGAAGCTTTGCCGAGGTTGGCGAGGATGCGTTTCGCGTTCGCGAGCAGGGTTTGCCCTTCGGGCGTGGCGGGATTCAAACAGGCGAGATTGACCGTGTCAGAACCCTCGGTCAGGGGGTCGAGTGAGGTGAGGCGTGCGGAGAGCCACGCGACGGCATTCAGGAGTTCCGGCACGCGGATGCGCCCGTCTTTGTCGGAATCAAGCAGTTCCAGCGTTTTGGCGTCGAAGCGAATGCCTTGGGTCGGGCAACTCAGGGCGGCCCAGAGCTTCTGGTCGAGCGAGGCGAGGTTCGCGATGTCTGCGCCTGTCCGGATGAGCGCTTGGTCGAGTCCGCCGGTCCTGAAAAAGTGCCAGGTGTGCGCGGGGCTGAGGTTTTTTTCCATGATGCGTCTTCTCCTGATGGGCTTGTGTGGTGGTTAGTGAATCGCCAGCATCGCCTCGATGGCGCGTCTGGCGCGAAGCGAGATGGGCTCGGGAACCGCGATGACCGTCTGCATGTCGCGCAAGCTCCAGAGTATTTTTTCAAGGGTGATTTTCTTCATGTTGGGGCAGACCGCCAACTCGAGCAGCGGAAAGAAGGTTTTGCCGGGGTTCTCGTTCCGCAGGCGGTGGAGGATACCGGTTTCGGTGCCGATAATAAACGTGTTTTCAGGGCGCCCCTGCACATACCGGCACATGCCGCCGGTGGAGAACACGGCATCGGCGGCGTCACGCACGGGTTTCGGGCATTCGGGATGCACGAGAACCGGTGCGCCGGGGTGGGCGTCGCGCGCGGCCCGGATGTGGGATACGGTGATCCGCGCGTGAGTCGGACAGAAACCGGGCCAGAGAATGAAGGTGCGCCCCAGTTTTTCGGCGGTGAAGGAACCGAGGTGGCGGTCCGGAACAAAAATGATCTCTTGGTCCGGGGGGTAGCTTTGCGCCACGGCGACGGCGTTGGCGGAAGTGACACAACAGTCGCTTTCGGCTTTGACCTCGGCGGTGCTGTTGACGTAGCAAAGCACCTTGGCGTTGGGGTGCTTCGCCTTCAAATCGCGGAGCTGGCAGCCAGTGATCATATCGGCCATAGGACAGCCGGCATCGGCGGCGGGCAGCAGGACGGTCTTGCCGGGGTTCAGTATGGCGGCGGTTTCAGCCATGAAATGGACCCCGCAAAAGACGATCACAGCGGCATGGATATCCGCGGCCTTACGGGCGAGCTCCAACGAGTCGCCTGTAAAGTCGGCAATATCCTGCACTTCGGAGGGCTGATAATTGTGCGCAAGAATCACGGCGTTGTGCTTCTTTTGCAGGCTGCGGATTTCTTCATGCAAAGTCATATAGGCAATGTCCCAAAGATTCGATTTCAAATTCAGGATAGCACATGTCGCGGTAAAACGGAAATAAGAAATCACGCATGTCTGCGCTTGCGGAAGCGGGCCTTTTGCGCGTATAATGAAAACACTTTTTGGAGCGATTATGCAAAAAATTATTCTGTTTTCGGTTTTGCTAATAATGGGGACGATGGGGGGTGACGCGTGGGCGCAGTCGGCTGGGCGTCCCCCGCTGATTTCGGTGGTCAAAAAAGGCGCCGAGAAAAACACGGTGTCCATCACCGGACTGAAGGCGGCCGGTCCCAACGGTCAGTTGTTTTCGAGAACGCTCGCGCGCGACCTGGAGCTTTCCGGGTGGTTCAAAGTGGGGGCTTCCGGGGCTGTCAGGGTGAGCGGGACGGTTTCCGAGGCGGGGACGGGCATTCAGAGCGCGTGCAGGATCACCTGGCCGGGCAAGGCGTTCAACTGGAACAAAGTGTCGATGGGAGGGGCTGAGGTGCGGCGTCAGGCACACCAGCTGGCGGATGAGATGGTGCGGCTGATCACGGGGGAGACCGGTATCGCGCAAACACGCATTGTATTTGTGAACCGCCGCGGACGGAACAACGCGGACCTGTACATGTGCGATGCGGACGGACAGGGATTGATGCAGATCACACACGACAATGTGGCCGCCGTGGGGCCCCGCTGGGCACCGAACGGGCGCGACATTTATTACACCAGTTTCATGAAGGGGTATCCGGCGGTCTATCGCCTGATGGTGGGGGGGGGCGAGCGCAAGGCGCTGGCCGCATTCAGGGGGCTGAACACAGGCGCGGCCATTTCCCCTGACGGTTCGCGGGCGGCCCTCATTCTATCTTATCAGGGGAATCCTGAACTGTATGTGTTGGGATTGGCTTCCGGACAGTTGGTGCGGTTGACCCGGACAAGCTACGGGGCGGAAGCCAGCCCCTGCTGGTCGCCTGACGGGCGCCGGATCGTCTATGTGAGCGATGTCACGAAAGCGCCGCAGCTCTACATCGTGGATGTGGCAACCCGGCAGTCGCGCAGACTGACGTACAGGGGGTCGGAGAACGTCAATCCGGACTGGAGTGCCCAAGGCAAGATCGTGTATGCGACCAAACGCGGCGGCGGATACCGGATCGCGGTGCTTGACCCGCGTGCCGATGAAGGGTCCTGCGAGCTTCTGGCTTCCGCAGGCGATTACGAGCACCCTTCGTGGGCGCCGGACGGGCGGCACATCGTCTGCTCAAACCGTTCCTCGCTCTACATTCTTGACACTCTGGGGGATCCTGCGGTACGTTTAATCAACCTTGCCGGAAACTGGATGTCCCCGGATTGGTCTAATCGTTAAAAGGTTCATAGGAGTTCACACATGCATATTCGTTCCGTCGTCGTCGTCAACGTTGCACTGATGGGCGCGTTGGTTCTTACTGACACCGGTTGCCGTACAAAGGCGGGTGGGTGGCGTTGGCCGTGGCAGAAGGACAAGTCTGAACTGGCGGGAGGGGTGGGCGACCCGACCTTGCTGGAGAACACCGATCTGTCGAGAGTGACCGACGAGAGCGGCAATCTGGTGAGCGGTTCGCGCTTTGAGGATACGCTTCAGGCGGTGCAGGGCGTAAAGTTTTCCCCGGTCTATTTCGCATTCGACAGTTACGCGTTGCCCCCGTCCGAGGTTGCGAAAGTTGAGCAGGTCGCACAGCACCTGCAGCAAAACACCTCGCATGTGCTGGTCGTCGAAGGCCATTGCGATGAACGCGGCAGCAACGAGTATAACCTTTCGTTGGGCGAGAACCGCGCTTTGTCGGTCCGTTCCCATCTCGTCAATCTCGGGATTTCGGCCGACCGCATTCAGACCCGCAGCTATGGCGAGGAGAAACCCGCTGTCGCCGGTTCGGGCGAAGAAGCGTGGCATCTGAACCGCCGTGGCGAGTTCGCACTGTTCCAGAAATAAGCGGACGGGGGTCGGGAGCTTCCAGGTATGGCGTATTTTCCAAGTGTGGCGTTCCTGACCGGCTCGGTGGGCGCAGGCGAGTGGGTTGTTTTGTTTGTGGTCGTCCTGATCGTGGTCGGCCCCAAGCGCTTGCCCGAAATTGCCCGTAAACTCGGCCGCACGATGGAAATGTTCCGTCGTGCGGCAGACGAGTTCAAAGATCAGTTGATGAATATGGACCAGGAGACGCCTTCGAGCAGTCTCCCGCCGACGCCTGTGGTTCCACCTGATACGCCGGTTCCGCCGGACACGTCCGATGCTTACGATAACCCGTATCCGGACGCCTCAGACTATCCCGGTAACGAGAGTCAAGACGAGAGCTGGTCTTCCGATTCGGGTTCAGGAACCCCGGACTCGACAATGCCGCCCGATGACGGTTCTGCTCCTGAAACGCACACGGAGGACCGGGCATGAAGATCGGCCGGTTTTCACTGAAGCCGAAATCGGGAATGGGTGCGGAAGACTACGATGACCCACCGCGGCCTTTTCTGGAACACCTGATCGAACTGCGCGATTGTGTGATACACTGCGCGGTTGTTTGGGTTCTTTGCGAGATTGCCATCCTTCCCTTCGCGCCGCGGATCACCCAATGGCTCATGGCACCCGCCCAACAGGCCCAAAGTATGATTCAAGGGCTAACCTGGACGGCCGGGTTTGATATTCTTCTCAAAATTATGCTATGGGGCGGCACGGCGCTCAGTCTGCCCTTTCTGCTTTTCTTCATTTTCCGGTTTGTGTTCCCCGGCCTGAAACGAGGCGAGCGGACGATCATCGTTTTCAGCCTCTGTACCTCTACCGTTCTCTTTGGCGGCGGTGTGTGGATGGCTTATGAACAAACGCTGAATATCGCGTTCCGCGTGTTGCAGCAAGTCAACGCGTGGATGGGGGTGAAGGTCGAAATCTTGACGTTGGACCAGCATGTCGAGATCGTGATCAAAACGATCATTGCATTCGGGTTGGCCTTCCAGTTGCCTTTACTGTTGCTGGTGCTCGGTTGGATCGGGATCATCCCTTCCGAGGTGTTGCGCACGAGGCGACGCTTGGCGATCGTAATCATCTTTGTTATCGCCATGGTGTTAACGCCCCCAGACCCGGTCTCGCAGGTCCTGATGGCGCTACCGATGTGTATCCTGTACGAGGCGTGCATCTGGATCATCCGGTTGCGCGAACTGGCGAGAGGGAAAACCAAGGAAGAGCCCGCGCCGACGGATGGCGGCGAGGCGTGAAACGGAGGCGAGTCATGGCACGCACAGCGACACGTACACGCACGACGCGCGAGACGGACATTGCGGTGACGCTGAACCTCGACGGGGCAGGTGTCTGCCACGTGGCGACGGGAATCGGTTTCCTGGATCACATGCTGGAACTCTTCGCGCGCCATTCGCTGACCGATCTGGACGTCCGGGCGACGGGTGACGTCAATGTGGATTATCACCACACGGTTGAAGATGTGGGGTTGGTGCTCGGCTCTTGTCTCAATCAGGCGCTCGGCGAGCGGAGGGGCATCCGGCGTTACGGCTTTTTCCAATTGCCCATGGACGAGGCGCTCTGCGAGGTGGCGCTGGATCTCGGCGGCCGCCCGTTTTTGGTTTTTGCGAGTGCGATGAAGCACATGCAGGTCCGCGATTTCGAGGTGAAACTGCTGGAAGAGTTTTTCCGCGCGTTAACGGTCGAGGGCCGCATGAATCTGCATCTCCGGCAAATCTATGGCGATGAGGCGCACCACGTTTGCGAGGCGATGTTCAAGGGGTTCGCACGCGCCTTACGCATGGCCGTTGAGAGCGACCCGCGCGAAACGGGCATCCCCTCCAGCAAGGGCAAGATTTGATGGGTGCAGGGATATGATCATTTTACCGGCGATCGATTTGAAGGATGGCAAGTGTGTGCGGTTGCGCCAGGGTAGGGCGGAGGACGTGACGGTGTATTCTGACGACCCTGTGGTTCAAGCGCGGAAATGGCTGGAGCAGGGGGCCCGGCAGTTGCATGTGGTGGACCTCGACGGCGCGTTTCAGGGCGAGCCTAAACATGCGGAAGTCATTGCCCGGATTGTCAAGGCAGTCGGCATTCCCGTCGAGGTGGGGGGGGGGCTGCGGACAGACGCCCACATTGAAAGTTTGCTGCAAGCAGGCGTGGCCCGCGCTATCATCGGCACGCGCGCATTGGAAAGCCTCGATGCGCTGGCGGCGTTGGTTCGGCGCTTCGGCGATGCCATTGCTGTGGGCGTTGACGCGCGCGATGGGTTTGTCCAGGTCAAGGGTTGGGTCGAGACCACTCAAACGCGTGCGACGGATTTGGCAAAACGGGTCGAGTCCGCCGGAGTCCGGACGATCATCTATACGGATACCGCTACCGACGGCATGTTGGGTGGCCCCAACCTCACGGCCATGTGCCAGATGTGCGGGGCGGTCTCGTGTGACATCATCGCTTCGGGCGGCGTGAGCTTTCCGGAACATGTCACGGCACTGAAAGCGCTGGGCTGCGCGAACCTTATCGGCGCGATTGTGGGCAAAGCCCTTTACGACGGCAAGACGACGCTCGCCGCCATGAAAGCGGCGGCGGGGGGTTAACGTGTGTTGGAGTTGCCCGCCGTGCCTCCTCTGCGGGACGCGTTGGGAGAACACCGGTTGCTTTTGTTGGTGACCTTGGAGTGGCATAGGATTTATATGTTGAGAAATGTTCAGGTAACCGTTCTGAAAAACGGGGCGACGGTCGTGACGGCACCCGATGCGGATGCGGAGAGCGTGTCGGTCGGCATCTGGGTCGGCGTCGGCGGACGGCATGAAAAAATATCGCAGACCGGCGCGAGTCATTTCCTTGAGCACATGCTTTTTAAAGGCACCCCGAAGCGTTCGGCGCTGGCCATCTCGCAGGCGATCGAAGGCCGCGGGGGATACCTGAACGCCTTCACGCAGGAAGAAAGCACCTGTTACTATGCGCGGCTGCCGTACGAATATCTGCGGCAGGCCTTTGATGTGTTGTCGGACATGTACCTGAATGCCGCGATCAAAGGGGACGATTTCAACCGCGAACGCGACGTGATTTTGGAAGAGATCAAGATGTATCAGGACTTGCCTCAGCATCTGGTGCAGGAGAAATTGCAGGAAGTGATGTTCAAAGGGCACGCGCTTGGACTTCCGCTTTCTGGCGATGCGCGGTCGCTGCGCAAGATGACGCGCGAGAAACTGCTGCGGTACAAGGAGCAGGCGTATGCCCCCAGTGCCACCGTGTTCGCGTTTGCGGGGCACCTCGACCACGCGGCGTGTGTGGCTTGCGTTGAACACGCGGTGGGTGGCGCGCGAAGCGCGAACGGTTTGGGTTTTGAAAAAATAGATGCCACGGTTCCTCAGGAACGGTTATCGCTGGTGCAGAAGGAGATCGCGCAGGTTCACGCGGTGGTGGGGTTCCGCGTGTTCGGGCGGCATGACGACCGGCGTTATGCCTTGCGCGTCTTGAACGGGCTGCTGGGCGAAAACATGAGCTCTCGGCTCTTTCAGAGCGTGCGCGAACGGCATGGCCTGTGTTACTCGATCCAGTCGAGTTTCCAGCTGTTTGAGGAAACCGGCGTGTTTGCCGTCAGTGGCGGGTTCGATACGCAGCGTGCCGTGGCGGCGCTGAAGCTGACCGCAAAAGAGATCCGGCGGGTGATCGACGAGAAGGTCGGTGCCCGCGAGCTGAAACGCACAAAGGACTATCTGCTCGGCACGTTCCGGCTGGGACTGGAGGGCTCGGGCAGCCAGATGATGTACATCGGCGAATCGCTGTTGAACTACGGTCGCATGGTGGATCCGGAAGAGACGATTGCAGGGCTTCGGGCTGTGACGGCAGATGACGTGCGGCGTGTGGCGGAGGATGTGTTCGAGCCTTCGCGACTGACCCTTTCGCTGGTGGTGCCGAACGGGCAGCCGGAAGCAGAAGCGGAATGGCTCAACAGCCTTTCGGCACTTGAGGTGTGACGGCACTTCCCGATGTGGTGGAACAGGATGCCGGTGGAAGTGGGCCGTTGTCGCTTGCTGTGTCGGCCTCCTTTTGAGCCGGATGAGGGGAAGTATGCTCGATTCCGTTCCACAACAGGACTCCGGATCTGTTCTTCCGCCGGTGAGCAACTGGCGCACGACGGATCAGGACGAGATCAACCGGCGCCGGGCGCGTGCCGCCAAAGAGGCCATGCAGTTCAGGAATCTGACGCCGGAATTCCCGGTGTTCTCGAATTTCAGCGTGACGTCATCGGCGAGCGGTCAGACCTATCAGGTGGAGCTGCGCAGTCTCAAGCCGTTGGCCTGTTCATGCACGTGCGTCGATTTCCGGGTGAACGGCCTTGGAACCTGCAAGCATGTTGAGGGTGTGTTGCGCTGGCTGAGGACCGATCCGTTTCTCGTCCGGGAGACCGAGGCGTCTGGATCGCCCCGTGTGGATCTTGTTCCGGATATGACCGCTGGGCGGTTGATGGTGGAGCGCAACCTGAACACGCTGCCCTCCGGGGTGCAGGCGTTTTTCGATACCACGGGGTTGGCGCTCCCCGAGTTTTCCAAGGACGCAATCCTTGCGGCGTTCACGAAGTCGGGCCGCTCCGCCTTGCGCGTCTCTCAGGAGGTTGCCCCGTGGGTTGAGCGGCAAGCACGCGGCGAGGAGCGAATCCGCCTGAGGCGGGCCTATGAGCAACAGGTGCGGTCCGGACACTATCCCGCGCATGAGACAAAAGTGCCGCTGTTGCCCTATCAGCGCGAAGGCATGTTGCATCTGGCTTTCACGGAACGGGCGCTTTTGGCGGATGAGATGGGGCTTGGAAAGACCGCGCAGGCTATTGCGGCTGCAGCGCTGCTGCTCAGGTTGGGGCAAGTCAAGCGTGTGCTGGTGGTCGCGCCGGCTTCGCTCAAGACCGAGTGGGAAGAGCAGATCCGCCTGTTCACTGACCTGCCGTACCGGCTTGTTTTCGGTGACCGGCAAACGCGCAAGGCCACCTATGGGCATGCGGCCTTCTTCACGCTGGCGAACTATGAGCAGATTCTGCGCGACGTGTCCCTCGTCAACACCGTCCTCAAGCCGGACTGCGTGATTCTCGATGAGGCGCAACGCATCAAGAACTGGGACACCCAGACCGCGCAAGCGGTCAAACAGCTCAAGAGCCGCTATGTTTTCGTGCTGACGGGCACACCGCTGGAAAACCGGATCGATGAACTGTTTTCGTTGATGTCGATTGTTGATCCCGAGGTGTTGGGCCCCCTTTTCCGGTTCAACCGCGACTTCTATGTGCTCAACGCCAACGGGCGGCCGGAAGGCTACCAGAACCTTCAACACTTGCGCGAACGCCTCAAACCTTATCTGTTGCGCCGACGTAAGGCTGAGGTCGAGAACGAGTTGCCGGACCGCGTCGACCGTACCGTCCATGTGCCCATGACCCCGGAACAGAGGGAACGGTACGAGGTTCATGCGGCACGTGTGGCTAGACTCGTTGCGCACGCGCGCGAACATGCGCTGTCGGGGCAAGAATCGGAACGGCTGCAACGCGAGCTTTCCATGATGCGCATGATTTGTGACACGCCGTTCATTCTTGACCCAGAGTGCAGGGCCTGTCCGAAATTAGTCGAGATCCAAAACCTTTTGGAGAGCGCCCTTTCTGCGCCTGGGGTGAAAGTGCTCCTCTTTTCCGAGTGGGAGCGGATGCTGATGTTGGTCCGTGAGGTGTGCCTTCAGATGGGAGTTGAGTTCGCATGGCATACCGGGGCTGTGCCTCAGCAAAAGCGGCGGCTGGAGATCCTGCGTTTCAAGAGCGAGCCGGAATGCCGCGTGTTTCTGTCGACAGACACCGGAGGTGTCGGGCTCAACCTGCAACAGGCAAGCGTGGTCATCAACTGTG
Source organism: Kiritimatiellia bacterium (assembly GCA_028700415.1). GTDB lineage: Bacteria > Verrucomicrobiota > Kiritimatiellia > RFP12 > UBA1067 > JALHET01. Next base: position 13,195 of record JAQVSS010000002.1, read on the forward strand.
ACTTGCCGTGGAGCCCGGCGCGGTTGGAACAGCGTGTGGCACGCGCGTGGCGTAAAAATCAGGTGCGCAGCGTCACGGTGGTCAACCTTGTCACGGAAGATAGCGTCGAAGCACGGATGGTCGGCACCCTGGCGAAAAAAAGGTTATTGGCCGAAGGCGTATTGGACGGCGGAGGGGAGGGTCTCGAACGTCAAACCTGCGGGACTGGACGGTCGGCTTTTCTTCAGCGTTTAGAGGCGGTCGTGCCGTGTGGCTCCCCGGCGTTGTCCCCTGTGCCGCACCCCTCGTTTGAGGCGCTGAGGGCGGTCGATCCCGAATTGGGCTTCGCAGCCGCCGTGTCGGCGCGCTTGGGCGAAAGAATGGTGTCGTGTGAAATGCGGAAAACGGAGGCGGGCGCACAGGCGGTTTTGTTGGTGCTTGAGGGCGACCTCCGGTCAGCGGCGGCGTGTGCGGAGCAGATCGGTGCCGACTGGTTTGGAAAACACCCCCGTGTTCCCCTGATTGAGGTTGTGACACAAGCCACGTATGATGCGATGAACCGGTTGGTCGGGCAGGGTTTTTTGAGTGTGCCTCAGTGTGCGGTGCGCACCCTTTTCCTGCGTGGGCGGGGATTGGATCAGCCGCAGTTGTTGCCCGGAAGCGCGCAGGCACGGGAAGCCGAACTGCGGCTTCAGGCGGCACAGGCTTACCGGAAAGCCAGGCGCTTGGTCTCCCGGTTGGCGTTCGATGCGTCGCGGCAACCGCTCGAAGAGTCGGTGGTGCTGTTGGCCCGGGCCTATGCGGTGCAGCGGCATCTCGCGGAACCGCAAAATGTGCGGCAAGCCCTATCGGACGCTTACATCGGTTTGTGGGGCGACATTCGGGCTGTTCTGCAGGAACTGCTGGAGTGTGAAGGTTCACAAGTGGCGGTCGCGCGTGTGCTGATGACAAAATTCGGCAGTCAGTCTTTTTGAGAAAAAAGGGTTGGGCCGTTTATGCGGGTTTGCATTGATGCTACGCGAAAAAGGGGGGGGTGATCAGATGAAGATGACGAAGCCCGTTGCTGTTTTGGTGACCGCGTTTCTTGGGTGTGCGGTCCGGGCCGCCCCCGAGCCTTCGGTGCCCCGGGCAGACGCGTGGGGCGGCCGTGCGGCGCGGCCCGGAGTGGTGAATCCGGTTGTGAGGCCGCCGTTGCAGGAGGTGCTCTCCTTGCGGGGAGAATGGGAGTTCGCGACCGATCCTCAGACCAACGGGCTTGCTGCGGGGTGGATGCGGCCTGGAGCCGTTTGGCCCGGTCAACGAACCGTCAAGGTGCCCGCCTGTTGGGAAGCCCAAGGCGTGGGTGTGCCCGGCATGAGCGAGACGTGGGATTGCAAATGGGACGCGGGGGTGTTTCCCCTGCGGAACGTCTATATGGGATCGGCCTGGTACCGCCGGGCGGTTTCCATTCCCGCAGCGTGGCAGGGCAAACGCATCTGGTTGAAAATCGGCGGGGTGAGGGCCCTGGGCTGGTTCTGGGTGAACGGCAAACCGGTCGCCCACGACTACACGTACTGCGGCGTTTACACGTATGACATTACCGATTGTGTCTCGCCGGGGCAGGATGCTGTGGTGGTTGCCCTGGTGCGCAACGACCTGCCGAGCCGTAAGGGGAGCACGAGTTGGCGGCATCGCGCGGGCGGGCTGTACCGCGACGTGGAGATAGAGGCCACACCTGTGACATGGATCGACAGCGTGCGGGTGGCGGGCGATTTCGACCGGCGGGAGGCGGTGGTTTACGCGACGGTGTCATATGCCACGGCAGAACAGAAACTGAGAAATCCGGTCCTGAGGGTAAAGATCCAGTCGGCAGCCGGTACTGCCGCGGTCACCTTTGACGACGCGAAACAGAGCGCCGATGCGGTTTGCCGGGTACCCCTTGATCCGTTCCGCGCTTGGTCGCCGGAACATCCGAGTCTGTACGTGGCGGAGATCACGCTGTGCGATGGCGACACGCCGATCCATGTCTGGACGGAGCGTTTCGGCGTACGGAAACTCGAAGTCCGCGGTGACCGGTTCTTCCTGAACGGCAAGCCGTTTTTCATCCGGGGATTTGGCGATGACCATATTTATCCGATCACGCTGGTGTCGCCCGCGTCACGCGAGGAGCACCTCAAACATCTCAGGATTGCGCGTGCCGCCGGATTCAACTATGTCCGGTTGCACACGCACTGTGAAGTGCCCGAGTTTTATGAGGCCGCCGACGAGGCGGGAATCCTGATTCAACCCGAGCTGCCTTACTATGGGAAGTCCGTTGCCGAGGCGTTCCCCTATGATCCGAAGGGCGACCTCATCGAGCTGATCACGCATTATCAGCGCTACGTGTCGCTGGCCACATGCAGCATGGGGAATGAAGGGCACCTCGGTTCACCGCTCGACCGCGAGTTGTATGAAACGGTCAAGAAACTGGCCCCGCAGCTATTGGCCCTGCACCAAGACGGGGGGAAGAACACCCGCGAAAATTCCGACTTCCGCACCGGGCCGCTTCGGCCCTGGCCCTTGGGCAGCTTTGTCTGCGATGCTCCTTATATCACCCATGAATATCTCAATCTGGCGGTAAACAGCGATCCGCGGCTGCAGCCGCTTTTCTCCGGCGCGTATGACGCCCCCCGCGATCTGAAGAGCTACGGGGCCACGCTTCAGCGTCTTGGCTTGTCCCGCGCTTGGGGCGACGCCTGTATCGGTGCAGCGCACGCGCTCCAGCGGTGTTATCAGAAGCAGGGCATCGAATCGGCCCGGCTCGATCCGACGTGCGACGGCTATTGCTTCTGGACGATCGTCGATGTCCTTTTCCGTGCCCAGGGTCTTTTCGACCCCTTTTGGCAACCGAAACCCGGCGGGTTCACCCCAGAGGAGTTCCGGATATTCAACGGGGCGGCGGCGATTCTGCTCAAGACCGAGACCGACCTACGGATCGCGGTCGCCGGCGACAAGGTAAAGGCCGGTTTCTGGATCACGCATTACGGTGACGAACCGCTTAAGGATACAAGAGTGGCATGGACCTTGCGTGCGGACAAACGGATCCTTGCGCAAGGCGAATGCGCTGGCGGCGATGTCGAGTTGGGGGCCACGCGGCTTTTGTCCGAGCAGGTGCTGATGATCCCGAGTCTAGACAAGCCGGTTCATGCGGTGCTGGACGTGAAACTGGTAGGGACGGTTCCCCGAACCGTCCGCGGACGCCTCGGGGAGGCGTCCCTACCGGCGGAGGCCGGAATCGCCAACCGGTGGGATTTCTGGCTCTTCCCGAAGCGTGAGCCGAAAGACGGTTCCCGCATGGCGGCGACACGGGGTGTTTACCCCGCGCTGGCCGCACGTTATCCCGGGCTTGCCCGCGTCGGGATGCCGGAGGGTGACGCGGCACAGGTTCTCATCGCGTCGGAAGATGATCCCGAAGCTTGGGCAAGCCTTTCGGCTGGACGGAGGGTCGTGCTGCTCGACCGGTGCAAGGCGCCCGACAATGTGCAGCTTGGCTGGTGGTTGCTTGGAAATCAGATGGGCACGGCCATGGCACGCCATCCGGTGTTCGGCGATTTCCCCCATGACGGCACACTCTCCCCGCTTTGGTTCCGCATCGTCAAGCGTCCGGAACTTCTGCAGCCTGGCAACGGGTTCTGCGGCGCCGAACCGCTCATGGTCGGCGAAGGGATTGACGGGTATTCGGTTTACTTGTGCCAGGCGCGTGTCGGCAAGGGACGGCTGATCCGCGCCTGCGGGTTGGATGTGTTGACGGACACGCCCGAGGGGACGCGTCTGCTGGATGCGATACTCGGGTATGCGCGGTCAGAAGCCTTCTCACCGGAAGCGTCGCTGGATCAGGAGCGGCTGGCCGCGCGATGGAAGAGGCGGCAACAGATTTTTTGCGGGCTGAACGGCTGGGCACGTACGCTGGAGGCCGATGCCCTTCGTTCGGGGCACTATTTTTTCGGCGCCGCGAAAAGCCGTATGATGAGTCTGCCCGGGGGAAAGAAGAAATTGGCATGGGAAACCCTTCCGGTATCGGCGGACGAGCCGGGTGCGACGGTCACTTTCCGCTGGCTTCATGTGACGGAAATGAACGTATGGAACACAAAGGTGACGGCGCTAATCAAGGTGTTTTTGGACGAAACAGCGGTGCTGACGTATACCGCTGACATTCTCAGGAAGGAGTGGACGGTGCGTGAAGGGGATGCCGTTCTGACGTTCAGCGGTCTGGATTACACACAAAACTCGATCACCGGGATCATGGAATTGACCGTGCCGAGGTCACGGGTACGGCCGGGCCGCCCCGGTCTCATCCGGTTGGTGGCGGAACATCCCTCAGAGGGGCAGTTGTCGACGGGGGTGATCGAGGTCAACACTCTCTGACTCTGCTGCCGAATGGCGTGTCGAATTGCGTTGACGCCATCGCAGGCATTTTATAATAAGAATCCCTTATGAGGAAAAAAACAAAATGACGGACTTGTCGGGCCAAATGAAAACATTGCCGGTGCCTCGTAGAGAGTTTCTGCGGACTTCTGCCGCTGCGTCCGTGTTCACGATTGTGCCGCGGCACGTGTTGGGCGGCCCCGGGTTTGTCGCGCCGAGCGAGAAAGTGAATGTCGCGATAATCGGTGCGGGAGGACAGGGGCTCTCCAATGTCAAAAGTCTGCTGAATGAGCCCGAGGCGCGGATCGTCGCGGTGTGCGATGTGGCCGAACAGAGTGACCTGAACGGGTTCTGGTACCACTGCGTGGCCGGACGAAAGCCGGTTAAGGCCCTGATCGATGAGCATTATTCAAAAACGTCGGCCAAATGCCGGTGCGCCGAGTATGAGGATTTCCGCGTCATGCTCGAAAAGGAGAAGGGGATCGACGCCGTTCTTTGCGCGACTCCCGACCATACGCATGCCGTGATTTCAATCACGGCGATGAAGATGGGCAAGCATGTCTATTGCGAAAAACCGCTCGCCCACAGCATCTGGGAAACCCGTCTGGTCGCAAAGGTTGCCAAAGAGACAGGCGTTGCCACGCAAATGGGAAACCAGGGGCATTCGGGGTCGGGTATCCGCATGACGTGCGAATGGATCTGGGATGGCGCCATCGGGCCGGTGCGCGAAGTCCATGTGTGGAGCGATGCGGCTTCATGGACAAATGGTCCGGGACGTCCGAAAGAAACGCCTCCGGTGCCTGCGGGGTTCAATTGGGATCTCTGGCTCGGCCCCCGTGAGTATCGCCCGTATCATCCGGCGTATGCGCCGTACAACTGGCGAGGCTGGTGGGCGTTCGGGACCGGGTCCATCGGCGATATGGCGTGCCACAACATGGATCCGGCCGTGTGGGCTCTGAAACTGGAAGCCCCGCTCAGCGTGGAGGCTGTCGCAACGGCGGTCGACAGCGAAGTGACGTCGCTCGGCGGTCTCTACACGTATCAGTTCGGGCCGCGCGGCGACATGCCCGCTGTGAAGATGACGTGGTACGATGGCGGGTTGCGCCCTCCTGTTCCCGAAGGTATTGATTCCGACGATCCCCGGCAACGTCTGGGCGAGAGGGGCAACGGCATTCTGTTTGTCGGCGACAAGGGGTTCATAAACTGTCCCGGCTGGGCCGGTACGCCGCGTTTGCTGCCGTTGCCGCTACACAAGGCATACACGCGTCCTGCGCCGTCTTTGCCGCGGGTGAAAGGGCATCACGCCGACTGGTTGGCCGCCTGCAAGGGTGGTCCGGCGGCGAGCGCGAGTTTCGAGTACGGCGCGCGCTTGACGGAATTGGTTCTGCTCGGCAACGTGGCTTTGCGTGTCGGCAAAAAGATCCAGTGGGATGCGGCCAACATGAAAGCGGCGAATGCTCCGGAAGCGGATGTTTTGTTTAAAGGGAATTACCGTAAGGGATGGGAAATCGGCTAAATCCGGAAAGGGAAAGAACATGATGACGCAAGGGAATCGGCGGTTTACACGGCGCGGTTTTTTTGCCGGCACGCTTGGCGTGGCGGGTTTCGCGGCGGTCGGCGGCCTGTCCGCCCGGGGCGCGGAGCAGGGGAAAAATTCCATGAAGATCGGTTGCGGCACGGTGACCTTTAGGAAGCAACCCTTAGAAGAGGCTCTGGAAAGGATCCGCCGCGCGGGCTACGAGTATGTCGAAACGCAGGCGACCGGGCCGTGGTGTCCGCACGTCGACGCCTCGAAAGATGATCCTCAAAAATTTGTCCAGACCGTGAACAAATACGGTTTCAAGGGGGTGACGGGGCTTTGGTCGCTGCACGGCGCCATTATACCTGATGCCAAAAGCGTTGAGGGAATCACGCAGACGATCCGGTGGGCAAAGGAGGCGGGGATTCCCGTTGTCCATGCGGGCGACGGGAAAAAACCTGACTCCATGACGGAAGCCGATGCGTTGAAGGTGTTGGCTGAACGTCTTGCGGCCATTCTGGAAGTGGCGGAAAAGTGCCAGGTATATCTGGCTATCGAGCCGCACGGGACGTTCTCCCTCACTGCGGACGGGTTGAAAAAAATCTTGGCCCTGTCGTCGTCGAAATGGCTGGGGATCAATTACGACACCGCCAATGTCCATCGCGCCACCTATGTGGAAACGGCCAACGGAGGTTATTCCTGGACGCCCTTCGGGCAGCGTCAGGACGAAGTGATTACGCTGAAAGCCGTTGCCGATCGCGTTGTGCACATGCATGTGAAGGACGTGGTGGGGGCAACGTGTGTGGCGCTGGGGGAAGGCAAGGTGAATCTCCGCGGCTGTCTGCAGGTGCTGAAAAAATGCGGTTACACGGGCGTGGTTTCCTTGGAGACGGAAGGCGAGTTCGGCACCGAAGAGGGGCAGCGACTTATCGAGGCCAGCCACCGTTACCTGACTAAAACGCTCTCGGAGATCTGAACCGGATACGAAGGAAATCAAACACCATCAGGAGAAACATGCATGCGTTGATGATATCCGTGCCGATCCTCTTACTCGCCGTCTCGCTCTTGAGTGCTGCGCCGGTCAAACTCATCTTCGATACCGACATGGGCAACGATGTCGATGACGTCATGGCGCTGTGTATGATCCACACCCTGCAGACGCGCGGCGAGGTTGAGCTGCTTGCCGTGACGATCACCAAGGATCATCCTCAGGCCGCGGCTTTTGTGGACGCCGTAAACACCTTCTACGGGCGTCCCGATGTTCCCATCGGCGTCGTGAAAGGCGGCGTGACGCCCGAACCGGGCAAGTTCAACCCGCTGGCCGATGTTAAGAACGACGACGGCTCTCTGCGGTATCCGCACGACCTCATGCGCGGCGAAGACGCGCCCGAAGCCGTCGGGTTGATCAGGAAGCTGCTTGCCGCCGAACCGGACAACAGCGTCACCTTGGTACAGGTGGGATTTTTCACCAATTTCCGGCGTCTCTTGGAGTCGCACCCCGACGGTCACACACCGCTCAGCGGACGCGATCTCATCGCGAAGAAGGTGAAGGTGCTCTCGATCATGGCGGGCGCTTTCCAGACGGTGAACTGGGACACGCGGCCCCTCGAATACAACGTGATCAACGACATGCCTGCCGCGCAGGCGCTCGCGAAAAACTGGCCCTCGCCGGTGGTCTGGAGCGGTTTTGAGATCGGGGTGGCGGCGGCCTTTCCCCATGAGGTGATCGAACGCGGATTCGCGTATGTGAAGCATCACCCGCTCAAGGAGGCTTACACCCTCTACATGCCGCCGCCGCACAATCGGCCTACGTGGGATCCGACCGCGCTTCTGTATGCGGTATATCCAGAGTGCGGGTACTTCACGCTTTCGCCTGGCGGCACCGTCACGGTCGAGGACAATGGAGCCACGTGGTTCCGGCCGGCGCGGGACGGGAAAGGCCAGCATCGCTATCTCGCGATGAGCGGCGAACAATCCGCCCGCGTGCGCGAAGCGGTGGTGCAACTCTGTGTGGCTCCGCCCACAAAATGAGCATGGGAAGGGACTGTCCGATGAAAAATTTCACGTATTTCAATCCGGTGAAGATTGTGTTTGGCAAAGGAATGATTGCTGAACTCAACGAGCTGATTCCTGAGGGGGTCAAGGTCATGCTCACTTACGGCGGCGGGTCGATCAAGAGGAACGGTGTCTATGACCAGGTGCGCCGGGCTCTGTCGGGACGTGCGGTGATCGAGTTCGGGGGGGTCGAGCCCAACCCGCGGTATGAGACCTGCATGAAGGCCGCCGCCCAGGCCAAAGACGAGGATGTCGGTTTCCTGCTGGCGGTCGGTGGGGGGTCTGTCTTGGACGGGACCAAATTTATCGCTGTCGCGGCACGGTACGGAACGGGCGATCCCTGGGAGATCATGGAGGGGGGCAAGCCTGTGACGGCGGCTCTGCCGCTGGGGTCGGTACTGACGCTGCCCGCGACCGGGTCTGAGATGAACGACTTCGCGGTGATCTCCCGCAACTCGACCGGCGAGAAACTGGCGTTCGCGTCGCCGTGGGTGTATCCGAAGTTTTCCGTACTCGATCCCGAAACCACGTATTCGCTGCCTGAAAGGCAAGTCGAAAACGGCATCATCGACACGTTCGCGCATGTCATGGAGCAGTACATGTGCGCGATAGGGTGCTCGCCGTTGACCGAGCGGCAGTCCGAGGCGGTGCTGCTGACGCTGATTGAGGAAGCTCCGAAGGTGAAAGAGCGGCCGCGCGATTACGGGGTGCGAGCGAACCTGATGTGGTGCGCGACGACCGGCCTTAACGGGTCACTGGGATGCGGGGTGGAGGCGCAGGACTGGGCGACGCACATGATCGGCCACGAGTTGACGGCGCTCTACGGCATCGACCACGGCCGTACGCTGGCGGCGATTATGCCTGCGGTACACCGCCACGAGATCACGCGTAAACAAAAGCGGCTTGCGCAGTGTGCCCGGCGGGTATGGGGGATACATGAGGCTGACGAAGGAGTATGCGCCGCGCTGGCCATTGACAAGATGGAGGCTTTTTTCCGCAAAGTTGGGGTGCCGACGCGGCTCTCCGAGTACGGCATCGATGCGGCAGATGCGGGACGTCAGGTTGCGGAGCGGCTCGCCAAGCGTGGCGTTTTGATCGGCGAATACGGTGACCTCGGCGAGAAGGCTGTCCGTGAAATCGTCGCGCTGGCGAAGTGACACTCGCCCAAAATCGCTATCGGTATCGGGATCGGCGCCTTTGTGCCATACGTCGCAGTTTTCTTGCGATTCAAAACTTGTCCTTGCGGGGGGACTGAATCGAGGGTAAATTATACCTATATCGCGGTACTCCATTGGAATTGAGAAGAATTTTATGATAAAAAAGCTTTTTGGGGGCGATCCCCGCCAGGGTGTTTTTTTCAGGCGCATTGACTGGAACGCATTTTGGACGGCGACAGTTATCTCATTCCTTGTTTATTTTTTCACGCTTGGGCCTTCCGTGACATTGGAGGATTCGGGCGAGTTGGCGGTGGCGGGGGATCACCTGGGCGTTCCGCATCCGCCCGGATATCCGATCTGGACGATATGCGCCTACCTTTTCTCGCGGTTGTTCAGCTGGGTCACGTTCCGGGGGCAGCCGACTCCCGCATGGAGCATCTCGTTGATGTCAGGGGTATTCGCCGCGCTGGCAGCCGGCCTTACGGCGATGCTGATAACGCGTTCGGCCTCGGACATGATGCGGGATGCGCATGAAGGCGAGGAAGATTTCCAGCAAGGCGAGAGCGACCTGTTGTGCTGGGCAGGAGGCGTTGGCGGCAGCCTGGTGTTCGCGTTCAGCCCGGTCATGTGGTCGCAGGCGACCATTGTCGAGGTCTACACGCTCAACGCGTTGTTCCTCATGTGGATTTTTCTGCTGACCTATCGCTGGATGCGGTGCCCGGCGGACAAAATCCTTTGGTTGACCGCATTTGTGTTCGGGCTGGGGCTCACGAATTATCAGGTGCTGTTGCTCGCGGCTCTTCCGCTGGTCGTGATGATTTTCCTGAGGGACATCGGGCTGTTCCGTGATTTCCTGTTGGTGGGGATACCGTTTCTGCTGACCGCGCATGTGCTGCAGATCGGCTCATTTCTGCCAGCCGCGCCGGGGGCTAACGGCCCGGCGTACGCAAAGTTCATGCCGCTGTCCAGGGTTTCCGTGCCGTCGATGGCCCTTTTGGTGACGGGCGGCGTGTGTGTGGCCTTCGCTGTGATGTCAGCACTGGTTTTGGATGCGTGCCGGAAAGTCACGGGGCAGGGAACGGGGCGCGAAAAGCAAAAAGCCGCGGCGTGGGCGACGTGGCTGGAAAAACTTGGCGGACTGAGTCAAAAGGGGGCCTGGGTCGCTGCAGGCGTGGCCGGTTTCGGTGCGTTACTGGTTTTGTTTTCGACAGCCGCCGCGCGCGAGGTGTCCGTGGCGGCGACGGACGCGCCGTTGCTTGCACCCGGGGTTTACACCAGCGTTGCCGGATTAATAATCCTTGTTCTCGCGTTTTGCCTAGGCGGTGCGTATGCGTATAAAGGACGCCTGAATGACAAAGAAACACTCCCTTGGGTGATTGCGGCAGGGGCGGCTTTGCTGATTCTTTTTTTCCGGCTTTCTGCGATCAAGGGTGCCGTTCTCCCGCAGGGATATATGGGGGTACCGTTCGACTGGGCGCTGCCCACTGTCGGACTGGCGGGCGCATTGATTGTGCTTTTCTTGCTCAGCGCGACGATTCCGCGCGGGGTGTTCTATGCGCTTCCTGTAGCCGCAGTCCAACTCGCCGTGTATGTGCTGCTGCGTAAAGGCGGCATGAACGGCTTGACGCATCCGACCTCCTGGTGGTTCTGGTGGCCGGTCATCTGGAATTTCCTCGTCATCGGGCTGGCCGGGTTCATGTTGCCCAACGGGCGCAGCGTGGCGCTGACTACCCTTTTTGCCGAGTTGGGCATCTCTTTCTATATCTACATGCCGATCGTCTCTGATTTGCGCAACCCTCCCATGAATTGGGGGTATCCCCGCACATGGGAAGGTTTCAAACATGCCATCACGCGCGGACAGTATGAAAAACTGGCGCCGTCCGATGTTTTCACGAAAAAATTCCTTTTCCAACTCGGCACCTATTTTACCGATCTGCGTGTGCAGTTCACCCTTATTGCGGCAACACTGGGGTTCCTTCCGTTCACGCTATGGAGTTTCAGGGTTGGGACACGTCGCATCCGCGCGGTGTATGTGGCGACGGGACTTTACCTTCTGACCTGCTTGCTTGTGGTGCTTTCCGAATTTGTCGGCGGCGAACCGCTGTGGCGCATGGACAAATTGCTGATCGGCCTGATTCTGTTGCTGTTGGTGATCGGCGTTGTGGCCATCGTGTTGCGCCAAGTGGAGGAGTTCGTTCTCAGGACATGGCGGGCACACAGCCTTTCTGAAGGGATGACGGTTGGCCTTTCGCTCGCGGGTGTTATGGCCGTGATGGGCGTCTTTCTTGCCAAAGGGCTGATACATATGCTGTCGGGGCCGGGTGAACCGGGGTTGGGCATCAAAGTGAGCGCGCTAATCTTGGCGCTGCTGATTCTGGCCGCGTTAGGTGTGGGTTGGTATTACTTCCGGAAAATTGCCGAGAAAAAGACTGATTTCCGTTCCGACATGGATATGGTCACTCAGCAGTGGATGATCGCGACGGCGTCCGGATTTCTGGTGATGAGTGTTTTGTTAGTGGTTCTTGCGAACATTAAAGGCGATTTGCAGGATGCCTTTATCCAGAAGGTGAAGTTTGTGAGTTCGCACGGACTTTTCGCGATTTGGATCGGGTATGGTTTGGCATTCGGGCTGACGTTGGGTAACCGGATACTCAAGGCGCTGGCACGCAGGGGGGTGCTGCCGGGCAGGTTGCTGCCGGTGTTGCGGGCGGTTTTAGTGTGCGCGGGACTGCTCGTGGCCACGATCCCGATTTATGAGAACTATACGAACGAGTATCTGGTCTTTTCGATGAGTGGCGCGGAACAGAACGGGCACGATTTCGGTTGGCAGTTCGGTAATTATCAGTTGCGGGGGGCGGAAGCCGTCATGGAAGAATTGGAGGCGGATGAGGAACCCCTGCCCAACCCGCTCTTCCCGCCCGCAATGGAAACCAACGCCATCTTTTTCGGCGGTACGGATCCGGGCCGTTTTGTGCCGACGTACATGATCTATTCGGCGGAGGTGAGGCCCGACGTCTTTCTGATCACGCAGAACGCGCTCGCGGACAACACCTATATGTCCACCATGCGGGATCTTTACGGGAACCCGATATGGATCCCGACGCCGGACGACAGCGCACGCGCTTTCCAAATATATGTCGATGAGGTGCAGGCGGGCAAACGGCCGAAAAACGCCTCGCTCACGATCGAGAACGGGCGTGTACAGGTGAGCGGCGCGTTGGGAGTGATGGAGATCAACGGTATTTTATGCGATATGATTTTCGCGAAGAACAAAGCCCGTCACGCTTTTTATATCGAAGAGAGTTATGTCATCCAGTGGATGTTCCCTTATCTTTCTCCGCATGGCCTGATCATGAAGATCAACTCCGAGAAGCAGCAGCTTTCCCGCAGCAACGTGGAGGACGACATGGCGTTTTGGGACTGGTATACGCGGAGGCTGCTGCGCGAAGCCGCTTTCCGGCGTGATCTTCCCGCCCAGAAATCCTTTTCCAAACTGCGCAGCGCAATCGCCGGACTTTACGCGGCACGCGGTCTGCGGGCAGAGGCCGAGAAAGCCTTTCAGGAAGCCCGCACGCTTTATCCCGTAAGTCCCGAGGCCAATTTCCGGTTGATCCAGGAGGTATTGCTGGCGCAAGCGCGCTACGCGGAGGCCATCGACATTCTTGACGAATACAACCGCCGTGACCCCAACAACGACCGCGGTTTCGGTTTTGCCGATTTCATTAAGCGTATCCGCAACACCGAGGCCAAGGTCCGCATGCTGACGACAAAGGCGCAACAGGCCAAAACGCTCACGCCGGAAGATGCGTTTGAACTGGCTCTCGCGTACCGGGATCTCGGCCAAAACGATTCGGCCGCGAACTATCTTCAACAGCTTGTCACGCTTCCAAACCTGCCCGTCACAAAACTTTTTGAGATCGGTTGTTTGTTGAGTACTCTCAAGAAAACCGAGGCCGCCGTTAAGGCCATGGACCGTGTGATTGAACAGATGCCGGCGAATATGCCCCCCGAGCAGCTGCTTGAGGTCGTGCGGGTTTACGGTGAGGCCGGACAGGCCGACAAAATGATCGCGCCCTTGTCGCGGTACCTGCAGCTGCGGCCGAACGATTGGCAGGCATGGCTCGACATGGCCACCCTGTGCGCGATGAAGCAGCAGCAGCAGCAGATGCAGTTCGCCCTGCAGCGGGCGCTTGAACTTGGAAAAGGTCAAGCTGCGCAACGCATTCAAGAAAACAACATCCTGAGGCAGGTCGCCGCGCCGTTTCTGCAACAGCTCATGCGGCAGAGGCCGGCCGGACTGCCGCCGATCGGACCGATACGGGGGCGTTGAGCATGGGCAAAATCGGTTTGTCAGGCGTCGGATGGCTGGTGGCTCTAACCGGTGTTGTGGCGTGCGCGTTAGCGCTGCGTCTGCCGTGTCTTGATCAGCGGCCGATGCATGGAGACGAGGCAAATCAGGCGGTGCGCACCGGCATTCTGATGGAGGCGGGGACCTATCATTACGACCCGACGGATCACCACGGCCCCGTTTTATATTTTGCCGCGCTGCCGTTTTGCCGCATGACGGCGGAAACGTTCGCCGAAACGACCGAATGGAATTACCGCCTTGTGCCGGTGTGTTTCAGCATCCTCACACTTCTTCTGATGCTGGGGTTGGGACGTGCCGGGGACGGCGGGCTTTTCCAAAACCGTATCGGCCTTTTTTGCGCGTTACTGTTCACTGCGCTATCGCCTGCGATGGCGTATTACAGCCGCTTTTTTATTCAGGAGACGATGCTGGTCACCTTCCTGACGGGGATGTTGGTGTGTGGCCGGCTCTATGCGCATGCGCGGTCGGGTGCGGAAGCCGCACAGGAAGGCGTTAGGCACTCCTTAACGGGGGCAGCCTGGTATTCGATCGGATTCGGCATGTTCGCGGGACTGGCGGCTGCGACCAAAGAGACGGTTGTCCTTTCGTTTTTTTCGATGTCGGTTGCAGCCGTTGCGGTATTCGGGTGGCGGAGGGTGCGTGCGGCATGGAACGCGCCGCATGCGGCGTTGGCCATAGGATCGGCGGCGGTTGTCGCGGTTGTGTTGTTCTCCTCTTTTTTCACTTATCCGAAAGGGGTGTATGAGGCGATAGTCTCAACGGTTCCCGCCTATCTTTCACGCGCCACGACGGTCGCCGAGCATCAACATCCGTGGTGGTTCTACCTGAAAGCCGTTTTCTGGTTCAAGTACGGTCGCAGTCCGGTCTGGAGCGAGGCGGGGTTACTTGTTCCGGCACTGCTGGCGGCGGTTGAAGCCGTATGGCCGCGCAGGCGGGACGCAGAGGCGTCACGCCGAACCCGTTTTGTCCGTTTCGTGTTGGTTTACACGCTCGTGCTGACCGGGGTATATTCCGCCATCCCGTACAAAACGCCGTGGTGTATGCTCTCGTTTCTTCACGGGTATATCTTGCTGGCAGGTGTGGGGGTCGGTATCGCCGTGGACTGGCTGTGCCGGCAAACATGGCCCGTATCCCGCGTGGCCGGTTTGGCGACGGTGGCCGTACTGGTTGGTGGCCTGGCCTGCCGGCAGGCCAGGATGGCAGGCCGCGCCTGTTTCACTTGGGCAGCCGACCCGCGGAATCCGTTTGTCTATGCGCACACTGGACGCGATGCGATGAATCTGGTCGCCGCCGTCGAAGAGGCGGCGAGTAAGGCACAAGGGTACGGAACGCTTATTGCTGTTGCCGTGCCGACACCCGACACATGGCCTTTGCCCTGGTATTTGCGCAAATACAAGCGGGTCGGTTATTGGACGCGCGTAGAGCAGATTCCTGAGACCGTGAAACCGGCCATTGTGATCGTAGCCGCCGATCAGGGTGATGTGGCGGACGAACGGTTCGGACAGGGAAAGCGCTCCTCTTTTTATGGTATCCGGCCGGGCGTGCTGTTGAACGTGTTCGTGCCCAGCCCGTAGTTTCCCGCTTATTTGGCTGTCTTCTCCAACACCGCGCCGATTTTGCAGGAAGCGGCGAACTGGTCTTGCGGCGTGCGTAACAACGCCACACCCTCGCGCCGGGCCGCATCGAGCATGTCTTCCGGGATGTCGCGGCGGTGGACCACGAGAACGGCGGGCGCGCCGACAAGCGTACAGACCGCCACCGTGTTTTTGTGGTTCTGCACGGTGACAAGCACCGCCCCGTCCGGACAGTGCGCGATCACATCGCTGAGCAGATCCGACGTGTAAGCGCCGGTCACCTCCGTCTGCGGGGCCGCCACCAGCACGGGTTCAAAGCCGCACGCATGGATCAGGTTCTGAAGGGTCATGGCGGCGTGTTCCCGATTTGAATCACAGATTTGACGGTCGTGCCCGAGCCTTTCTTCGAGGTGATCTCAAACTCGTCGGACACCCGCTTCACGTTCACCAGCCCCATTCCAGCGCCGAACCCCAACGACCGGATCCATTCGCTGGCCGTGGACGTGCCGTCCCGGCAGGCCCATTCCACGTCCTCGATGCCCGGCCCAGCGTCACGCGCAATGATTTCGGACCGTCCGTTGGCCACTTGCCACGAGAGCACCCCCCCGTCAGAATGGACACAGAGATTGATCTCCAGCTCGTAGGCGGCCACCGCAACACGGCGGATGTCTTTCGGCGGGAACTTTTTCTCCTGCAAAATCTGCTTGATCTGATTCGCGGCCTTGCCGGCGCTCTCGAAATCGTATTTGCAGATGGGGAACTCGCGCAGCACATAGATGTTGCTTGACCCGTCGCGCATCACGTTCTGTCCGGACGCACTCTCCAACCGGTTCAGCTCGCTCGTCAACTCCACGAGCAGGACACGATTGATGTCGCGCTGACAAATGATGCCCACCAACCGCTGATCGCGGTTCAGCACGGGGAACCTCCCGTAGGAGTAACGGTCGAAATAGCGCAACGCGAACGAGAGCGGCATGTCGTCTTCGAGGACCACCAGTTTTGTGGTCATATGACGGCTGCACGGATCATCGATGTAGCCGCCGCCAAGTGCCCGGATAATGTCGTCGATGCTGACAAGCCCGAAAAAGCGGCCGTTCTCTTCCACAGGTATGCCGCTGATCTTTTTCTTTCGCATCAGTTCCTGAGCGGCACGCATCGGCGCATCCCGGGACACGGTGACCAGTTTAGGAGTCATCACGTCGCGCACTTTAAGCCGCTGGATCAGTTCGAGCAAGACCAGCGGTTCATTGTCGACGCCGAAGTAAGCCCCGGTTTTGACGTGGCGGGCGACCGGACTCTGGGACACGACGCTCATGCCCGGTTAAGTGCGGCATGAACCGCAACGCAGGCGTCATATTTCGCGAGCGGACAGATGGCGAGCGTCATGCGGAGGTCATTGGCGACGTTCACCATGGACGACGGCATCGGCTTGCCGTTCACAAGAATAACGCCGACCGCGCCCACAATTTGTGCCGTGCGGAGAACCTGATCACTCGCCAACGAGGTCAAGAGCAGAAGGTCCTCCTCGTCCACGAGCAATACGTCACTCATCAGGTCGGAGGCCACCACATGCCGGACCGCCTTGTGGCAACTTTCCCCTTTGACCAGAACATCCGCTTTGATTGCTTCCGCCACCTCAATAACCGTCATAAAACCTTTCTTTCCACACCGCACTTAAATGTCCATTGGTGATTTAGCATGAACTGAAAAACAGGAACGTATTATATCGGCGCGGACCGTTTTGAACAACCCGAAAAACACGATTTGCAGTTTACCCTTTGCGCGTTACGGTTTACTATCTCCCCGTGTTCAAATTTGACCTCCATATCCACTCTTGCCTTTCCCCCTGCGGTGACTTGGACGCTTCGCCGTCCGCGATCGTACGGGCCGCGAAACGTGCCGGGCTGGACGGCATCATGATCGCCGATCACAACTCGTCCCGCAACAGTCCGGCGCTGGCCGAAGCTTGCCGCCGTGAAGCCTTCCGATGCCTGTTCGGCATGGAAGTCACCACCGCCGAGGAAGTTCACTGCCTCGCCGTTTTCGATACGCTTGGGCAGGCTGCCGCCATGACCGAGACCTGTTACAACGCATTGCCAAAGCGCGTGAACCCCCCCGATGTTTTCGGTTACCAGGCGGTCGTGGATGCGGACGAGAACGTTCAAGAATTGGAGTGGCGCCTGCTGGGTGCGCCCACCCGCCTGACCATACGGGAGACGGGCGAGTGCGTTCACCGGATGGGCGGGGTGTTTATCGCCGCGCACATCGACCGTCCGGTTTTCAGTGTCACGTCCCAACTTGGGGGACTCTCCGGCGGCGAGGGGTTTGATGCGGTGGAACTGAGCCGTCACGCCGACATCGCGGTTTGGCGCGACAAAACCATGGGGCTTCCCTGCCTCCGTTTTTCGGACGCCCATCAACTGGATGGCATCGGTTCGGCGTGGACAGAGGCAGACCTTTCCGTCTTCTCAACAGCGGCACTTAAAGCCGCCTTTGCCGGCCGCCGTTTGAGCACGTCGTGCCGTGTTCCCGCTTTTTCCCCTTCTTCAAGCGCTCGGACAGGACACCCGCAAAGCGGGCAGAAATAATTTTTAAAACACCTCTCTTTGGGCTTGGCATCCCTGTCCCCCTTTTGTCATACTTCTTAGATTATTTTTTTTGGGAACTCCCCTGCCTTGGTACGGTTCGAGGCCGGGATAACGTGGAGGTAAACCGTGAGCAATGCACCGACACCCCCGGCAGGCGTTCAGAAGCTGACACCCGAGCTGAAAGCCTTCATCGCCGAATGGAAAGAAAAGCCGGGAAACCTGATCATGGTTCTGCATCGGGTGCAACAGTTTTTCGGCTATATTCCGCGTGAAGTGGCGTTCGAAGTGGCTGATCTGCTGGAAATCCCGCTGGCAAAAATTTATGGCGTCGTCACATTCTATAACTTCTTCAAATTGAAGAAGCCGGGACGCAATCGTATCCAGGTCTGTATGGGCACCGCGTGTTACTTGAAAGGCGGCGAGGACATCATTGCGGAACTTGAAGGGATTTTGGGCGTAGGTCTCAACACCGTAACTCCGGACGGCGAGTTTTCGGCCGAAGCCGTTCGCTGCCTGGGATGTTGCGGGCTGGCACCGGTCATGGTGATCAACGGCGAGGTGTTCGGCAAAGTTAAAACGGAAGCGTTGCAGGGCATCCTTGCCAAATTCAGGAAAGGGTGATTCCCGTGCATGCCACTGTCTGTGACACCCTCGCAGATCTGGTGCAGAACTCGATCGAGGCGGGGGCGTCGCGGATTGAACTTGACGTGTACACGGGGCCGGATGCGATCAGAGCCCGTGTGGCGGACAACGGCAAGGGAATGGATCGTGAGACGCTGCGTAAGGCGAAGGATCCTTTCTATAGCGAAAGCGGCAAACATAGTCGGCGCCGGGTAGGGCTTGGGCTTCCCTTGCTCTATCAGACCGCAGAGGCGGTCAACGGGAAGGCCGATGTCCAGTCGGCTCCGGGTAAGGGAACAACAGTGTTTTTCGAGTTTGACGCCAACCATATTGACACTCCGCCGCTGGGCGACCTGCCCGCGACGCTGCTGGGATTGATGACGTTCGAGGGCGCATATGATCTGATCCTGAAGCGGGAAACGCCAAAGGACGGGTACAAGGTTTCAAGGGGCGAATTGGCCGATGCGCTCGGCAACTTGACGGAGTCGGCCAACTTGGCTTTGGCCGGCGCCTTTTTGAGATCGCAAGAACAGGGTTTGATGTATTGAAGAGGATGAAGGAACCAAAACATGGCTAAATTGACACTGAACGATTTGCGCAAATTGCGTGATGAAAAACAGAAGACAATGGCAAAGCGCGACCCCTCCCATAAGGATGCGCAGATCATTGTTGGCATGGGCACCTGCGGTATCGCGGCAGGCGCAAAAGAGACGTTTAACGCGATCATCGATGAGCTGGACGCAAAAGGCATCACCCATGTGCTGGTCCGCCAGACCGGCTGCATGGGGCTCTGCCATTCCGAGCCGACGGTCGAGGTGATTGCCCCGAACATGCCCGTCGTGATTTACGGCAACGTGGACGCTGAGACCGGACGGCAGATCGTTCATGCGCACATCATCGGCAAGACACTCGTCGACAACCATATTTGCGACAAACCAGCAATGGACATTGTCCGCTAACCGGGGAAACAAACATCATGGGTTATAAACAGTACATTCTGGTCTGTGGCGGGACGGCGTGCGAATCCAATCAGGGCATCGCGCTCTTCAACGCGCTGAAAAGCGCCGTCATATCAAACGGGTTGGTCAACGACGTTCAGGTTGTGCGTACCGGCTGTCTGGGGTTTTGCGAGAAGGGCCCCATCGTCAAAATTCTTCCCCAAGACACGTTTTACGTTGAGGTGAAACCCGAAGACGCCGAAACCATTGTCAAAGAGCACATCGTTAAAGGCCGCGTCGTCTCGCGTCTGCTCTACGATAAGAAGCAGAGCCAGATCAATGTCGGGATTGAGGGCATCGATTTTTATCAGAAACAGTTCCGCATCGTGTTGCGCAACTGCGGCGTCATCGATCCTGATAAAATCGACGAGTATATCGCGCGCGATGGCTACAAGGCGCTCGAAAAAGTGCTCTTTACGATGAAGCCGCAGGAGGTGGTCGACGAGGTCTCCAAGTCCGGCCTCCGCGGGCGCGGCGGTGCAGGCTTCCCCACCGGCAAGAAATGGTCGTTCGCGGCCGCGCAGCCCGCCGGACAGAAGTACATGGTCTGCAATGCCGATGAGGGCGATCCGGGCGCCTACATGGACCGGTCGACGCTAGAGGGCGACCCTCATTCCGTTCTGGAAGCCATGACCATCGCCGGTTACGCGATCGGCGCCGACAAGGGTTTCATCTATATCCGCGCGGAATATCCGCTCGCGATCCAGCGTCTCGAGACGGCCATCGCCCAGTCCAGGGAATATGGGTTGCTCGGGAAAGACATTCTGGGCAGCGGGTTCTCTTTCGAAATAGAGATCCGTCTCGGCGCGGGCGCGTTTGTGTGCGGCGAAGAGACCGCCCTGCTTGCTTCGATTGAAGGCAAGCGAGGCATGCCGAAACCACGGCCGCCCTTCCCGGCCGTCAAAGGCCTCTGGGGGTGCCCCACAGTCATTAACAACGTCGAGACGCTGGCCAACATCCCCGTTATCTTAACCAAGGGCGGCCTGTGGTTCAGCAAGATCGGCACGGCGACCTCCAAGGGAACCAAGGTCTTCGCCCTCACCGGCAAGATCAACAACTCCGGGCTCATCGAGGTGCCGATGGGCACCACGCTGCGCGAGATCATCTTCGACATTGGCGGCGGTATCCGCAACGGCAAGGCCTTCAAAGCGGCCCAGACCGGCGGCCCCTCGGGCGGCATGATCCCCCCGCAGTTTCTCGATACCCCGATCGATTACGAAAACCTTGGGAAGATCGGATCGATCATGGGCTCGGGCGGGCTCATTGTCATGGACGAGGACGACTGCATCCCCAACATCGCCAAGTTCTATCTCGACTTCACGGTGGACGAGTCCTGCGGAAAGTGCGCGCCCTGCCGCATCGGTGGGCGCAAACTGCTGGATTACCTCAAAAAAATCTGCAACGGCGATGGCACCAATGCGGACATTGAGAATATGCAGGAAATCAGCGAAGCCATGGCTCGCGCTTCCCTGTGCGGACTCGGTCAGACGGCATCGAACCCCGTCAAGTCCAGCCTGCGTTATTTCATGGACGAGTACAAAGAGCACATCGACGAAAAGAAGTGCCGTGCCGGAAAATGCAAGAACCTGCTTCGCTACACCATCGATGCGGCGAAGTGTGTCGGTTGTACCGCCTGCGCCCGGGTTTGTCCGGCTAACGCCATCGCCGGTGAACGCAAGCAGCCGCATGTGATTGATAAAACGAAGTGCATCAAGTGCGGCCAGTGCTTTGAGGTCTGCAAGTTCCACGCCGTCAATCGCGCATAATTTGAAAGGTCTTTTCTTTATGGCTAACATGGTTCAACTCGAAATCAACGGCATCCCGGTCGAGGTTCCAGCCGGAACAACGATCCTGAACGCCGCCAAATCGGTCCACGTCAAGATTCCCACGCTCTGCTATCACCCGGATCTCAAGCCGTGGGCAGCCTGCGGCATCTGCGTCGTAAGGACGGCCGGATCACCCAAGCTGCTGCGTGCCTGCTGCACGGAAGTCGCGCCAGGCATGAAGATCACAACGCACGATTCGGACATCGTCCGCGTGCGCCGCACGGTGTTGGAGCTGATCCTGTCCAATCACCCGAACGACTGCCTGCAGTGCCCGCGGAACGGCGTATGCGAACTGCAGAAGCTCGCCGCGGACTTCGGTATCCGCGAGAATCCTTTCCCGAGCGATGTGCCGTCTCTTCCGGTCGATAACTCCACGCCCTCCATCGTGCTCAACCCCGAGAAGTGCATCAAGTGCGGCCGCTGTACCCAGGTCTGCCAGCAGATGCAGAACGTTTGGGCGCTTGAGTTCATCGGGCGCGGCGAAAAGACCCGTATGGCGCCTGCAGCCGACGTCACCCTCAATGAGTCCCCGTGCATCAAGTGCGGCCAGTGCAACGCTCACTGTCCGGTCGGCGCCATTTACGAGAAGGATCAGACCCGTGAGGTGTGGAACGCCCTGCGGGATGAGAATAAGTACTGCGTGGTTCAAATCGCTCCGGCCGTGCGTGTCGCCATTGGCGAGGCCTTCGGCTTGCCGCCCGGCACGCTGATGACGGGGGAGACCTATGCGGGTTTGCGCCGGCTCGGCTTTAAGGCCGTCTTCGACACCAACTATAGTGCCGACGTGACCATCATGGAAGAAGGCTCGGAGTTTATCAAGCGCTTCACACAGGGCAGCAAGTTGCCCCTGATCACCTCCTGTTGTCCATCATGGACCGACTGGATGGAGAAATACGCCCAGGACTTCATGGAGAACTTCTCCACGGCCAAGTCCCCGCAGCAGATGTTGGGGGTGCTCTCGAAAACGTATTACGCCGAGAAAATGGGAATTGATCCGGCCAAGATTTTCATGGTTTCAGTCATGCCCTGCACCGCCAAGAAATATGAGATCTCGCGCAGCGAGACCATGTTTGCCAGCGGACACCAGGATGTTGACGTCGTGCTCACTACCCGCGAGTTGGCCCGCATGTTCAAGAGTTCGGGCATCGATTTCATCAACCTCGAGAAAGAAGAAGCCGACTCGATCCTTGGCCACTATACAGGCGCCGGAACAATCTTTGGCGTCACCGGCGGTGTGATGGAAGCGGCTTTGCGAACGGCTTATTGCCTGATCACCGGCGAAGCTCAGCCCCCCTCGATCAATTTCGAAGCCGTCCGCGGCATGGAAGGCGTCAAAGAGGCAACGATCGACATCAAAGGCATACCCGTCAAGATTGCCGTCGCACATCAGATGGGTAACGTCGAGCAGGTGCTTGATGCCATCCGCGGAGACCGCAAAGCGGGCCGTAAACCCCGCTATGATTTCATCGAGGTCATGGCGTGCCGCGGTGGCTGCATCGGCGGCGGCGGGCAGCCGACGGGCGCTACGGATGATGTGCGCAAGGCCCGCACGGCCGGCATTTACACGGACGACGAGAAGTGTGTGCTCCGCATGTCGCACCTCAACCCGCAGGTTCAGAAGCTCTACGCCGACTATTTGGGCAAGCCGCTCAGCGAGAAGGCTCACAAGCTTCTGCATAACCATTACCACCCGAAGAAGATCTACGCAAAGTAATGGACCTTTTACAACGCGAAGGGGCCTGGCATTCGCCAGGCCCCTTCGCGTTTTTATGTCGAGTGGGGAAAAATGCGGAAAAATGTCCGCAAATGGGTTGTGCTCAGGCTTGTTCTTTGAACAAGGGAAAGGTAAACTACCTTCCAATCCGTTTGTAGTTTCATGAGGAGTTTTTAATGTCTGTCCGCGTCCGTTTTGCACCCAGTCCCACCGGTAACGTCCACATCGGCAATATCCGCGCCGCAATTTTCAACTGGTTGTTTGCCCGTCACGAAGGAGGCAAGTTTCTGTTGCGTGTGGAGGACACCGACCTGGCGCGTTCCACCAAAGAGGCCATTGACACCCTGTTGGAATGCATGGCGTGGTTGGGCCTCGACTATGACGAACAGGTGGTTTATCAGAGCCGGAGAATAGAACGGCATCTGGCGGTGGCTGACGAACTGATCCGCAAGGGGTTTGCGTACCGCGACAACAAAGGCGGGGGGGGGGAGTGCGTCATTTTCCGTATGCCCAAAGAGGGGCGTTTGGAATACACCGATCTCGTGAAGGGCGCAATCAGAAAAAAGGCCGAGGACACTCAGGATTTCGTGATCGTGCGCTCAGACGGGACACCGGTCTTTCATCTCTCCAACGTTGTGGATGATATCGACATGGAGATCACACATGTGATCCGCGGCGACGACCATGTGGAAAACACCTTCAAACACATCGGGCTATTCAAGGCGGTCGGCGCGCCGGTCCCGCATTACGCGCATCTGCCGATGATCGTAAACAACCAAGGTAAGCCCTACTCAAAGCGTGACGGCGCCGCTTTCGTGGGCGAGTTCAAAGAGCAAGGGTATTTACCTGACGCGCTTTTTAACTTTCTGCTGCTGCTCGGTTGGGCACCGGGCGACGACCGTGAAGTGCTGACGCGCGAAGAAATGATCGCCTTGTTCACGCTCGACCGCTGTAAATCCAGCGCTGCGCGTTTCGATATCAAAAAACTGGTGTGGATGAACGGCGAGTATATCCGCAGTCAACCGCGCGATGTGTTTGAAGCCGAGTTCATTGCGCGCGTTCGTGCGGCTGACCTTTCCGTTGAGGGGACGAATCTGCCGGGGATTATGGAGCACATGCAGGTCCGCACAAAGTTCTACTCAGAAATACCCGCTTCGTGCGCCTATTTTTTCACGGAGGACTATGCATTTGACGCGAAAGGAGTGGCAAAACGCCTGAAGGCCGATGGCATCCCTGCGCTGCTGGATGAGGTGGCGGAAAAATTCGCGGCTTTGCCCGTTTTCGATATGCAGACCACACACGACGTGCTGACGGCGATGGGCGAAGCCCGCAACTCGGGGTTGGGCGCAATGGTTCATCCCGTGCGTGTGGCGGTTTCCGGGTTGACTGAGGGGCCGGGGCTGTTCGAGATGCTCGCGCTGCTCGGGCGCGACAAGGTCTGCGCGCGTCTGCGCACTGTGGCAAACAAATTGCGTAACGGCACCCTATAAACGAGTAAAAAGGAGAAGGAATGAATGTGATGGCAAGCACACTCTGGTCACAGACATGGCTGGTGGTTTTGTTGGGAATGTTGAGCGTGTTCGTGTTTTTATTCGTCGTTGTTCTCGGATTGCGCGTGATGTCCTACTTTGTCAATCCCGCTTCACGGCAGCCCCAGATTGGTAAGGAGGGGTGCAAATGAAAATCGCAACCTCCTGCACAAAAGTTACCTGGATGCTGACGGCCTGTTTTGCGCTGCTGGCCGGTTCCCTGCTCGGCGCGCAAACCTCGGGCGGCGAAGTCGCCGGTTTCGCTGAGGGCACACGCCAGATTCTGGGGTCAACCGGAATCGCGGATTATTTCGCGGCGGGCGGGATGAAGCAGCTGCTGATGGTCGGCATCGGCTTCGTCATGCTTTATCTCGGCGTGGCGAAAGGCGTGGAGCCGCTTCTGATGATACCCATCGGCTTCGGCGCGATTTTCGCAAACTCGCCGGGCGCGGAAATGGTGTCGGATCACGGTTTCCTCTATCTCATTTTCAAGGCCGGCCTGGAAACGGAAGTCCTTCCTATCCTTGTTTTCATGGGCATTGGCGCCATGTGCGACTTTGCACCCCTCATTGCAAACCCGCGTCTTGCGCTGCTGGGCGCGGCCGCGCAGCTCGGTGTTTTCGGGACCTTGATCGGTGTGGTGCTTGCCAGCGACTTGCTCGGGTTTGACTTCAACATCAGGCAGGCGTGCGCGGTCGCCATCATCGGCGCGGCCGACGGCCCGACGTCGATCTACCTTTCGACGCGCTATGCGCCCGAGCTGATGGGGTCGATCGCGGTGGCCGCGTATTCCTATATGGCCATGGTGCCCCTGATTCAGCCGCCCGTCATGAAGGCGCTGACCACTAAGGCCGAACGCCTCATCCACATGCCCATCAACCGCGAGGTGAGCCAGAAGGAAAAAATGTTCTTTCCTCTCATCGTATTGGCGTTGTGCGTGTTGCTGTTGCCGATGGCGTTGCCGCTGATGGGCACGTTCTGTTTTGGCAATTTCATCCGCGAGTGCGGCGTGGCAGAACGGCTCTCAAAGGCGCTCCAGAATGAGATGATGAACACGGCCACGATTCTGCTGGGACTCGGTGTGGGCATGAAAATGGAGGCTTCGGTGTTCCTGACTCCCGTGACTCTGGCCATTCTGGGGTTGGGCCTGTTGGCTTTTGTGGTCGGAACCGCAGGTGGAGTGATCTTCGCTAAAATCATGAACCGCCTGTCGCCCAACCACCCGGTCAACCCGCTGATCGGATCGGCTGGCGTGTCGGCGTTCCCGATGGCGGCTCGGGTCTCGCACAAACTCGGGCAAGAGGCGGATCGCACCAACTTCCTCATTTTCCAAGCCATGGGAGCGAACTTGGCAGGCCAGATCGGATCGATCGTCGCGGCAGGTGTCATTCTCGCGTTGTTGGGCTGATAGCGGATTCTTAAAGAAAGAAAGGGAAACGCCATGGGCAAGTCCGTATCATTTTTTGTGGCGGGGGCGACGACGGGGTTGCTGGTCGCCTGCGTGTTGGGGGCTCTCATCATTCGCCCGAAAGGGGTGAACCAGGCCTCTTCCGGTTCGGGGGGCCGTGCGATCGTTTTGAAATTGGCACATGGCCTCGACGAGGCTCACCCTGTGCACAAGGCCATGGAGTTCATGAAGAAGCGTCTGGAGGAATTGACAGACGGTAAAGCCTCGCTGGATATCTATTCCGGCGGCGTGCTGGGCGCCGAAGTCGACTGCCTCGAGCAGGTGCAGAAGGGTGAACTGGCGATGACGAAGGTCTCCACGGCCGCGATCGAAGCCTTTATCCCCGAGATGAAGGTTTTCAGCGTGCCATACGCGTTCCGCGACGAAACCCATTTCTGGAACACCCTGCACAGCCCGATCGGCAAACGCATTTTGGATTTAGGCGTGCAGCGCCAGTTTCGCGGACTCTGCTATTATGATTCGGGTGACCGGAACTTCTATACGACGCGAAAACCGGTTCGGTCGGTGGCCGATATCAAGGGTATGAAGATACGCGTGATGAACAGCAGGACCGCCATGGACATGATCAAAGCCATGGGCGGCAGCCCCTGTCCGATCAGCTGGGGCGAACTCTATACGGGGCTTGCGCAAGGCACGGTGGACGCGGCCGAGAACAATCCGCCGTCGTTCATGACCAGCCGCCATTACGAAGTCTGCAAATATTTCATTCTCTCCAGCCACCAGCGTATTCCGGACATGGTGATCATCAGCGCCAAGGTGTGGGACACCCTCCCGCTCGATGTCCGGAAGGCGCTCCAACAGGCCGCCGATGAGTCCGAGGCCTTCCAGCGCAAACTGTGGACAGAAACGACCGCAGAATGCTTGGCCACCATGAAAACGAAAGGCATCGAAATCATCACCCCGGATCTGACGAGTTTCCGCAACGCCTGTGCGCCCATCACCGAGGACAAGGAGTACCTTGTGGTCAAGAAGGTTCTCTCCGAGATCCGGGAGGTGAAGTGATGTCCGGCCGGTTGCAGAAAATCAAGATGGGTTTCATCCGCCGACTTGCTGAGTGCCCAAACCAAATCGGAGGAATAGGGTCATGATCGGCATCATCATCGTTGTTTTGGTCACTTTTGTCGTGTTGCTGCTCATGAACGCGCCGGTCGCGGTGGCGATCGCCGTCGCATCCATGCTGGCGATTTTCGCGAACGGCGGCGACGCGGCTTACACCGTGGCGCAGCGTATGGCGAACGGCGTCGACAGTTTCCCGCTGCTGGCGATCCCGTTTTTCGTGTTCTCAGGCTATCTCATGGGACGCGGCGGACTGGCGCGGCGCCTGATCGATTTTGCAGCCCTCATTGTCGGGCGGTTTCCCGGCGGACTCAGTTACGTCAACACCTTGACCTGCATGATGTTCGGTTCGATTTCCGGGTCGGCGGCGGCGGCGGTCTCCTCGATCGGCGGCTTCATGATCCCCGAGATGAACCGGAAAGGATACAACCGCGAATTTAATGTCGCCTTGACCGCGACGGCGGCGACAACCGGTCTGCTGATCCCGCCATCAAACGCGATGATCGTTTACTCTGTGGCGGCCGGTTCGGTGTCGATCGCGGCAATGTTCATGGCCGGTATCCTGCCCGGCATTGTGGTGGGGGGGTGCATCATGGTCGCGTCGGGCATCCTCTCGGTGCGTCACGGCTACGGCAAAGCGGTGCCGGGAACCCCAGCCGAGGAACGCGTCCATCCGTTACTGGTCTGTTGGCGTGCCTTGCCGAGCCTGCTGATGATGCTTCTCATCATCGGCGGGATCCTGTTGGGGTGGTTCACTGCCACAGAGGCCGCGGCGGTTGCGGTCGCGTATTCATTCCTGCTGTGCGTGGTGTTCTACCGCGAGATCCCTTGGAAAGATTTGCCCGGGATCTGCCTGCAGACCGGCATCACCACTGCGGTGGTCATGTTCCTGATCGGCTCATCGAGCGCGATGTCGTGGATCATGACCGTGACCAATATCCCCCAGACGGTCTCCGCGGCGCTGATGGGCCTCTCAAAGAATCCCTACCTGATCCTGCTGACGATCAACGCGATGCTGATGGTGGTCGGGATGTTCATGGATATGACGCCTGCGATCCTGATTTTCACGCCGATCCTGCTTCCGGTTGTGCGGCAACTGGGGCTTTCGGACATCCATTTCGGCATTATCCTGATCGCCAACCTTTGCATCGGCCTGTGCACGCCGCCCGTCGGCACCTGCCTCTTTATCGGCTGCGGAGTCGGCAAGACAACCATCGCGAAAGTTACGGTGAAGGCCGTGCCCTTCTTTTTGGCGATGATCATCGCGTTGATGTTGATTTCCTATATCCCATGGATCTCACTCGCGATCCCGCAAATGTGCGGCCTGTTGAAGTAGTGGGACAGTTGTAATAAGCGGAACCATGGAAAGCGGTGAGAGGGTATGCGCACGGTTGCTGCAATGGGGATCCATCAGTGAATGGGGCGGATGCACGATGCGCCAGTCTGTCTTGCCACATGTCCGTTCCATGCGTGTCTTCCTCGCCGGGCTGGCCACCGGCGACGGTTGGCGAACCGCTTTGGCTTTGGTCTTTCCGGCCGCTGTGATACAGACGGTGTTTCTGCTTGAGACCGCGCATGCGCTGGTTTTCCGCTATCCCTTGGTCGATGCCGCTTCCTACCATTATCAGGCGGTGGCCATACTTGCCGGCAAGGGGACGCCCGGCGCCTTCTGGCAACCGCCGGGGTACCCGTATTTTCTGGCCGCGCTGGAATGGTTGTGCGGCGGGGCATCACCGGGCGCGGCGCGTGCGCTCCAAGCCCTGTTGCTGGCTCCGCTCCTCAGTCTATGCGTGTGGCGGGTAGGCCGGCGGCTCTTGCCGGCGGGATGGGCGTTTACGGCGGGGCTCATCACCTGCATCACCGGCCCTTTGCTTTTCTACGCTTCCCAGTTCGTGCCGGCTGCACCCGCCGCAGTGCTTGTCACCGCTGCTTTTCTCCTGGCGATGCGCGCCGCAGAGCGGCCGACCGTGTGGCGTTGGCTGGCGGCGGGCATGGTCACCGGCCTCGCCACGCTGATGGTGGCCACGGCGGCCGCGCTTGTGCCCGCGATGGTCTGGTTTGCATGGCGGTCATCCAAAGGGCGGCGCGTGTGTGTGCAGCATGTGGCCGCGCTTGTCGCGGGTGCGGCGCTTTGCGTGCTCCCCGTCTCTTTGCGTAACCTTGCGCGAACGGGACACTGGGTGTGGCTGTCAACCAACGACGGCATCAATTTTTATGTTGGGAACAGCCGGGATTGGCGGGTCACCCTTTCCACTCAGCCCGGCCTGGACTGGGACAAGCTGGTGCGGTTGCCTTACACGCAAGGGAATGCGCAGGACGATGTCGACGCCGCACGCTGGTTCCGGCGGCAAACTGTACGCGAGATGCGAGGCGATTCGGCTGGTGCCATTGCACGGCTGGTACTCAAGTCCGTTGTCTTTTGGCATGGGCGGGAAATCCCGCGCAATTTAGACCTCTACGGTTGGCGGAACGAATCCGTTTTGCTGAGAACCACAGTCTGGCACGGTCGCACCTGTTTTCCGACCGGCCTTCTTATACCTTTGGCCGTGGTCGGTATGACTGCTTTTCGCCGCCGCCGGGAAGGCGTGTTCCTGGTTGTGTCGATGGTGGCATTCGGCCTTCTCGTCGCCCTGTTCTTTCCCTGTTCCCGTTACCGGGTTCCCCTGTTGCCCGGGCTGGTTGTTCTGGCCACGGCTGGACTAAGCACTCTAACCTCTGCGGTTTGTGCGGGGCGGCTGCGCACCGCGGCCTTTTTAGTGCCCGTCGCCGCTGTTGTGGGGGTGGCCGCAAACGTGCCGCTTCGTTGGCCAACGGACGTTGTCCGCTACGACGCCCATCTTCAAAACGCGGTCGGTGCCGCGGCCGATATGCGGCGCGATCTTATGACGGCCAAGACCTGTTACGAGGAGGCCGTGCGGCTCGACCCGCATTTCGCCGACGCCTCTTTCAACCTGGGCACAGTCTACGAGCGACTGTCTGATACGAAACGGGCAGAGACCTGTTACGCGGACGCACTCGCGTCCCGCTACGACCATGACAAGGCGCGTATAAATCTTGCCTTACTCCTTGCACGGCGGAATCAGTTGGCTGAAGCGCTTCATCACCTTGCCATAGCCGAGACGGTCAACCCACTCAATGCGGGAGCCTGGCACAACCACGCGGCCCTTTTATTGCAAGCCGGTCGCCGCCGCGAAGCCTTGGGGCCGCTGCGCCGTGCCGCGGAACTGGATCCAAAATATTGTGACCCCTACCGGTCGCTTTTGCGTGAGGTCAGATAGGTGGAGAAAAACGCCATGAAAAGGACGAGGATTGCCTGTTTGTTGAAGACGGAGAAGCGCGGAATCAACGTGGTGGCCGCGGGTTGGGTACGGACTCGTCGTGATTCCAAGGGAGGTTTTTCATTCGTCGAAATCAACGACGGGTCGTGCTTTGCCAATCTTCAGGTGATTGCGCCTGTCACGTTAACCAATTACGAAGACGAGATCTTGAGGCTCCATCCCGGCGCATCCGTCGTGGTCGAAGGCCTGCTGCAGGCTTCCGAAGGCAGTGGTCAGTCCGTCGAGCTGAAGGCCCGCGCGATCGGCGTTTTGGGGTTCGCGCCGCCGGTCGAGTATCCGCTCGGCAAGCAGAAGATCAGTTTTGAGCGGCTGCGTGAACTGCCGCACCTGCGTGCTCGCACCAATAGTTTTGGGGCGGTGGCACGCGTGCGGAACGTGCTTGCCCATGAAACTCACCGTTTCTTTCACGACCGCGGCTTTCTGTATGTCCATACGCCGATCATCACGTCGAACGACTGCGAAGGCGCCGGCGAGATGTTTCAGGTCACCGCGCTCGACCCGCACGCTCCGCCAAGGCGCGGGGACGGTGCGGTCGACTATGCCAAGGATTTCTTCGGTCGGCGCGCCTCGCTCACGGTGAGTGGACAGCTCGAAGGCGAAACCTACGCGTGCGCGATGGGCGACATCTACACCTTTGGCCCGACTTTCCGTGCCGAGAACTCCAACACGCGGCGGCATCTCTCCGAGTTCTGGATGATCGAGCCGGAGATGGCCTTCGCGGATCTCGACGACGATGCGGAGCTGGCCGAGGCCTTTCTGCGTCACTTGTTCGCCGCGGTTCTCACGCAGTGCGGAGCGGATCTGCGTTTTTTCGACCAACGCATCTTGCCCGGCGTGCTGGCGCGGCTGGAGCGTTTGGCGAATGCGCCTTTCGGACGTGTGACGTACACCGAGGCGGTCAAGCTGCTAGAGGGGTCGGGCAAGGCGTTCGAGTTCGCGCCATTCTGGGGCATGGACATGCAGTCCGAGCACGAGCGGTATCTTGCGGAAGAGGTTTTCAAAGGGCCGGTGGTTGTGACCGACTATCCCGAAGCAATCAAAGCTTTCTACATGCGGCGCAATGACGACGGCAAAACGGTGGCGGCGATGGACGTGCTCCTCCCGGAGGTGGGCGAGATTATCGGCGGCAGCCAGCGCGAAGAACGGCTGGATGTGCTGGAGGTGGCCATGAGCAAGGGCGGGCTGAATCCCGACAACTACAGTTTCTATTTGGACCTTCGCAGATACGGCAGTGTGCCGCACGCCGGATTCGGATTGGGTTTCGAGCGCATGGTGCAGTTCTGTACAGGCATGCACAATATCCGCGATGTGATCCCTTACCCCCGTGCGCCGGGGTTGTGCTATTGATGTGCAGAAAATGGATTTGCCCAGTGCGGAGACCTTTTGATACCGTGATAACGCAGAGTATGTCCATTGCGGTTGCATGTGTGTGTCATGGACCACGCTGGACATGCGCGAACCGTAAACATCCGGTGTACGGTGGGGGATAGGATCGGTTCCGGATATTAAAGGGTGGACATGATCGAACGTTACGGAAGCCGTTTGCGATTGCCGTTTCTGTTTTTAGGCACTGCGCTTGCGTCCGCAGGAATTGCCGAAGATGGGCTGACGCGGGGATGGCTGAACGCCGCGGAATGCGGCGCTTCGGGATCGAAATATGTGACGACCGCGTCGACCACGACAGGCTCGCGCCAAATCACGGTGGCGGACGCGGGTGACTTTCAGGTGGGGCAGGGCGTCATGGTGTCGAAAGCCAACATTCGTTATTTACCCACCCATCTCTGGGGCACGGGCGAGCGCTACCGGAACTCGAAACCGGTGACGAACTCGGTGGAGGTGCGGGGCTACGACGGCACGCAGGGGAGCTGGGTGGTCTACGTGCTCGACATCGCGCCGTCCAACAAGCCCGCCTTCCGGTGGACCGGTGACCTCGGGCGCACTTGGCAGCCGGAACAGCCGGTCACGCACGGCTGGCAGCCGCTGGAGGGCGGCGTCGAGGGGCGCCTCAACCCGCGCGACTGGGAAAGCGGCTACGTGATCGCCATCGGCGCGCGCGACCAGCTGATCAGCCGGATCGAGAAGATCGAGGGCAACGTCCTGACCCTGCGCGACCCGGCCAACCGCACGGTGAGTGACGCCGTGGTCCGGCACAACGACACGTTCGCGCTCCAGGCGGCGGTCGACCGGGCGCTCAAGGAGAAGCGCAACCTCTTCGTGCCGATCGGGCACTACCGCCTGGCCCGCGGGCTCCGGGTCGGCAACCCCGCGGCGATCACGATCGAGGGCGCGAGCGCCGTGGACACCGTGCTCGACATCAGCGAGGGCGAAGGTTCCTGCATCCACCTTTCGGAAGGCGTTGAGGCCACGGTCCGCAATTTCCGCATGATTGGTTTCATGGCGTTCGACGAGCGCGACAAGGCCGGCGAGATGCGAACGCGCGGCTCCACCGCAATCTGGGGGTTTGCGCTGAAGCACTGCAACGCCGTCACGATTTCGAACACCGAGCGCGTGCTGGTCGAGAACTGCCACGCGAGCCGGATGTCGGGCGAATGCTTCGTGGCGGGAGGGCGCAGCCGCGGCGCGGTGAAGCCCGGGCGTTCCCACACCAAGAAAATCACTTACCTGCGCTGCTCGGTCACCGATTCGGCCCGCAACGCCTTCAACGACGTGATGTGCGGCATCGAAAACACGGACGTCCTGAACTGCCGGATCGTCGATGTCGGCGGCAATTCATGGGAGGGCGCGTCGCGGTTCGTCACTTTCGCGGGCAACTACGTCCGCAACGCCGGCCCGATCGGCATCGGCAATCTCGGGCCGGGCAACCGGGACGACACGTATCCCGATCTCGGCGCCGGTCAAACCCTCGTCGCGGACAACGTCTTCGAGGGCAACATCTGTTACGGCAACTGCGCCATCCGCACTTCGCGCGGCTCGACGCAAGTGATTGTCCGCAACAACCTGTTCGTCAATTTCGGGTCTTCGGGGGTCAGCATCGGCGGCAACGGCTATCCGAACGAATTTCCGGCGGCCAATACCACCGTCACAGGGAACATTTTCGACATGACGGCCGTGGGGCAGAAAAGCGTCCGGCGGACCGCCATCAGCGTTGGTGCCGACGACTCGGTCGTCAGCGACAACCAGATCTATGTCCGCGGGACGAACGATGCCGCGGTGACGGGCATTTGCCTGTATGAACCCTCCGTGAACGCGCTGGTTCACGACAACCTCGTGCGCAATTGCGGCGCGGGCATTGCGGTCATCGCGGGACAGTCGGTCGTTAAAGAAGTCGTGGACGCGAAGACCTTTGTGGTGGGGTACGGGACCGTTCCCCTCGGGTGGCAGCCTCACCTGTACCGCGGCAGGACGCTGGTCTGGTTCAGGGGAGGGAAACCCGCCGGGACATCCTGCATCGAGTGTTTTGCGCCGCTGGCTATGCAGTTTAAACTGAAGCAGCCTGCCGCCATGAAATCCGGTGACCGTTTCGAAATCCTGTCCGATGCGGCGAACTGGGTCATTCACGACAACGTGATCTCGGACTGCCTCAAGCCCGTCATCCTCGACGCGAACGGAAGCCCCACATCGCTTTTGAAAGGCAATATGATTTCGAGGGGTGGGGCTACGGGCGCGAAGCAGGCCATCCAGGTTGTCCGCGGGCAGTTTACTTCAAGCGGCAACCTGATTAACGGCTTCGATGAGAAACCCTGACAGGGGGCTCTTTCTCTGGTCAATCCGCGAAATTTTCAACGCAGGTGTTTTTGTCGGGGACAGATCGTGCGGGATCGGGAGATGTGTGTAATGAAAGGCTTCTGGATTGGGCTGTTGATGGCGACGGCGTGTCACGGGGCGCTGGAGAATGTTGCGCTGAAGAAGCCGTATACGCTCTCGCCGACGCCGGGTTACCGGCATTGCACGGATCCCGACGATAAGATCCAGTTGACTGACGGGGTCTTTTCGAAGGGCTATTTCTGGATGCAGAAGGGGACGGTGGGGTGGCACAATGTCTTGCCGATCACCTGCGTGATCGATCTGGGCAAGGTGGAACCCATCTGTGGGGTGTCTTGGAGCTGTGCCGCCGGAACGGCGGGTGTGGCCTGGCCCCAAAGCCTGTACGTGTTGGTGAGCGAAGACAAGAAGGTCTGGACGTGCCTGGGCGACTTGTGCCAGTTAGGCACGGAGAATCACGCGCTGCCGGAAGGATATGCGACGTTCCGGTATGCGACGGACCGGATGAAAGGCCGCGGACGTTATGTCTGCGTGCTCGCGGTGGCGCGGCCGTCGTGTTTCGTGGACGAGATCGAGGTGTGGCGCGGACCGGACGAGTGGCTGAAGGGCGTGATGCCGGGGCAGCGGACGGATGATCTCAAACGGTTCTATACGGAATCGTGCGTCATCTCCGGCGTGGCGGCGCGAATGCGCGAGGATCTGCGGATAATCTCCGATCAGGCCGTGGCGCTGGGGTATATTGCGGTGACGGAGGAACTGAAGGCCAGAGGCGCGGATTTGGAAAAGGGTATCCCTGGCGATGCGCAAAAGATGGCCAGCATTTCGTTGCAGACTGTGTTGCCCTACGAAGGGGTGCATAAAAGGATTCTGGCGCTCAATGCGCCGGTGTTGCGGGCTGCGGGGGTGGTCCGTCCGCTGGTGTGGCAGGGCAACCGGTGGGATCCGCTGGCGCTGACCGACGTGCCGCCCCAGTCATGCAGGGCCGGCATCGACGGGATCACAATCGACCTGATGCGGGGCGAAGTGCGGGGCGAAGCCTTCAACATCACCAACCCGGGCGACAAAGAGCTCGATGTGGAACTGGCTGTAAGCGGCATCCCGGACGCGGCGCGGGTCGAGTTGCGCGAGGTGCTGGTCACCGACACGCTCAGCCGGAAGCCGGTGGCCGCGGCACTGCGCCGGATCGAACCCGGCGCGGAGGGGGTGCGGAGGCTGACAGTGCCTGCCGGGTGCACGCGCCAGGTGTGGGTTTCGTCCCTGCGGCCGGTCGGCGAACAATCTCGGTCATGGCTGTCCTGGGTTTCCAGCTGTTGGGCTTCGCTTGTTCGCGGCGGGGAGGCAGGTGCGTATCATGGCGTGATCCGGCTGGCATCAAAGGACGGGGCCTTTTCAAAAGGACTCGCCCTGAGTGTCAAGGTCAGGGACTTGGATTTCCCGAAGCGGCCGTCCCTGCACCTGGGCGGGTGGGACTACCTGCAAGGCAAAGGCGACACATACAAAGCGCCGGGCAATCTCGACCCGAATCTTGCGCTGATGCGGGATATGTATGTGGACAGCCCTTGGGCCACATGGGCCGTCGCGCCCAAGGGCGCCGTGTTCGATGCCGAGGGACGTTTGCAGAACAAGGATGCGTTAGATTTCTCCGTGTGGGACGCGTGGGTTGCGCGATGGGGCGGGGCTCGCAATTACTGCGTCGCCTTTGGAACGGGAGTTTCGTTCAACGGCGAGAAGATGGGTACGCCGCGGTTCAACATGATGGTGGGCACGTGGTTTGCGGCGTGGGTGGAGCATCTTAAGAAACAGGGGCTGAAGCCGGGGCAGTATGTGCTCCTGTTGCTCGATGAGCCGCACGAACCTGGCATGGACGCGCGCATCATAGCGTGGGCCGCGGCCATCCGCGCGGCCAAGCTGGGGATTGTCATTTTCGAGGATCCCGCGTACGCCGATCCCACGAAAGGCGATCCCGCGATGTTTGCGGCCTGCGATGTGTTGTGTCCCCACGCGCCGACGATGGTGGCGCAGGGCAAGCCGTTCCGCGATTTCTACTTGAGGCAGAAGGAGGCTGGCAAGACGCTGTGGCTCTACTCGTGCTGCGGCCCCGCCAAACTGCTGGATCCGGTGACGTACCATCGGGCGCAGGCGTGGCTCGCGTTCCAGACCGGGGCAGAGGGGTCGTTTTTCTGGGCCTTCGGCTGCGGGGGGGGCATCGGCGATTCCTGGCGGGCTCATCTCCAAACGCACAATGAATATTCGCCTTATTTTGTGGGGCCGGACAGCGTGATGGAGGGCAAACACAGCGAGGCGATCCGCGAAAGCGTCCAAGACTACGAGTATCTCCGGATGTTGCGGGACAAGGTCGCGCGGGTTAAGGCCACAGGGCAGGACACCCCTTGGTTGGCGCGGGCGGAAGCGTTGCTGACGGAGGGCGTGGCCGAGGCCGTTAAAGCTGTGACCTCATCGAACATGTTTTGGAAAACAGAGAAAAACCGGTCTGCGATGGATACGGTGCGTGTCCAGATCCTTGATGCCTTGGATGCGGAAGAAACCGAAAAGAGGGGGGAGAGATGAAGATGCTTGGTCAAGTCATGGGGGTGACGGTTTGCCTGCTCGCCGCAGGCTGTGAAATGGGGCAGAAAGCCGGTACAGGGGCATCCGGGCCCGCTGCGCCGCTGTTCAAAATCGTTGAGGACGGCAAAGCCGCGGTTTCCCTGATCGCGCCGGTAAAGGGGGAGCCGGCTTTCGAGAAAGCGGTGGCTGGCTTCACGAACGCGCTGAAGGCCGTGACCGGGGTAGCGCTTCCGGTTTCGGCGGACGCGGCGGGGCGTGTCATACGCTGGCAGCCCATTCCAAACACGAATCTGATGAACGAGGACGAGTATTCCATCACGTTCCCCGATGCGCGGACCCTGCTGATCAAAGCCTCCCCGGTTTCGCTCCAGTGGGCGTTCAACCATATTTTGGAAACGGCCGCGGACGTGAGGTATCTCTTCCCCGAGAAATGCGGGATGGCTTACCGGGCGATGTCCGATGTGTCCCTGCCGCGTGCCGACGTCCGGAAAAGCACCTCCTTCCCGTTGCTGCGATCCGTATATGTGCTCCCTTCCATTGCGCCGCAGTGGTCGTTCAAGGCGTCCGGCATCAAGCAGAACCACGAGTTGACCGTGGTGGCTTTCCCTGCCGCCACGTACAACCGGACGGGGTGGCCGGAAGAAATCATGCCGGTTCACAAGGGGAAACGGATCACGAAGCTTCCTCACGAGAACGCGGCCTGCCACTGGCAGCCCTGTTACTCCAATCCCCGCACGGCGGAGATCGCGGCCGCCAATATACTGAAATATCTGCGGGAGCATCCGGATACGCCCTCCATCGGTTTGGGCATCAACGACAACGGCGGCTTCTGCGAATGCGAGAACTGCGCCCAGGCGAATGGCGCTGAGGGGCGGGGGCGCAACAAGTCGGAAGTCTACTTCAAATGGGTCAACCGTGTCGCGGAAGCGGTCGCCAAAGAATTTCCGCATGTTTACTTCGGGCTTTTGGCATATTCCCAAACCTACATCCCGCCCAGTTTTTCCCTGCACAAAAACGTGGTGCCGGTGCTGACCATCGACCTGTACTCGTGCGTGGACCCCGACGTCATGGCCAAGCATAAGAAGACCATCGCGGAGTGGAGCGCGAAAGCCTCTGTCCTGGGTGTCTGGGATTATTGCTGGGGCAATAAGTATTATCTGCCGCGCGTCTATTTCACCCTCCACGCGGAGATGCTGAAGTTCCTGCATGACCACCACTGCCGGGCGTATTTCGCCGAAAACGAATTCGTGAACGCGATGGACGGGCCGAAAATGTATCTCGTCAGCCGGCTGATGCAGGACATCACGGCCGATCCGTCGGCGATTCTTGACGACTGGTATGTGCGGTGCGTGGGGCGGGCGGCGGCCCCGCACCTGAAGGCGTACTTCGACGCGTGCGAGGCGTTTTACCGGTCGCCCGAAATCAAGCGGACCCCGTGGTACACAAGCCGGAACTCGGTGTACATGTCCTATTACGATTTCAGCTGGATGAATGCCATGAAGCCGGGCGGGCTCGACGCATTCCGCCAGCCGCTTGAACAGGCGGTCCGCCTCGCCTCGACGCCGTCCGAGAAAGCGAGGGCCGAACGCATTCTGCTGCACTTCGCGTACGCCGAGGCGAGGATGCGGCTCTGCGGCGCGGAAGCCCTCTCTCCCGAGGGGGGTGTCGCGTCGGCGCCGCAGGCGCTGGCCCTGCTCCGGGAGTTTGCCGGGGCCGGTCCGACGCTCGAAAAATGGAGGGAAGTGAGCGAGGCGCTTCTCGCTTCCGAATTCGGCGGCTTGTATCAAAGCCAAAAACTGGTCAATCGGGGCGACGACGGCGCGCTGCTGCTGGTCACCCCGCTGATCGCTGCGGCGTCGTTTCTGCACGATCCTGCTGTCCTCGCCGCGTTCCGGGAGATCGGGGACAACAGGGGGCTGCCGGGCATGGTGCGCGGGACGGCCCGTACGCTCGCGGCGCCCGGAAAAGCCGTCAACCACTTCCCGAATCCGGGGTTTGAAAACAAGCCGTCTGCCGGCGGCGACCCCAGTGTGCCCCCGCGCTGCACGCGGACATCGGAGGCCGTCTGCAAGGGCGACTATGCGTTGAAGGTCGCGCCGGGGATTTCCGCCAATCTCATGTGGAGGCAGAGTGTGAAGCCGGGGAACTATCTGGTCACGGCGAACGTGTACATGCGCGCCGTCAACCCGGAGGCGTATCTCGACCTGACGGCCTGGCCCATGAAGAACGGGGTGTCGCTGCACTTCGCGAACCTTCAGAAACACGCGATTTCAGGTGGGGTTTGGCAGAACATCGCGGCCTTTTGCGCCATGCGGCCCGATGCCGACGGCCTGCAGATCATGCTGCGCCTTGGGAATTTCGATCCGGGCGAGGCGCTCTATATCGATGATGTGACGATTACCGAAGTCGCTCCGGTTTCAGAGTGACAGCGAAACGGCAAAACCGGTTTTACCAGAAAGGAAACTGCACAATGCGCAAACGGGTATGGACACAGGGGATTTTGACGATTTTGGCGACGGGCACGGTCATGGCGGCTGCAACCGAAACAGCGGCGGCGCGCAGGGCAGAGACGGCGCGCAGGGTAGCCTTGCGCAAGGCCGCCATCGCGACGTGCAATAACGATGAGGCGAAGGTGAAGCCCTACACGCTGCCCGACCCGCTGGTCTGTTTTGACGGGCGGGCGGTGCGGGAGGTGAAAACATGGAGGGAGATCCGCCGTCCGGAAATTCTGGCCGCGTTTGAAACGAACGTGTATGGCCGTATCCCGCCTCTTTCGCCGCGCCTGAAGTGCGTGACGCGCGAGTCGGACGCCCGCGCCCTGAACGGGCTCGCGACGCGCCGCCAGGTCGAACTCCAGTTTTTCGAGGAGGCGGCCGCTCCGAAAATCCTGTTGCTGATGTATGTTCCCAACAACGCGCCGAAACCGGTTCCGGTATTTCTGGGGCTGAGCTACGGGAATCAGGGGATCAGCGCCGATCCGGCCATCATCCCGTCGCCCGAAACGGTTTCGACAAATGCCCAGCATGCCCGTCGCTGGCCGCTGGAAATGATCCTGAAACGCGGGTATGCCGTGGCCACATTCGCCGGGGCGGACATCGAGATCGACCAGCACGGTTCGGGAACCGATCCGAAAAAACGGTCGAACGGCTGGAAACTCGGGATCCGCGGCTATGCGGCCCGGAAAGCGGGACGCGAGGAGCCGGCGGATGACGAGTGGGGAACACTCGCGGCATGGGCGTGGGGCATGAGCCGCGTCGCGGACTATTTTGAGACGGACCCGGCGATCAACGCCAAAAAAGTCGCCGTGTTCGGACACTCGCGCACCGGAAAAGCCGCGCTGTGGGCGGCTGCGAAAGACGAGCGGTTCGCGCTGGCGATCTCGAACAACTCCGGCGAGGGCGGCGCCGCTCTCGCACGCCGCTGGTTTGGCGAAACAGTCGCCGCGTTACCCGACATCTGGTTCGCGAGAAATTACAAGCTGTTCGCCGAAAACGTAAATGCGTTGCCCGTGGACCAGCATCTTTTGATCGCGCTGGTCGCGCCGCGCCCCGTGTATGTCGCCAGCGCGTCAAAGGACAGTTGGGCCGATCCCCGGGGCGAGTTCCTGTCCGCGCTCCACGCGGAACCGGCCTACCGCCTCTACGGTTTGAAGGGCGTTGGCGTGAGTGAGATGCCCCCTCCGGACACGCCGGTGGGAAGTGCGGTCCGGTACCATGTCCGCACGGGGGGGCACGACATCACGCCGTACGACTGGGAACAGTACCTCTCCTTTGCAGATGCGCATCTGGGAGAGAAAAAATAGCCGGAACGGCTCACATGCAGCCTTGCCGCTCGGCAGGGTGGAACGGGCGTTAAAGCCCGGGGACTCGCGAAAGGGGGGGTAAATGCAACGGATGGATGCCGTGGACAGGATCAGGCGTTCGGTAAAGGTTCAGGGATGGGTTGCCGCGCTGATCGGCGTGACGCTGGCCGGCGCGGTGGATGCGGCGGAGACCGTGACCTTCCGGGCAGGCGCGGCAAAAGGCAACATCACGCCCGCATTGGGGTGCGAGATCGTTGGGGGATTCAATCCTTTCCCTTCCACGCACATCCATGACGACTTGTGGGTGCGTTGTCTGGTGCTGGACGACGGCACGACGCGCGTGGCGTTCGCGGTATGCGACCTGGTGGGCTTCACGCGCCACATGAGCGATGCGGCGCGGCGGTGGATTCAGGAGGAGACCGGCCTGCCTGCGGGCAACATCCTCATTTCCGCAGTCCATACCCACTCGGCGACGACCTCGCTGGGCGATGACCGCTATCTCATTGAGCTTGAAATGAATGCGTACCAGAG
Source organism: Kiritimatiellia bacterium (assembly GCA_028700415.1). GTDB lineage: Bacteria > Verrucomicrobiota > Kiritimatiellia > RFP12 > UBA1067 > JALHET01. The sequence continues at coordinate 53,993 of JAQVSS010000002.1, forward strand.
GACGGTGGCGCGCCGCGTCGCGGACACGGTGCGCTGTGCCGTCAACAATCTGGCGCCCGCCCGCATCGGCTGGGCCACGGCCAGCGAGCCGCGCCACGTCTTCAACCGCCGCAGGTATATGAAGCCCGGCACCGTGCCGATGAACCCCTTCGGCGGGACGAACGATGTCGTGCAGTTTAACCCCGGACATTGCAACCCGAACATCGTCAAGCCCGCGGGACCGACCGACCCCGGGATTTGCCTGTTCGCCGTGCAGACGCCCGAGGGCCGTCCGGTCGCGTTTTTCGCCAACTACTCGCTGCACTATGTGGGCGGCGTGCGCGGCGCGGACATTTCGGCCGACTACTACGGGATGTTCAACGACCGCATCCAGCACCTGCTGGGGGCGGACCGGCAGGATCCGCCCTTCATCTCCATCATGAGCAACGGCACCAGCGGCGACATCAACAACATCGACTTCACCAGGCCCGCCGAAAAGCTTCCGCCGTACGCGAAGATGCGGATTGTGGCGGACGATGTGGCGCAAAAAGCGTTCCAGGCCTACCGGACGATCCAGTGGCGCGACCACGTGGCACTCGGCGCGTCGTACAAGGAAATCGATTTGAAATTCCGCCGTCCGACACCTGAACAACTTGCGCGGGCCGAGGGGGTGATCCGCGCGAAGGCCGCGAGCGGACGAAAAGGGGACACGATGGAATCGTACTTCGCGGAACGCCTGGTGCGCATGGCCAAGTTGCCGGAATATGTGAAGATCCCGTTGCAGGCGCTGCGCGTCGGCGAGGTCGGTATCGCGGCTGTGCCGGTCGAGCCTTTCTGCGAGATGGGGCTGGACATCAAGGGTAGAAGCCTGTTCAAGCCGACGTTTGTCGTGTCGTTGGCCAACGGGTATTTCGGGTACCTGCCGACGCCCGCACAGCTCAAGCTCGGCGGATACGAGGCTTGGCTCGGTTCCAACCGGCTCGAACCCGAGGCCATGCCGAAGATGACCGACGCCCTGTTGCGGATGCTGACGGGATTAAAGGAGGGGGCAAAATAAATGAAGCGGGATATCTGGATAGGGCTATGCGTGGGACTCACGGGCTTTATGGTAATGGCCGCGCCGGACACCAGTGTGCCCTGCAAAGGATCCGTTGTCACCCTGCGCAGCGGCAGCTACGAAGTGCATGTGAATCCCGCGACCGCGTGGACGCCGTGCGCGATCCGCTACGACGGAATACAGGTCGGGCTTTCGAATGGCTTCTACGGCGCTGTCCTGTGGACGGGGCCCGCCAAGTTCATCGGCACCGGCCACCGGGAAGGCGGCGTCGAAATCGTTACCAACCTTTCGCTGATTGTGGACGGCGAGGCACGCGACGTTTTGCCGGGCGCGGTTTATGCCGGCGCCAAGCTGGTGCTGACGAAGCGCTCGCTGATTGACCGTCTCGGTGCCGAGGCGGTGCTGAGTGTGGCGGCGAATGGCGTGGGAGAGTTTTTGCGGGTGACCGCAAGGGAGCCCCAGACTGTGGAAGGGATGTATGTGTTTATGCACCCCTTCACGGCCTCAACGCGCGAATGGATTGCGGGCAAGGGGACGAATGTGTACGGGGGCGAGTTGCGGAGCGACAACGATTGGGAGTTGCGGCGGCAGGTCGATTGGGCGGGACTGTACAGCCCGGGTGACGAACTGGGCGTGGTTGTTGCCTATCCCGAGGCGTATGATGTGGCCGGCATAAAGAACGGCATCTGGGATCTGACGCGCTATCATAAGCTCTACCTGCAGGCGATGGCCAAGCGGACTTTCGCGCCGGGCGAAACCCAGGCGTGGTCTATGCGTCTCCGCTGTTTCCGCGCGCCACCCGGCACGTGGCGTGTGGAGGCGCACAGGGTTCGTGATCAGATCAACCCGGAGTGGGCGGGTGCGCAAGCGGGCAGATGAGGCTCGTTTCAAAAACGGTTCAGGTCGGTGGGGGCGAAGAACGTCGGGTGAGCGGATGTTCACCGAAATAAACACGGAGGAAACGGCGATGCGATGCAAAACGAACATGATGTTGGCCGCGGCTATGCTTCTGACAGGATGGGTGGTTTCCCCGGCTCTATCCGGACCGGCGCCGGCGGTTGGGAAGGTCGCTTCCTTCGAGACAGATGCGGACAACCCCTTCGTACTTAGGAACAATATTGCCGGCACACGGGTCACCGAACACGCCACCGATGGCCAGTATTCGTTGCGCGTGGTGGCCAAAGGGTCGGACAAGCCGAGTTGGCCGGCCTTGTGGCTTTATCCGAAAGCGGAGCCCAATTGGTCCGCCCGCCAACTCTTGGTCATGGACATTTTCATCGAAACCCTTGAGAGCGTCGAATTCGGCGCCCAGCTTTGTCTGGAGGGCCGTAAGGAAAACCTGACCCTGTCGATGGGACGCCTCACCCCGGGCTGGAATAAAAACCTTACTCTTTGCCTGCAAGACTTTGAGGCGGATCTCTCCCGCGTCGCAGACTTGGCGCTCTATGTCGCCCGGCCCCGCAAGGACGTCGTTTATACCATCGACAACGTGAGGTGGGAGATTCCGCCGCTACTCGCCGCGTCAAACGGCTGGCTCAACGTTCGGGATTTCGGCGCCTCGGGTTCGGAGTTTGAGACCGTGGCCACGGCGGCCGCAGGTTCCAACCAGATCACGGTTGCCGAGGCGGGCGATTTCCGGGAGGGGCAGCAGGTCAGCGTCTCCAAATGCAACATCCGTTATCTCTCTCCCACGCGGTATGGGCCGGGTGAACCTTACGCCACCTCGCGGCGCCTCGGCGATGCGCTGGAAATGCGCGGATATGACGGCGAGGGCGGAAGTTGGCTCGCCTATGTGGTGGAGATTGACGGGGCCGATCCGCTCACCTTTCGTTGGAAAGGCGACATCGCCAAACCTTGGGCCGCCTCGAAAGTCCCCGTGACGTGTGACTGGCAACCGCTCAGCGGAGGCACCGAAATCCGTTTCAAAAATAAGGAGTGGAAGCCTGGCGAACTGGTCACCTTCTCCGCCCGGGACCAGCTCATCGCCACGATCGAGAAGATCGAGGGCCGTGTGCTCACGCTCAGCGAGACAGCGAACCGGACCGCCACCAACGCTGTGCTCCGGCATACCGACCGGGTTGCGGTCCAGAAGGCCATTGACCTCGCCCGCAGGCGGAAATGCAACGTTTTTTTCCCTGCGGGACACTATCGCATCCCCGGCGGACTGCGCGTGGTGAAGCCGGACGCCATCCGTCTGGAAGGGGCGAATGCGGAAACGACGGTGCTCGACATCAGCGATGGCTCAGGCGCTTGTTTGAGCCTTTCCGGCGGCACCGAAGTGACCATCCGCAACTTCACCATGGTCGGGCACACGGGGCTCGCCGAGGCACCGAAGTCTTTCACCACCTCGAGCGGTTACGGGTACTGGCCCAACAGCCTGAAGGGTTGCAGCGCGGTCGTCATGTCCGGCACCGAGCGGGTGCTGATCGAAAACGTCCATGCCCGGCGCATGGCGAGCGAATGTTTCTACGCCCAAGGCCCGGTTCGCGAAGGGCAGAAAGAGCCTGCACAATACCAGAAAGCGCTGACGTATCTGCGCTGTTCGGTGACCGACTGCGCGGCCAACGCCTTCAACAACAACGACCGCGGCGAAAACACCAGCATTCTTTACTGCCGGGTCGACGGGGCGGGATGGCACGCGGCTGAAATGCCCGCGCGTTTCCTGCGGGTTATAGGCTCCTACTTCAGGAACACCGGTGCCATCACGGTGGGCGACATGAGCCACCGGTTTGAGGATTTGAACGAGTTGGGATGCGGACAGGCGATGGTGTGCGACAACGTGTTCGAGGGGATCGGCCGCAGCGGAGGGGTTTATGTCGGGCACGGGTCATCCCAAGTGGTGATCTCCGGGAACCTTTTCATCAATTTCAACGGTTCGGCGATCACCGTTTCAAGCCAGACCGTGCGTCCCTCCCTGCCCTGGTTTTCGCCGACGGCCCCGCTGTCGTGGGGCTCCTACCCGTCGCGCAGCGTCGTGATCCGCGGCAACATCATCGACATGACCTATCCGGGGACAAACGCGGATGCCCGCGTCCGCACGGGCATCTGGGTGAACGCTTCGGAGGTGACGGTGGCTGACAACCAAGTGTATGTCCGCGGCGCCTGCGACCCGCGCGTGACGGGCATCAGCCTGAGCGAGCCGGCCTTGCATGTGACTATCCACGACAACCTGATCCGCAACTGCGGGGCGGGACTGGTTACCGGGCGCACCGGGTCGCGCGTGACTCAAGTGATCGATTCCACCACGTTCCTGGACGCGTCTCTCCCGCTGGAGTGGCGTTACTCCCATCAGTATCAGGGCTGGAACATCGTTTGGTTCAGCCGCAACCAGACCAACGGCACATCGGTCATCGATTCCTACGATCCGGCCACGCTGCGCTTCAAACTTACCGCCCCGCGCGACATGAAGGTCGGAGACACCTTTGAGGTCTTCCCCCCGGGGTCGGCAAACTGGCTCATCCACGACAACACCATCACGGGGTGCCAGCGTCCGGTGGTGCTCAACTCCTACGGGAGCGACACCTCCATTTTGAAAGGCAACCTGATCTCACGGGGCGAGGCCACAGGTGCCACACAGGCCATTCACGTCGTGCGCGGGCAGTTCAAACTGATCGATAACCAGATCAACGGGTTCTGACCCAGTTCCCGGGTGAACATGGGGATTACGGTAATTCTTAGCTAAGGGGGTGCAGCATGATCGAAGGTTCAGGTGTCAAGTCGACGGTTCCGTTTTTCGCCGCCTTGTGGGCGGGTTGCGTATTTGCCTTGATGGCTGTCGCGCAGGAGAAGGGGAGTCTTGCCGAGCTGACGGCGGATGACTGTTTGCGCGGTTGCGTGACCCGGGAGATTCCCGTCTTCAAGCCGGGCGAGGAAATCGTCTTCAGGGTGGAGCTCGCAGGTTTCACTGGCCGCGACACGGCCGGATTCATCCTTAAATGGGAACGGACGGGGGACGACGGGAGGAAAGAAATTGGCGAAACGGGAATCGCGAAACCGTTCGTCTACAGTACGTCGTTGGGCTGTCCCGGGTTCGTGCGGTTTCTCGGGAAACTTGTCGATGCGAAAGGAGAACCCGTCAAACGCCACACCCCGAGGGGAGGCTGGCAGCCGATCGAATGCGATCTTGGCGCCGGGGTCGACATTCTGGCGATCCGTCAGGCGGTAAAGCCGCCGACGGATTTAGACGCTTTCTGGCGACGTCGGAAAGAGAATCTGAAACGTGTTCCGATCAAGAACGTCGAATCCGTCCGGATCGGCGGGAACGACAAGGTCGAGCTGTTCGTGGTCAAGTGCCCTTGCGCTGGTGGGATGCCTGTGACGGGATTCCTGACAGTTCCCGCGGCCGCAGCTTCGGGACGGAAATTCCCGGCACACCTGTCGTTCCACGGCTACGGGGCGAGCTGGTCCCGGGGCGCGTGGGACAAACCCGATCTGGGCAAGGCAAGGGCCGATCGCCTGAACTTCGCCGTTTCCGCGCATGGATTCGATCTGATGAAGGACGCGAAGTACTATGCCGATCTCCGGAGGGCGGCGAAATCCAACGGGCATGATTACGGATTTGACCCAGAGCAGAATTCCGATCAGGAAAAGACATATTACAGCGGGATGGCTTATCGCGTGATGCGGGCTCTGGAATACGTGAAGACGAGGCCGGAATGGAATGGTAAGGACCTTTGTGTTGCTGGCGGTTCGATGGGCGGCATGCAGGCCGTCTGGGCGGCGGCCATGGATCACGACGTCAATGGCTGCAACGTCTCCATTCCGTGGAATTGCGACATCGGCGGCACGGAAACCGGACGCAACCGGGGGGACTGGTACGTGAAATGGACGCCGGCACTCGGCTATTACGATACGGCGTCGATGGCGACGCTCATTCCGGCGACGTGCAGGACGACGGTGCCCATGGCGGGACTCGGCGACTACATCTGCCCGCCGACCGGGGTCATGGCCTTCTACAACAACCTCAAGTGTCCAAAGGCGCTTTCTTTCCGGCAGAACGCCCGGCATGGGGATTGTCTCCAGCCCTCTCCCGTGCAGTCCTTTCGGATAACAGGGGAAGACATAACCGCGAAATGAGTATGCGGAGGAGCACAGCTCTATGTAGATGAACTGGACAACGTGATCGCGACCGCGCTGGACGTGAACGCCGACGGCGTCATCGACTGCGCGGCTTCCGGCCGGATCAGTGCCGCTCTCGGCGTGCGACGGCTTCGGACGGGCCGTGTAAGCCAGATATACACGAGATGTACACCAAGCAACGGACGCTTGACCGCAGGGGAGTGTAACGGGTAAAGTAACACCCGTGTTTTGGGGCATCAGCATTCTGAATACGGATAGGAGCATATGATGAGTAATTCAACTGCAGCCCAGTTGCAGCGTGGTGTGATTGTCGAGTTCGATTTTTCGGTGCTGTCGGGGCATGCGTTTCTGAGCGATATTTGCCGTGCGCGACTGGAAAAAGAAGGGATCAAGGCGGATGGGAAACTGATGAGCCGGCACATGGGCGGAAAATCGTTCTCCTCCGGCCTGAATGCGTTGTGCAACAAGCTTCAAAAGACGGTGGACGTGCCGGCGGTGATCGCAGAGTGTAACGGGGCGTTCGCCGAAGCGCTGAAGGGCGCTCTGTCCAGCGTGCCCAAAGGGTTCGTGGAGTTTGTCAAGGCGCTCCTTGCCAAAGACATCAAGGTGGTGCTCGTTTCGCGGGCGGACAGCGAAGCGGTGCGCGCTGTGTTTGCGGACGTGCAGTCCGGGAAACTGGTGGTTTTGCACGACACGGCGACCAGTTTCGGATTCTGCAGTTGGGACGGTTGGCGACGCACGGCCCGCAAGAACGATTTGTACGAGCGGTTGTGCGTGGCAGTGGCGGGGAGCGGGTTTTCCGCCAAGGGCGCGCTGGTCTCCGGGATGGGCGTGGTGGTGAAGGAAAACCCCTTGACCGAGTATCAGGATATCAGCGGGAGCGATCTGCACATCAGCGAGTTCACAGCCGCGTTGGCGGACGACGTGTGCCGTATCCTGCGCGTCTGAGGCGGGTTCGGCGCTGTATCTGTGGATGGATTCTCACGGCTCCGTTTCGGGAAAAACGGAGCCGGTCTTATTTTATGGAGGTGGAAAGATGGAAACGGTGTTGAAAGGGGTCGCCCGCCTTTATGAGGTGATGAAACGCCTGCGCGCCCCGGGCGGATGCCCGTGGGACCGGGAACAGACGATTGAGACGCTGAAGCCGTGTCTGCTGGAGGAAACCTACGAGCTGTTGGAGGCGATGGACGGTCAGGATCTGGCTTTGCATGTGGAGGAGTTGGGGGACGTGCTTTTGCAGGTGGTCTTCCAGTGCGCCATACGCGAAGAGGAGGGGCTATTCACGCTCGACGATGTGGCAGAGGCGTTGGCGGAGAAACTGGTCCGCCGGCACCCGCACGTGTTCGGCGAAGTGGAGGTGAATTCTTCCGGTGAGGTTTTACGCAATTGGGAGGCGATCAAACAGACCGAGAAAGGGAAAGCACCAGACCGTTCGGCCATTGACGGTGTCCCGGCGACGTTGCCCGCGCTGCTCAAGGCGCAGCGCCTCCAGGCCAAAGCCGCCCGGGTGGGGTTTGACTGGAAGGATGCGACGGGGGCTACGGAAAAGATCGAGGAAGAACTCGACGAGCTAAAGGAGGCCGTGGCTGCGGGCGACCAGCGGAAGATGACCGGGGAAATGGGCGACCTGCTGTTCTCGGCGGTTAATTATTGCCGGTTCATCGGTGTCGATGCGGAGAGCGCCTTGGAGGGAACGAGCAAGAAATTCGCCCGCCGTTTCCGCGAGGTTGAACGTCGCATCCGCGAAGAGGGACGGACGCTGAAGGCCTGTACGCTGGCTGAGATGGATGCCGTATGGGATGCGGTGAAGGCCGAGGAACAGGCTGAACAGAGGGGATGATGTTTTCCTTCGGCAGTTAATCCCGGCAAACTTGCGCGAAGCCGGTAAACGTGGCAAACTAATCATTTTTCATGTGTTCGTGTGGTGAGGAGATGGCGATGTCTAATCAGGAGAAGCAAGAAACAGCACCCCTGTTGCCCCGGCCGGTGATTGATGCCGACGAGTGCAAAAGCTGTGGGCGCTGCGTGAATGCGTGTCCAAAGAAATGTTTGCGTCTGGCAACCCGGTTGAACCGGCGTGGGGTCAAACCCGCAGAGTATGTGGGCGAGGGGTGTATCGGATGCGCGATCTGTTTTTACAACTGTCCCGAACCGTATGCGATCGTGATTGAGAAACCGTAACCCCCCGGGGGGGATGACAAACGTTTCGGGAAGGGTGAGGAGTGGGCATGACCAAGTTTGTGAAAGGCAACGAGGCTGTTGTGATCGGTGCGCTGTATGCCGGATGTGATGTTTATTTCGGATATCCGATCACGCCGGCCAGCGAGATCGCGCACGGGGCGGCGAAGTGGTTCCCGTCTGTGGGGCGCGAGTTTCTGCAGGCCGAGTGCGAGACCGCCTCGATCTACATGGTGTACGGCGCGGCGGCGGCGGGGCGTCTGGCGATGACGGCGACCTCGGGGCCGGGCATGAGCCTGATGCAGGAGGGGATCTCCTACATGGCGGCCGCGAACCTTCCGGGCGTCATCGTGAACGTCATGCGCGCGGGACCGGGGCTCGGCAACGTCTATCCCGAGCAGGGCGACTACAACCAGGCGGTCAAGTGCGGCGGCCACGGCAATTACAGCTGCGTGGTGCTGGCCCCCGCCAGTGTGCAGGAGATGTGCGACCTGACCATCCGCGCGTTCGAGCTGTCGTTCAAGTATTTTACGCCGGCGATCGTTTTGGCGGACGGCCTTCAGGGGCAGATGATGGAGACGCTGGTGCTGCCGGAGCACGAGATGCCGAAACCCGACACAACGCCGTGGGCGGTTCAGGCCACGCAGGAAACGCGCAAAAACCTGATCACTTCGATTTATCTGGACGCGCCCGCGCAGGAGGCGCACAACCTGCGTCTGCAGGCGAAATATGCGAAAATGTCGGCGGATGCGCGGCACGAGACCTATCTGTGTGAGGATGCCGAACTCGTGCTGGTGGCGTACGGCATTTGCAGCCGTATCGCCCGGACTGCGGCCGAGACTTTGCGGTCTGGTGGCGTTAAGGCCGGAGTTTTCCGCCCCGTCACGCTGAGCCCGTTTCCGGGTGCCGCCTTGAGCGAGACCCTCAAAGGGCGCAAGGCCCTGGTGGTTGAGCTGAGCGCGGGACAGTTTCATGACGATGTGCTGCTGCATCTCGTGAAAGAGGGCGGGCGCTATCAGCCGGTGGACCTTTGTAACCGTATGGGCGGCATGGTGATGACCGTGGATGATGTGGTCGCGGCCGCCCGCAAGACGATGAAGAAGTAGGGCTTTGAAATGACAGAGAAGAAAACAGTCGGGATGTATGACGTCTTCAGCCGCAGCGGCAAGCAGACGCGCGCGACCCATTATTGCGCGGGATGCGGGCACGGGATCATCCACAAGCTGATCACCGAGGCGATGGTGGAACTTGGGATTCAGGACCGCACGGTCATTGTCAATCCGATCGGGTGCGCCGTGTTCGGCTATTATTACTGGGACTGCGGCAACGTGGGCGCGGCGCACGGCCGCGCGCCGGCGATCGGCACGGCGATCAACCGGACGCGGCGCGACGCGGTGGTCATCTCGTATCAGGGCGACGGCGACCTCGGCGCGATCGGCTTCAACAACACATTCCAGGCTGCAGGCCGCGGCGAGCACATGGCGGTCTTTTTCGTCAACAACGCGATCTACGGCATGACCGGCGGGCAGATGGCGCCGACCACGCTGGTCGGCATGAAGACCACGACCTCGCCGTTCGGGCGAGACCCGCTGACGGCGGGCTATCCGCTGCACGTCTGCGAAGTCCTGAACCAGCTCAAGGCCCCGGTCTACATCGAGCGCGTTTCGGTGGCGGACACCAAGCGCATCATGCAGGCCAAGCGCGCGGTGCGCAAGGCGCTTGAGATCCAGCGCGACGGCAAGGGCTACGCGTTTGTTGAGTTCATCTCGCCCTGCCCGACCAATTTGGGTGTCGACTCGCTCAAGGCCGCGGCCTTTTGTGCCGACGAAATGGAGAAAGAGTATCCTCTGGGATGTGTCAGGGATGAGAGCGCGACGGCGGAACCGCGCCCGCCCGTGCCTGTGACGCCGACGGTGAAGGCGTTTTTTGAAGCCTCCGAACAACATCAGGCGCCGATGGCGGAGATCGATGAGAAGGCCGGCGAGCTGCGTTTGAAATTTACCGGATTCGGCGGGCAGGGGATTTTGAGCCTCGGCGTCTGCGTGGCGGAAGCGGCGCGGTTGGAGAAGCGATTCGCCACCTGGTTCCCCTCCTATGGGCCGGAACAGCGCGGCGGTTCGGCGGCGTGTTCGGTGGTGATATCCGGGAAGCCGATCGGGTCGCCTTCGGTCGATCATCCCGATGTGCTGGTGTGCATGAACCAGCCCTCTTACGAGCGGTTCGTGCGCGATGTGCGGCCGGGCGGCACGGTGATTGTGGACGCGACAGTGCCGTTGGCGGAGAAGGCGCCGGACGGGGTGCGCGTGGTTCCGATGCCGGCGATCGACCTGTCGATCAAAATGGGCGTTCCAAAAGCCGCAAACACCATGATGTTGGCGGCGCTGATGAAACTGGGGGTGACGGGGCTGAAGAACGAGCACCTGCTGTCGGCGCTGGACGCAAGCTTCAAGAAGAAACCCGCGCTGGTTGAGAAGAACCGTCTGCTGCTGGACGAGGCGCAGGCGTGGATGGAGAAGAATCTGCCGTTGTGAGAGGAGTGGAGGGCGCACATGGTGAACCAGAGGCATGACATCGCTGTAAGGATCAAAGGGCTGAGGGATGCGGCGGACCTGACGCGGGCAACGGTCGCGGCCGCGACCGGGGTTCCGGTCGAGACCTATACCCAATACGAGGCGGGCGCGACGGATGTTCCGATGAGTTACCTTGTGGTCTTGGCCGCGTTTTACAAGGTGGACGTGACCGCCATTCTTACGGGCGGCGATTCACACGCCAAGGTTTTCCATGTAACCCGCAGGGGTACGGGGCCGATGGTCGAACGCCGCCACGTGTATCATTACGAGGCGCTCGGCACGCTTTTCACCGGTAAGGTGATGGAGCCGTTCATCGTTACGGTCGAACCCTCGCTGAAAGAGCTGCACCTCAACACCCATCCGGGGCAGGAGTTCAATTACGTCCTGTCCGGCATGCTCCGGCTGACGGTGGGCGAAAATTCCGTGGTATTGTCGCCGGGGGACAGCATTTATTTCGATGCCGCCACACCGCACGGCATGCAGGCGGAAGGCAAATCGGCCGCGACGTTTCTGGCTGTGATCACCGCGTAGAAGGAAAGGGCGACGATTATGGAATGCCGGTGGCCCGAACAGGCGACGTTTAAATCATATGGGGATTTTTACAAGAAATTCCGTGTGAAACTGCCTGCGACGTTCAATTTCGCGTTTGATGTCCTGGATGTGGTTGCGGCAAAAGATCCCGGCCGCCGCGCGCTGGTGTGGTGCGACGACCACGGCGAGGAACGGGTCTTCACGATGGAGGACATTTCCCGCGAGAGCAACCGGGCGGCCAACGTGTTCAAGGCGCTGGGCATTCGGCGCGGCGACGCGGTGATGCTGATCCTCCGGCGGCGTTACGAGTACTGGCCCGCGGTGATGGGGCTATGTAAACTCGGCGCGATCGCCATTCCGGCGACGAACCAGCTGATGAAGAAAGACATCGCGTACCGCGTGAAGGCAGCCGGCGTGAAGATGATCCTCTCGGTGAACGAGCCCTCGATCCGCGAAGCGGTGGACCAGGCGGCGGAGGAGGTGCCGGTCGGGGTGCGGGCGCTGGTCAACGGCGGCGGGGACGGTACGGCGTGGCTCAATTTCGATGCGCTTGCGGCCGGCGCGCCGGATGTGCTCGACGAAGCCGACTGCGTGCGGAAGACGGGCGCGGGCGACATCATGCTGCTCTACTTCACTTCCGGCACGACCGGAATGCCGAAAATGGTGCGCCACAATTTCTTCTATCCCTTTGGGCATGTTACCACGGCAAAATACTGGCAGTGCTGTGTGGATGGCGGGCTGCACCTGACGGTCGCCGAAACCGGCTGGGCCAAGGCCGCATGGGGCAAGCTTTACGGGCAGTGGATGTGCGGCAGCGCGGTGATGGCGTATGACATGGACAGGTTTTGCGCGCGGGCGGTGCTGGATGTGATCGTCAAGTACGGGGTGACGACGTTCTGCGCGCCGCCGACCATGTACAGGTATTTCATTAAAGAGGATCTCAAGGCGTTTGACTTTTCCAAGCTGAGGCACTGTACGGTGGCGGGTGAGCCGCTCAACCCCGAGGTGTACCAGAAGTTTCTGGAGGCGACGGGGTTGAGACTGCACGAAGGGTACGGGCAGACGGAATTGACGGTCGTGGCCGGAACGTTTCCTTGGATGACGCCGAAGCCGGGGTCGATGGGGTGTGCCGCGCCGGGTTACGAGTTGGATCTGGTCAATCACGAAGGGCGCTCCTGCGAAGTCGGCGAGGAGGGGCAGCTTGTGGTCCGGACGGGAGTCATGAAGCCGCTCGGCATGTTCGACGGGTACTACCGCGATCCCGAACTGACGCGTTCGGTGTGGCATGACCACACCTATTATACGGGCGACATGGCGTGGCGCGATGAGGACGGGTATTACTGGTTTGTGGGGCGTGCGGACGATGTGATCAAGAGTTCGGGCTACCGCATCGGGCCGTTCGAGGTGGAGAGCGCCTTGCTGGAGCATCCGGCCGTGCTGGAATGCGCGGTGACGGCTGTGCCGGATGAAGACCGCGGGCAGGTGGTCAAGGCCACGGTGGTGTTGGCCAAATCGTACGAGGCCTCCGACGAGATGGCCAAAACGTTGCAGGATCACGTCAAAAAGGTAACCGCGCCGTACAAGTATCCCCGGGTCGTGGAGTTTGTGTCAGAACTTCCCAAAACGATCAGCGGCAAGATCCGCAGGGTTGAAATCCGCGAGAACGACGCGACAAGAGAATAGGGCGCGTCCAGCCGGTGATTATTCGGTTGGGGGCGTGTCGCCGGCAGCGGCTTCGGCGGCGGTTTTCTTTTTGCGGCTGCGCCGGGCGGGCGTGTCCTCATCCACGGACACGGCAGGGGCGGCTTCGGGCGTGTCGACGGCAAGCGGGTTCACGCCGATTTCTTTGAGGCGCATCGACACGATCTTGGAGATGCCCTTCTCCTGTTGCGTCACGCCGTAGACGATGTCCGAGCCCGCGATGGTGTGCTGGTTGTGCGTGATGATCAGGAACTGCGAGTGCGTGAGGAAATCCTTGAGCACCTGCACGAACCGTCCGATGTTGCTGTCATCCAGCGCGGCGTCCAACTCGTCGAGCATGCAGAACGGGGCGGGTTTAATCATGAAGATCGCGAACAGCAGGCTGACCGCGGTCATGGTGCGTTCGCCGCCGGAGAGAAGTGTGACCGACTGCGGACGTTTGCCGGGCGGCCGCGCGATGATGTCGATCCCGCACTCGAGCGGGTCTTCCGCATTCTCCAACAGGACCAGCTTGGCTTGACCGCCATTGAAAAGCTTGGTGAACATCTTGTCGAAATTCGCGTTGGCCTGTTCGAACGTCGACTGGAACATCTCGCCCGATTTCTTGTTGATCATGCTGATCAGGTCGAGAATCTGCTCTTTCGACTTTAACAGGTCTTCCTCTTGTGCCTTCAGGAACGTGTACCGCTCTTCGAGCTCTTTGTACTCTTCGATGGCGACGAGGTTCACGGGGCCGAGCGCCTGGATGTCCCCTGAAAGTGTTGCCGCCCGTTCCTCGATGATGGGGATCGGCGGCTGTCCGTCATCTCCCCATGCGGGATCGGGATGTGCAACCAACTCGTCGGGGGAAAGTCCGTACTCGTTGTGGATATGGTCGAGCTGGTTCTGGCGCCGCATGCGCGACTCGGTGATCTCGACTTCGGCTCTGCCTTTGTCCTCGCGTGCGGCATCGAGCGCACGCCGGCGTTCCGAGAGGGTGGCGTCGGCCTTCTCCCGTTCGCGCTGGTGGGCGGCACGTTCGCGGCGAGCCTCTTCAACCTTCAGGTGCAGGGCTTCCGCAGCGATGCGCATGGGGTCGAGGTTGGCTTCGAGTGACGCGATCTCCTGCGTGAGGCGTGCGATGCTCTCGTCGTAGGACATCACGCCCCGGCTTCTGCCCTGAATGGTCCGGTCTAACTCGTCGATACGTACCTGAACCGCTTCGGCTTGCGAGGCCGTGTGGTCTAGTTGTTGCGTGATGCTCGAAACTTGGATACGGCATTCGGTGAGGTTCTGGCTGAGTTCGCTGTAGACGCTTTCGAGGTCATGCAACAGGGCCGATTTCTCGGATGTCTGCTCCAACAATTGGTTGCGCGTGTCGATCAGCGTCCGCAGCTCGTCCGTCAGCGAACTCCGCGTCTCGTCGTCGCCGACGGTCTGTTCAGTCAAGGTGCCGAGCTCGCTGGCTACGGCCTCTAAACGGACACGTGCGCGTTCCGCGTCCCGGCTGACGGACTGATATTCGCCTTCCGCCTGTGCGGCTTTACGGCGGGTTTCATCCAGCTCTTGGCGCGTCTGGTGGATGAGGAGCCCCAATTCGGAACAGCGGGCAGTGAGTTGTCCGAGCCGGCTTTTGTGTTCCGTGAGCTTTAGTTCGAGCGATGCGAGTTGTTCGGAAGTGTCGGCGACCAGCATTCGGCGAGCCAGCGGGCTGGAGACCTGGGTGTCGGGCATCCAGAGTTCGGCGCACCCGTTCGGGTGAAAGATCGCGCCGTCGCGGGTGACCACGCAGCACCCGTCGGGCAGGGGGCTCGGCACAGCCCCCAGCGTGTCGGCCAGAAACACATGGCCGAGCAACCGGCGTGCGGCATCGGCGAAATCGTCGGCCACTGTCACCTCGCCCAGCAGCGGGCGCAGGCCGGGGAGCGGCGCGCAGGGCGGCGGCGCGGGGTGCGTGCCGGCGGCTGTCACGAGTCGTGTTGCGGCATGTTTGCCTTGCGCGAGCAAAAGGCCAAGGGCCTGTCGCGCACAGTCGGCGTCCCGCACGACCACGGCGTCCAGCCATGCGCGCAAAGCGGCTTCCAGTGCGAGCCGCAACTCCTGAGGCGCGTTGAATTTTTCAGCGAGTGTGCCGAGTACCGCCTGCGGATCGAGCGCAAGCGGGTTGGCGGAATTGAGCAGCTGTTGTGAACCGGCGGCGAATTCGCCGGAGGCTTCGCTCCGGTCGGTCAGCAGGTCGATCTGGGCTCGTTTGGCGGCCGCCTCCGACTGCATCCCGGCGAGTTCGTCTTGGACCGTCCGCAGTTCGGTGGCCGAGTCGGCGCGTTCCGCTTCCAGCGTCTCGAAACGTTCGCTCACGAGCCCGGCATTCTCATGGCAGGTGTCGAGCCGCGTTTTAATTTCGGCGCGGGCCTGCTCCACCGCCGCAAGATTTTCCTGCACGTTCCGGTGTTCGGAAGAGAGGCGGTCGCGTTTCATGAGCAGTTCCCGCTGGCGCGATTCCATTTCGGCGAGAGTCTGCTGGATCTGGGCGCTGCGGCGTTCGCAGTCGACCGAGCGCTGGCGGTTCTGCTGAAGCTGGGCGCGGGTTTGGTCGATTTGGAGCCGATGGGCATCGAAACGCGCCTGGGCCTCTTCCAGCTTCGCCTTTTCGGTATCGGCGGCCTGCCGCATGAGCAGGCGTTTTTGGGCGAGCGACTCGAGTTGGAGATGGAGCTGCGCGATCTGCGCCTGGGTTTCAGAGATCTCGCGGTTATCGCGTTCGGCCCAAACCCGGTATTCGGCGATCCGCTGCTCGTTGACTTTGATGACCTCTTGGGCACGGATGTAACGGTTGTCCGCTTGGGCGGCCTGTTCGGTCAACGACGCGATGCGCTCTTCGGTCGCGTGAATGAGGCCGTGGATGCGCGACAGCTCGGATTCGGTTTCCGCGACGAATTCCTGATGGGAAACGAGCTGCTCGTTCAACGCGTGGATCGAGGTGTCCAGTTCGCGGATGCGGACGTCGAGCGCGGCGAGGCGCCGGCGCGTGAGAAAAATGTCAAGACCGCGCAACTCGTCGCGCAACTCCTTGTATTTCTGTGCTTTGCCGGCCTGGCGCTGAAGGGTTCCGATCTGGCGTTTGACTTCGCGGATCACATCGGCTAGGCGCAACAGGTTGGCTTCGGTCTGCTCGATCTTGCGCAGGGCCTCCTTGCGGTCCGCCTTGAACTTGGTGATGCCGGCGGCTTCTTCGAACACCGCTCGCCGGTCTTCAGGTTTCGAGGAAAGGATGATATCGATCTGCCCCTGGGCCATCACCGAATAGGACGTGGTCCCGATTCCGGTGCCCATGAAAAGCCGCTGAATGTCTTTGAGGCGGCAGGGGTTCTTGTTGATGAAATACTGGCCTTCGCCGGAACGGAAGACGCGGCGGGTAATGGTGACCTCGTTAAACTCGGTGTCCAAAAGGCCTTCGCAGTCAGAAAAGGTGATGGAGACTTCGGCCATGCCGAGCGGCTTACGGGTATCCGTCCCGTTGAAAACGACATCCGGCATTTTGGCGCAGCGCAGGGAGGTGGGGCGCTGTTCGCCCAGCACCCAGCGGATCGCGTCGGAAACGTTGCTTTTCCCGCAGCCGTTGGGGCCGACGATGGCGATCATGCCGGGTTCGAACTGCAAGCGTGTCTTGTCAGCGAAACTTTTAAAGCCTGTAAGTTCAATCTGTTTTAGATACACAAGCGCCTCGAAAAATGGAACGGTCGGACAGGGTGCTTGTCCGAGTTGGAAATGCGCAAATATTTAACACAATCCCGTGTGAAATGAAAGCTTAAACGGGGCGTTTTCCGTTCAGGAATGCCGGACCGTCCAAAGCACGGAGGGTGCGGGTCTTTCCGCTCGACAAAATCCGGAAAAACGGCCATCCTTACACGCTTGAAATGCCCGTTTAACCCAAACGGGTTCAACCTTCCATAACCGGGGACAGAACCTTATGAATAACCAGATCTGGCTGATGACGTCGGCTTTCCCGAAACTCACCTTCGCACAGGTGATCAAAAAAGCCAAGGCCGTGGGCGCGCAGGGGCTGGAGCTGTGCGTGTTTCGCCGCGACGGGACGCGCCAAGACCATGTGGCCACGCATTTGGACTACGAGAACTTTTCACTGGATGACGCCAAGAAGGTGCTCGCCACCTGCGCGGCCGAAGGCGTGCGCATTTCCGTCGGCGCGTATGATAACCTGCTGGGCGGTGATCCCGCGGTCTGCGAGGCGAACCGGAACCACATCCTGAAGCTGATCCGCATGGCGCATCTGCTGGGAGGCGACGCCAACGATGTCTGCGTCGGCACGTTTGTCGGCTACAATCACGAGCTGGGCAAAGAAGACGGCGGGTTCGCCAAGAATCTCGAACTCTTTGCCAAGGTCTTCAAGCCGATCGTCAAATACGCCGAGAGCCTCGGTGTGACGCTGAACTACGAGAACTGCCCGATGGAGGGGTGGCGTCCGGCTTCCGCGCCGACTACCTACAACAACCTGCCCTGCACACTTGCGGCCCGCAAGCTGATGTACGCCCTCATCCCGAGCAAGGCGCACGGCGAAACGTACGACCCGTCCCACGACGCGTGGCAGAACATCGACCCGGTCGCGGTCATCAAGAACACGGACTTCTCGCGGCTGCACCGCGTCCACATCAAGGGTACGCGCAACCGCGCGGATAGCCTTGCCGCGGTCCAGTGGGGCCGCCTCTACCCGATGCAGCAGGTCGCCGCGAAGCTCGCCAGAAAGGCGGGCGTCTGCCAGCCCGCCTGCGAGTGGGACCGCCACCACTACGACCCGAAGCTGCCGGGTTTTGGCGGCTCCGACAGCATCGACTGGTTCGGGTTCTTCAAGACGCTGATGGAAAAGGGTTTTGAACGACCGTTCGTGATCGAGAACGAGGCGGACAATTCCTCGCATACCGGCAATGCCGCCGCGACGCTTCAGGGCTTCGCCTCCACCGTGATGTCGATGGCTCCTGCCGTCTGGTCGCTGGATGCCGACAAGGGGTGGTGGTTCAATCCGAAGAACCTCCCGGCGCTCAAGCCCGCCGCGAAAAAAGACGTTCCGGTCGTCACGATGAAAGACTTGGCGTAGAAGTTGTTTTTGACGGAAAGCGAAGGGTTTATGACACTTGCGGAATTGGATGCGCAACAGGCGCAATCATTGGGTGAGGTGGCCGCGGCGGCGGATGCGGCCGCGCTGGAACAGGTACGTATCCGTTATCTCGGGCGCAACGGGTCGCTGCCTGCCATCATCAAGCAAATGAAGGACGTGCCTCCGGCGGACCGGCCGGAGTTCGGCAAGCGCGTGCAGGCGTGGCGTGCGGCGCTGGAAGCGTCCCTCGCCGATAGGATGGCGGGCGCGGGCACCGTCAAGAAAGAGGAGGGCGCGTTCGACTGCACGTTGCCGGGGCGCTGGTTCGCGCCCGGCGCCAAGCATCCGGTCTCCCGCGTGATCGAGGAGACGGCCGCGATTTTCGCGCGTCTCGGCTTTACCGTGGCGGACGGTCCTGACATCGAGAACCGCTTCAACAATTTCACGGCGCTGAACACGCCCGCGCACCATCCCTCGATGGACGCGTCGGACACGTTCTGGCTGACCGGCGACCTGCTGCTCCGCACGCAGACCTCGCCGGTGCAGATCCGCATGATGACGCAGTACACGCCGCCCGTGCGCATCATCACGCCGGGACGGACCTACCGGCGCGACACGACCGACGCGACGCACAGCGCGAACTTCCATCAGATCGAAGGGCTGTACGTGGACACGAAACCGGTGTCGCTGGCCGACCTGAAATCAACGCTCGCCTATTACGCCAAGGAAATGATGGGCTCCAAGGCGGGCGTGCGTTTCCGCCCGCACTTTTTCCCGTTCACCGAACCGAGCGTGGAGGTGGATTTCTCCTGCCACGTCTGCGGCGGGAAAGGTTGCCGTGTCTGCAAGATGAGCGGCTGGATTGAGATCGCGGGCGCGGGCATGGTGGATCCGCGCGTCTACGGGCACGTCAACAGCGCCCGCGGCGATATGGCGTACGATCCGGCGAAAGTCTACGGCTACGCCTTCGGCTTCGGCGTCGAGCGCATCGCGATGGTCAAGTACGGCATCCCCGATATCCGCTGGCTGTACGAGAACGACACGCGTTTCCTGAGTCAGTTGGCTTAGCACTTGTCGAATAGACCGTTTTTTGAGGCTTAGCATGAAAGTACCTGTCAGTTGGTTGAATGAGTATGTGGACGTGTCGGATCTGTCGGTGAAGGAATTGTCCGATAAGCTGACCTTTTCCGGAGTCGAGGTCGAGGCGATCGAAGAAGTCGGCGTGACGCTCGACGATCACTTTGTGGTGGGCGAGGTGCTGACCTGTGTGGCGCACGAGAATTCCGACCACCTGCATGTGTGCAAAGTCTCCGACGGCACGCAGGAGCTGCAGATCGTGTGCGGCGCGCCGAACTGCGCGGCGGGCATCAAGGTGCCGCTGGCCAAGGTCGGCGCGGTGGTGCCCGGGGGCGGCTTCACGATCAAGCAGGCCAAGCTGCGCGGCGTGGCGTCGTTCGGCATGCTGTGCT
>JAQVSS010000305.1 GCA_028700415.1 Kiritimatiellia bacterium
AGATGCACAGTCCGATTATGTGTATCGGTAACGGCATACCCGCCATAGTCTGCCGCTGGGCCGAACAGACAAGCAAGGGCATCATGTGGCAAGACATCGGACTCGGGGAATGGCTCTTCGATCTTGATCGGGAAGAGCAGTTGACGGGAATTGTGCCGGCTGTGCTGGCTATCGCCAAAGATCCTATACAGGCTAAAGCAAAGGCGGAGAAAGCTCGATCTTTCGTCGTGCGGCGACAGGCGCTGATGATGGCGCAATTGAAGAAGAATCTTACGGCCGACTAAGATGGCTGTTATCGCAAAGTGTCACGGTCAGGCATAGGAGCCGTAGGCGCGGTCTGTGGAGATGACGCCCATGTAGTACGAGTAGGGGTGCAGGGCGCGCTCGGGATCGGACTGGCAGCTCGCGCGGTACTGCGACGGCGACATGCCTGCGGCTTTCTGGAAGCGGCGAGAGAAGTAAAGCTGGTTTTGGAAACCGGTCTGGAAAGCCACCTCTTTCACGCTCAGCCGGCCGGCGGCCAGAAGCCGTTTGGCGTATGCGATGCGCTGCTCTTCGATATAGCTCCGCGGCGACTGTCCGGCGCGGCGTTTGAACTCTCGGAAGAACTGGCTGTACGAGAGGTTGGCCAGCCGGGCGAGCCTGCGGTAGTCGGGGGTTTCGTGCAGGCTGGCGCCGATGTACTCGATGACGCAGGACATGCGCTCGTCGATCTCCGAAGTTTTTATTCCGGAATCCGCTCTCATGGTTACAAAGTAAGGGAAAAGCGTTTGGCAGGCAACCAAAAACGGGTTGTTTCTCACACGAAGCCACGAAGTGCACGAAGGCTATTACTGGAAACGCATGAAACGTCATGAGTTCTTCGCTCCCCATGCAATCCCAGTGCATAACAATGCAATCCCAAGGCATATCCTTTGGCTTGGTTTCCGTGCTATTTGTGGTTTAAACTGAAGGCACAGTTGTAGAAGGAATGCGTTTGAAGACGCTGTTATCGATGGAAAAAGCTAATCAAGGGGGGCTGAATGATTAAACCGCACGTCATAAGCATCATGGCAGCCGGAGTGTTGTCATGTGTTGAAACCGGATCAGCATTGTCGTCTGTGCCGATATGTGTCAACACTTCAGTGCGGCAGAACCGTCAGTGGATGACGGTGACAACGCCTGAAATACCGCTACGATGGGATTGGCAAGCGGGATGTGTCGTCGCGACCCTGGAAATCGCGGGCATGAACAGCCATTTCGTTACGAATTTCAATACTGAAACGGCATCCTTTCTTTGGCGGCCATTCGCCGAATCCGCGCCAGACGACGAGGATATTTTCGATCTGCGCGTCACTTTTCTCGGGAATGACGAGGTGGTGTTAGGCGCGCTGACTTCGCGTGTAGTCATCACTAAAGGCGCTTTCCGCGAAGCAACGGTAATCGGCTGCGAAACGGATCCCTTATGGGGCAGGGTCAAAGAAAACACATTGATCCCGTACGATGCGGCTTGGCTTCCTGAATCGGAAGTGAGCGCCCAGACGCCACAACTCACGATTTCAAAAGATGGCGGCGCGACGCATTTTTACACGTTTCAAGATACGGGCGGGTATCATGGGTGGAAGTTGAGAAACAGCCTGTATGGCTACGGTGTGTTTTCGCTTTCTCTGACATTTCCTGAAACGGAAGTGTCGTGGCAGGCAATTGTAGAGAGGATTATGGACGGGGCTGTCATCAGCATCCGATGACCGCCGATTGTGATACAGGTCGTTTTTTATTAACCTTGTGAAGTTAACAGAAGGATAAAAAAATGAAGAAAATACTTGAGATAGTCATTTTAACGGGGTTTTTCATGGCGCAACTTACATTCCATGCGTTTGCGGTGGATGCGCAGGTAACGGATGTGTCGGTTCGGCAGCGGTGGCCTTGGGATCGTCTTGTGGATATTGATTACGTGCTGAGTTGTGACCCGACGCAACGTGTAGACATTGCCTTAACGGCTTATAACGGTTCCGAACGGCTTTCGATTCCGCAGGAAGCCTGGAGCGGTGATTTTGAAAACGTCGGCCAAGGCATCAAACGCATTGTGCTGGATATTTCGAAAACCGCGTATACCAATGAGGCGCTCACCCGGTTTTACGTGGATCTGACGCCGACTGAGCGGGCGCTTTACATGATAGTTGATTTGACCAAGGCTGCTGGGGATGCCGATCAAATCGAGTATGTTTATGAGTCCGATCTTGTGACCAACAAGTGGGGAACTTGGCAGAGAGATTTTGTGACGAACGGTTCTGAAGTTGTCGAATCTTTGATCTGGACCGGCGTCACTAATGATATCGCCTACAAAACCGACAAGCTCGTTCTGCGCCGCGTTCAGGAGGGAGATTTCTTGATGGGCACGGGATTCCCCGTGACGCTTACAAAGGGCTATTACGCCGGAGTCTTCGAGATTACCGAAACACAGTGGGCCAGAGTCATGACAGGTGCCGGCGGTACAGGTGTTCAGGCGAAAAACCAATTGTCATACAATATGTTGCGGGGCGCTACCAACGATGTGCCGTCTGTCAACTGGCACGCGACCGGCACTGTTGTCAGCCCGACAGCCTTTCTTGGAATTTTGCGCAGCAAGACCGGGATTGCGACGTTTGATCTGCCCACCGAGGCGCAGTGGGAGTATGCGTGCCGCGCGGGTACGACCTCATTTTTCAACGATGGCCAGTCCACGTCAAAAGACGACACCGCGATCTTGGATACTCTCGCCTGGTGGACCGGTAACAGTTATAATGCCATTCATCCGGTCGGCGAGAAACTTCCCAACGCGTGGGGGCTTTACGATATTCACGGCAACGTCTGGGAGTGGTGCCTGGATTGGCACCTTCACCCTCTGACTGGCGGGACAGATCCTGCTGGAGCGGAAACCGGGACGGTACGCATTATAAGGGGCGGCGGTAAACAACAAGCTCCTGAATCGTGTGCCAGCGGTGCCCGCGCAAATCTTGACCCCTCCTTGGTGAATTCTGGCGGGGGAGTCCGCGTTGTTAGGAACATGCCGTGATGTGGGTGCGCGCTACGTTCGCGGCATTGGCTGTCGCACTTGTGCATGCGGATGCTCCACCTTTGGTTTGGGAACGTCCAGAAGTTTTCGACCCGTTCGCTAAGCATCTCGGGCTGCCGGTTCTAACAGGGGTGACACATCGAATCTTGTATGACCCGATACCGGGCGCGGCGGACGGTTCCGGACCGTATGAAAGTTTGCGTCACGGGATGTACAACCATCACCAACGCTTTGTGCGTAACGGCAATTGGCTGATCGTGGTGTGGACCAACCACACGCGAGATGAAAACGGGCCGGGCATGCGATGCTTGGCAAAGGCCGGGAAAGTGACGCCTGACTCGCGAGATGTGGACTGGGGCTGTGATGAGACACTTTCGGAGTTGTGTCCGCCCGCGCACCCTGTCAAGCGCCGCCGTAACCGCGATGACACGCCGGAGATCAGCGGTGTGTTTGCGAACGGCGGTTTGGATGTGCTGGAAAACGGACGAATGTTTGTCTCGATCCACCTGAAAGTCTGTTACGGTTGGTCGAATGACATTCGATATCATGTCGGTTCGGGCATAACCGGTCCGATACCGGATGCGCATTATCAGGCTTATAAATCTTCTGGACCGAACCGCAAGCAGGGGTTCCGGTGGGACATCTACTGGTATGTGGGAAAATACATGCGTGAAGTTTTGGTGGAAGGCGCGGGCAAGTTGGTTCCATCTGGACCGATGTATGTGCTCGGGAAGCCTCCCGCGGAAACTTTCCAACTTACGCCGACAGTAACGAAAAGAATGTTGCCGTTGAACGAACCTTACCGCCACGCGCTTCCTTACTGCCAGGCGCCCCAAGATTTGCGTGAAGCCTATTCCAAAGGTAAACGTGTGTCTTCCATAGGGCGCATTCCGCGTTATGCGCCGGGAACTTTCAAGCTAGCTGCGAATGGCGTGAACGGCTTGATGCATTATACGGAATTCGTCCGCCCGGACGGCATCTGGGTGGCGGTACGGGATAATCTTTTCGAAAACGAAACATATTATGCTGCTGTTAAAAATAATCGTGATGACTTTTATCCTCCGGGCCGTAGAACCAATCTTTTCGGTGCGGTTCAACCGGTCGCTGGTGAACTGCATAACGGAGGGATTTGGTTGATCGGCAGCAACCATGCGCGCACCGAGGCGTATATCACGCTGTCGCAGGATGGTGTCCATTTCCGTAAAACATGGTCGCTGCTTTCGATTAAACGAAAAGTTACGCCGGGACTTTGCAAGACTGACGACGGCGCGCAGTATTTTCATGCTGCGGCGGTAGGGCCTAATATCTGGGTTGTTTACAGCATTGCCAAGGAACAGGTGGGAATCACGAAGATTCCAGTCGCGTTGTTAACCGGATTGCTGGCTGATTAGAAAGGGATAAATATGCAAAAAGCTGCAATAGCCGCAGTTATTTTGGTGTATGTCAGTTTTGCCTTCGCGGATGCGGTGGTCTCGTCGGGGTTTGTCTGCGATCCGTTGCCGACGCCGCAGTGCCACGCCTCGACGATCGCGGAGACGCCGGGGGGGATGGTGGCGGCTTGGTTCGGCGGCACGCGTGAGAAGAATCCGGATGTGGGCATCTGGCTGGCGCGGCAGAAGGCAGGTCGCTGGCTGACCGCGCGGGAGGTCGCGAACGGAGTGCAACTGGACGGCACGCGCCACCCTTGCTGGAACCCGGTGCTCTACACGGCGCGGGACGGGGCACTGGTTCTGTTCTACAAGGTCGGGCCGGACTGCACCTGGTGGTGGGGCGAGCGCATGGTATCGCGCGATAACGGTCAGACTTGGTCTAAACCGGAACGGCTGCCGAACGGCATGATCGGACCGATCAAGAACAAACCGCTGGCTATGCCGGACGGGCGTGTGCTGTGCGGGGCCAGCACCGAGTTCGGACCGTGGCTGGTGCATGTGGAGACGACGGATGACGAGGGCGCGGTGTGGTCGCGCACGGGGCACCTGCACGGTCGGCAGATCAACGCGATCCAGCCGAGTTTCCTGAGGCATGCGGGCAACGTGCTGCAGATGGTGGGGCGCACGAAGGAACGGCGGGTCTTCTCGATCTTTTCCAAAGACGGAGGGGTGACGTGGGGGGAGATGACGCTGCTGGAGGTGCCGAATCCGAATTCGGGAACTGACGCGGTGACGCTGAAAGACGGGCGGCACCTGCTGGTATGCAACCCGGTGGAGAAGGGGCGCTCGCCGTTGTCGGTGATGCTTTCCGGCGACGGCATCAAGTGGCATGAGGCGCTGGCGCTGGAAGACG
>JAQVSS010000306.1 GCA_028700415.1 Kiritimatiellia bacterium
GGGCGTTTTGTGCGCCTTTTTTTAAGAGACATGCAAAAGGAGTTTGCGTAGGGGGGGTATAGAGAATATACTGCTTCCCCGGTCAACGGTTATCGTTTGACCGGTTTTTATTTTTTAAAGGCAGGGCACTTCAGCTGCGCGAAAGTAGGTTCCTCATATGAAGACGGGATTCGATAACGAGACGTATCTGGCGGAGCAAACGGAGGAGATCCGTAAACGTGCGGAGCAGAACGGTAACAAGCTTTATCTTGAGTTCGGGGGTAAACTCATGCACGACATGCATGCCGAACGCGTGCTCCCGGGGTATGATCCGAATGTGAAGCTGCGGCTGTTGCAGAAGCTGAAGGATCAGGCTGAGATCCTGCTGTGCATCTATGCCGGGGACATTGAGCGTAAAAAGATGCGGGCGGATTTCGGCATCTCCTACGACACGGATGCCCTGAAACTGATCGACGGTTTGAGGAGCTGGGATCTCTTGGTGAGGGCCGTGGTGATCACGCGTTTCAGCGGGCAACACGCGGCCAAGCAGTTCAGGGCAAGGCTCGAGCACAGGGGCGTCAAGGTGTATTACCACTACGTGACTCAGGGATACCCCACCGATGTGGAAACGATTGTGAGCGAAGAGGGGTATGGCGCGAACGAGTTCGTCAAGACCGAGCGCCCGATCGTTGTGGTGACCGGGCCGGGGCCGGGCAGCGGCAAGCTGGCCACCTGCCTGACGCAGCTCTATCACGAGCGGCGCCAGGGGCGCGTGGCGGGGTATGCGAAGTTCGAGACGTTCCCTGTTTGGAACATGTCCCTGGAGCATCCGGTGAATGTGGCCTACGAGGCGGCCACCGTGGATCTGAACGACTGCAACATGGTCGATCCCTATCATCTGCAGGCGTACAACAAAATCGCGATCAATTATAACCGCGATGTGGACGCATTCCCTCTTTTGCGGGCCATTTGGGAGAAGATGACCAGTGAGGCGTGCCCCTACAAGTCGCCGACGGACATGGGGGTTAACCGTGTGGGGTTCGGCATCGTCGATGACGCGGTGGTCTGCGAAGCGTCCCGGCAAGAGGTGATCCGGCGGTATTTCCGACACCTTTGCGAATACGCCGCCGGGCAAACCGAACATGATACGGTTGACCGCGTGGAAGTGCTGATGCACAAGCTCAAACTGTCGCCGGAGGACCGTATTGTGGTGAAGCCTGCGCGTCAGGCCGGGCACGAGGCCATGACGCAGGGCAAGGGGCGAAACGGCGTTTTCTGCGGGGCGGCCGTGCAGCTCAAAGACGGGCGGATTGTGACCGGCAAGAATTCCGAGCAGATGCACGCGGCGGCAAGCATGGTGCTGAATGCGATCAAGGAGCTGGCGGGCATTCCGGATCAGATCCATCTGATTGCCCCGCAGGTGGTGCAGTCGATCGTCCGCATGAAACACGACATTCTCAAAGGCAAGTACACGAGCCTCAATCTGGATGAGGCGCTGATCGGGCTCGCCATCAGTTGCGCGACCAATCCGGCGGCTCAGATTGCGATGGAGCGGCTGATCGACCTGCGGGATTGCGAGATGCACATGACGCACATCGTTACGCCGGGCGACGAGGCGGGCTTGCGCCGGGTGGGACTGCGTTGCACGAGTGACCCCTTCTTTGCCTCGTCGGAGTTGTTCATCGACGCATAGGGGATATCCCTGCGTCCTATCGGTTATTGTGTCAGCTCCCCCAAAAAACTGAACTTTTTTGTTTATCCAACGTTTAAATTAATATACGATAAAAACAAACCTCAGTTTTAAGGATCCGACATGAACCACCGGGATTTAACGTGGCGGAAAGCGGGCAAGAAAGGGATGAAAACGTCTTTAAGACAGGGATTCACCCTTGTTGAGGTGATGTTTGCTTCGACGATCGCCCTGTTGTTGATCCTGGTGCTTTTTGAAACGTTTTCCGTCTGTCAGCGGATCGCGGCGGATATCAAGTGGCGTTTGGCAGCCGATGCGCTCGCGTATGATTTGGCCTGGGAAACCTTCAACCGGCAGACGTCATGGTTTGGCGACTCGATCAGGGAAGATGTGGCCGAGTGGGCGGAGGTGCCGGCGGAGAGGACGTCGGTCTGGTACAAGGGGGGGACGGCGTATTACATGCGGTCCATTACGCCGGTCGGCGAGCCCATAACACACTGGATGATCCGCACCAACGTGCAATGGCCTGTTCCGGGCGGCGGTTCCGTCCGTCTGCCGAACGACTATGTCATCGAACGTTACCGTGCGGACCGGAACCTGTTCCGCGCCGGTTTGTAGCGGGGGCAAACGATGAGACGCTGTTTCCTGAAAAATATGCGGGGTTGCAATGCCGGCTTCACTCTGACCGAGATGCTGTTTGCGACGGCGATAACAAGTGTCGTTTTCTCCCAGATCGTGGTGGCGCTTGTTTCTTCTCAGCGCTTGTATGAGGCGACCATCGCGGACGTCGAGTTGTCGCTCCAATCTCGGGCGTTGCGGGAAAAGCTCCTTTTCAACATCAACGAGGACGGCGGATTGATGAACGCATGCCAGTCTGAACTGGAAGTCGAGAATCCAAACACGGGCAAGGGAAACGGTCTCAAGTTCAAGCCGAACAAGGGATCCAAGAACCGCATTGCGCTCAACAGCAAGAAAAAGCTGAAAGCGGATAACGGCAAGGAGAATTGGCTGACGTGCGGGGCCCTGGTTTTTCAAGGGACGAATGTGTTCTCGGTCGTGGCAACAAACGGGACGATACAAGCCGACTTGAACATGGCGATCCTCATCGGTGAGCGGAGATACGGGCAGCAGCAGTTGATTCAAGCCCAGATCATGAATGAATAGGAGCAGCGGTTATGACAAAGAGCGTTGCGCGCACGGGGTTCATTTTGCCGGTGGTTGTGGCCTGCATGCTGGTGGTGGGTGTGGTCGCAGGCGGGTTGCTCAGTTATATCCTGAGCGGCACGCGGTCGGCGGGATATTTTGTGACCGCCTCGCAGTGCCGGTTTGCGGCCCAGACCGCGCTGGACCGGGCGAAGGTTCAGATCAGCGACGCGTTCAAGCAATATAACCGGGCGCTCCGCACGTCGTATAATGTGCTCGGGTGGTTCGACAGTTTTTCTGGACAGAGCATCGGCACCGGCGGATACGTGGCCAACCTGATGCAGGGGGGTGACGTGAACGGGTATACGGTGACGGTCTCGATCCAAGGGGTTGACCGTTCTACCGCTGCGGAGGCGACCCAGTATGCGCGCGTCACACTCCACGCGACGGCCACCGGAAAAACGGCTTCCGGCATCGAGGTCTCCCGGACGATCGAGGAGACCGTCGAATACGCGCTGCGGCGGTCATCGGTTTTCGACTATGCGTATTTCGTGAATAATTACGGGTATTTCCAGGGCAATGGCGTTACGGCGAACGGCGACATCAGGTCCAACGGCAACATGAATTTGGACCGCGCTTCCTATATCAACGGGAATGCGTATGCCTCGCCCAATTCAGAACTGGGTGTCCCCGGTCTGATTACGGTGTCCGGCGGGGGAAGCACGCGCCACCTGACGCTGTCCCAATATTGGTCCGGTGCGGGCACAAGCGCGAGACCCGCGAGCCCCGCGTCGGTTGGCGGGGCACTGTGGGAGATGGGATATGAGGGGACAAGCGACCTGTATTCGTATCAAGAGCCTCTGGATATGCCCTTTCTCGGCGATTTGGCGGAGTACCGCACCGTTGCCAGCAACTTGGGCGGCACCATCAAACAGAACGGCAAAACGCTTGTGGATGGCTGTTACAGCGGGAAGGGGCCTTCAGGGGTGGCGGGCGCGGTCGACACCGGTTGTCTGGTGCTTGACGGGACATCTAAACCGATTGAGATTTCCGGGCCTGTGGTGGTGAACGGCGATGTGGTCATCAAGGGAACTGTCAAGGGGCAGGGCGTGATCTATGCGGGGCGGAACATCCATATTGTCGGTGATGTCATTTACAACAATGCGCCCGCCTGGCCGAAACCGGACACAAAACCGGACAAGACAATAAAAAGCAACGAGAGTGCGGACATGTTGGGGTTGGCCGCCAAGGGGAACATCGTGGTCGGCAACTATACGGATTCGGGGTGGCTGGACAATACGCTTAAAAACGCGTTGACCGTGGAGCCCTACACGTGTGACGCCACCGACGCGTCGATCGGCTATCCCGCGACTTTCAACGGCAACTATCTGGCCACCGATTCCGGGAAGAAGGTCAACTATGTCTATGATTACGCGACGGGCAAGTATAAAGCATCCGGGAGTTCGAACCGGAGGTATTACGAGAGTTCGGTGGGTGATCAGATCATTAAGACGGCCGCTCAGAAAACGGCGATCGACCAGATCGATGCGGTCTTGTACAACAATCATGCCGTGATGGGGCATGTCGGCGAGTTCCAGCTCAACGGTTCGATGGTCTGTCGGGATGATGCCCTTGTATATAGCACGTCGGTGCAGTTGAACTGGGATAGCCGCCTGGGGTCGCGCAGTTCGGACGGGAGGGAATTTTTCATCTATCTGCCGATGTCGGTCGCGATGCCGCGTGTGATCAGCTGGAGGGAACTCTTGTGAGGATTTTTCATACAGGTTACCTGTCTGTGGCCATCTGTTGTTTCATTGCCGCCACCACGTCCGCCCTTGTTGATGGGGCGGTTGACCCCAGCCTTATCTTGAGCGCGCGGGAGCGTGAAGCGCAGTCGGAGCCGGTGGCGGTTGTTTTAGCGAAGGAAAAGGATCGCCGGGCAGAGGCCGAGACACGGGCGCAGAAGATCCGCAATTTACCTCCTGAACAGGTGCGGGCTTGGGTGGAGGGACGTCTGACGGAGGCGGATCTCACGACGTTGGCGGCTTCTGCGGCGACGGGCTCCCAAAATAGCGCGGTAACGGTGACGATCCCCCGGAGCCGCATGAACCGTTTGATTCTCGTCAGTGCGGCGACAGTCATCCTTGCGGTCTTCTTCTTTTTCAGCCGGAGGCGCGAACGTCTGTCCGGTCGGAAACAAAGAACGGTTCAGTGACCGGCCGTTTTTTCCCCTGTCCGCAGCAGGTGCCAGAGCATGAGGTCGCCGTCGAAAATGAACTGAGCCTCAAAGGGACGTGCGTCAAGCATCAGCGGGATCCAGATCCGGTCGTCCGCCCACATGCGCGCGTAGGGGAGCTCTGTTTCCGCACACCAGAAAGGATCGGCCTCGTCCGTTTCCATGAGTGTGCCTTCGCAGGCGGATGCCGTGAACACATGGCACCGCAGCGAATAACCGTCCGTAAAGGCGAAATCAAGCCGTCCGGCGGCACGCAGGCCGAGGGGG
>JAQVSS010000045.1 GCA_028700415.1 Kiritimatiellia bacterium
CTACATCATTACACTGAAGCGCAGTGTCAAAACCCATACAGACGACCGCGGCAAAATCCGTGCCTACCAGTACAAAGGCACGCTCAAAGACGAGATCACCGCCGGGAACATCACGGCGGCGCAGGCGGTCGATGTGCTGGAGGACATGCTGACGATCCGCGAGTTCGAGGAGATGATCGTCAAGCTGCGCACCGGCGCTTACGAGTCCTGCAAGGGCTACCAGTACCGCGGACCCACCCATGTCTCGATCGGCCAGGAAGCCACCGCCGTCGGCTGTTGCGCGGCGATGAAATACGACGATTTCATCACCTCCACCCACCGCGGCCACGGCGACTCGCTGGCCAAGGGCTGCACCGCCATCCGGGGCATGAGCGTCGAAGAGCTGAAGGCGCGCGTTCCCGACTGCGCGTCGTCCAAGAAAAAAGAGCTGATCGAAGCCGCGTTGGAAGGCCACGTCTACCGCGCCATCGCGGAGCTTTTCGGCAAAGAGGACGGGTACTGCAAGGGCCGCGGCGGCGGGATGCACATCGCGGACTTCAAGGCCGGCCACCTCGGCGCGAACGCGATCGTGGGCGGCGGTGTGCCGATCGCCACGGGCTCGGCCATGAGTTCCCGCTATTTCAAGACGGGCAAGGTCACCTGCTGCTTCGCCGGCGACGGCGCCTACGCCAACGGCGTGGTGCTGGAAGCCCTCAACTGGGCCGCCATGGGGCAGTTCACTGACCCGACCTATACGAAGAGCGCCTTCGGCCTGCCGATCGTCTATGCGGTCATCAACAACCACTACGGCTTCACCGGACGCATCGACGGCGAGGTCGCCGGCGTCTGCACGGTCGCGCGCCGCGCCGCCGGTTTCGCGGACAACAACATGCACGCCGAGGTCGTCAACGGGATGGATCTCCTCGCCTGCATGGACGCCATGCGCCGCGCCGCCGCGCTCGCCCGCAGCGGCAAGGGCCCCGTGATGCTGGAGTTTGACACCTACCGCAACTACGGCCACTCTTTGGGCGACCCCCGCAACGAATACCGCACCAAGGATGAAGAGGCCGGGTGGAAGGCGCTGGATCCGATCGCCCAGTTCGAGAAACAGGTGCTCGACGCCGGATGTCTTTCCGCCAAGAAGCTCGCCGAACTCAAAGCCAAGGTCGAGGACCGCAACGCCCGCATGGCCGCCAAGGCCGCGTGGTCGAAGGATCCCGATCCCGCCGACGTGATCAAGTACATGTACACCGACACCCGCGTGGAGAGCGTCCCCGGGAAGTTCGCCGACGTGAAGCCCGAGGGACCGCTCCCCGCGATCAAGCGCACCGAGGACGGACAGATCACCTACAAGGACGCCATTAAAGAGGCGATGATTGAAGAGATGCTGCGCGACAAACGCGTCGTCCAATGGGGCGAGGACATCGCCGAATACGGCGGCGCGTTCAAGGTGACGAAAGGCCTGACGGAAGCGTTCGGTCGCGACCGCGTCTTCAACTCCCCGATCTCCGAGGCGTGCATCTGCGGCACGGCGGTCGGCGCGGCCATGACCGGCCAGCGCCCCGTTGTGGAGCTGATGTATATGGACTTCTGCCTGATGGCTTCCGACCAGATTGCCAATCAGGCCGCCAAATGGCACTACATGTCCGGTGCCAACATCGAGGTGCCGCTCGTGTACCGTGCCTCGGTCGGAGGCGGCAAGGGCTACGGCGGCCAGCACTCGCAGACCTTGGAGTCGGTGT
Source organism: Kiritimatiellia bacterium (assembly GCA_028700415.1). Lineage (GTDB taxonomy): Bacteria > Verrucomicrobiota > Kiritimatiellia > RFP12 > UBA1067 > JALHET01. Next base: position 1,722 of record JAQVSS010000045.1, read on the forward strand.
TCGCCCACATCCCCGGCCTCTACGTGGTCTATCCCGCAACGCCCGCGGACGCCAAGGGCATGCTCAAGAGCGCCATCCGCGACAACAACCCCGTACTCTTCGTCGAGTCGCAGATCATGTACAACTATAAAGGCGTTGTGCCCAAAGAGGAATACCTGATCCCGCTCGGCAAGGCGGACATCAAGCGCGCGGGCGACAAGGTCTCGATCATCACGTGGGGGCCGATGCTGTATGAGGCGCTCAAGGCCGCCGACCAGCTTGCCGCCGACGGCATTTCCGCCGAAGTGGTGGACATCCGCTCGCTGGTGCCGCTGGACATGGAGACGATTCTGGCGTCGGTGCGCAAGACCGGCCGCTGCGTGATCGCCAGCCACTGCGTGGACATCGGCAGCTACACCGGCGAGATCGCCTCCCGCATCATGGCCGAGGCGTTCGACTCGCTCGACGCCCCCGTGCTGCGCGTGGGCGCCAAGGACGGCATCGCGCCGCAGGCGTACTCGCTCGAGGACGCTTTCCTGCCGCACGACCGCGACATCGTGGCAGCGGTGAAAAAGCTTCTCTAACCGCAGGAAAAAATACGGACCTGTTTTAGAGTCGGGGGGCGGCGGAATTTCCGCCGCCCCTTTTTTCTTTTTGCGGTTGTGCCCTGAAAAAACTGTGTTTTACCCGCGCGGTGGTGTGGTATCCTAGAACACATAAAAAGGTTAAAGGACGCCCCCTGTATGTCAGTGTTGACGCCGCTGTTCGACGAAAACTTTCTACTCTCCGTCTGGTACGATGAGTATCAGACGTTCAAGGCCTCGCCCGAGGCCGCCGCTCTGGAATCGCGCCTGCGCCTGTGGGCGGATCGCGAGGCGCTTTCTGAGACACAGTCGGAGGCGGCCTTTATCGCCCGCTATTTCGTTGAGACGTGGGGCTATGCGGGACAGGGCGTCTCGCCGGACGGCGGCTACACCTTCGCCCAACAGTACAGACTCACCGGCGCGGGGCAGAGCGGCAACACCGGCAGCGCGGATCTAGCCCTCGGCAACTTCGGTCCCGGCGCGGACGGTGTGCCGCGAACTCTCCTACCCGCCGCAGCTTTTGCGCGATCTGCTGGTCGATTACGCCCGCAGCCGTTTCTACAGCCCCGAGAGCGACGAACTGTGGACCCGCCTGAAAGAGCTGTTCGCCGCCATGCGCGACGGCGGGGCCTTCGGCGGTCACACAATCACACAGTTCAACGGCGGTCTCTTCGCCCACGACCCCGAACTCGACGCGCTCCGCATCCCGGCCCGCCTGTTCTGCGCCCCCAACCAAGGCGCGACGCAGGATCCCGCCTCGCTCCTTTCAGACAAGCGGACGCTCCTCTATTTCTCCGCCCGCTACAATTTCGGCAAGCACAACAACTCCCTCCAGCGCACCATCGGCCTCACCACCCTCGGCCGCATCTTTGAGCAGTCCATCACCGAACTCGAAATCATGGAGGCCGAGGCCGACGGACGCGTCTCGCTCAACAAGCTCGGCAAGCGCAAGACCGACGGCGTCTACTACACCCCGGAATGGGTCACGCACGCCATCGTTGCGGAGGTGGTTGGCGGCCGTCTATCGGACATCCGCGCCGAACTCGGGTTTGCCGACCTGCCGCCCCTGACCAGCGAGGCGATTGCGGCCTACCGCGCTTTCCGGTCCAGCCGGGGCCGCCGCACCGCGCCTATCGCGGGCGAGTGGCTCGCCTTCCTCAAAACTTACCGCCTGCGCGTGGACGGCCTGCGCGTCGTCGACCCCGCCTGCGGCTCCGGCGCCTTCCTCATCCAGGCGCTCGACCGCCTGATCGCCGAATACCGCTGGATCGTCGATCAGGAGGAGCGCATCACCGGCGTCCGCGAACTCTGGAACCAGGACGCGCTCATCCGCTCCATCCTTTCCGGAATCGAGGCCAAGCGCTACCAGCGCCCCGCAACGAACACATGGATTCTCTTTCCATACACCGACGACGGACGTCTGTTGGCCGAGAGCGAACTCTCGGGACGCTTCCCGAACGCGTGGCGCTATCTGCAAAGCCATGAGGCCGCCCTGCGCGGCCGTGAACGCGGCGCGTTCGACGATCCGTCATGGTATCGCTTTGGCCGCAATCAGAACATCGACAAGCAACACCTGCCCAAGCTGCTGGTGCCGCGTCTGGTGACGCACCTGTTCGCCGCGCTGGACGAAGAGGGCGCGTGCTGCCTCGACAACGTGGATGTGGGCGGCATTCTGGCGGCCGACCGCTCGACGCTACTTTATCTCTACGGCATTCTCAACGCGCCGGTCTGCGACTATGTGTGGCGGCGGATATCGAAGCCGTTCCAGAACGACTTCCGTTCCGCCAACAAACAGTTCATCGCGCCGCTGCCGATTCCCGACGCGACGCCCGCGCAGCGCGGGGAGGTCGGGCGGCTGGCCCTGCGCCTTCAGGATCTTCACACCCGCGACCGCGAGCTGGCGAACGACATCGACGCGCGGCTCGCCTCGGCGCAGACCGAACCCTTCGAGCCAGGTCCCGAATGGCTGTGGGCCGACGTGCGGACTCCGGCGCAATGGAAGGGCTACGCGCCCGCGAACGTGCGCGGCGCGGCCCGCACCGCGTGGGCCAAAGACCGCCGTGACGCAGTCTTGGCCGGACACCTCGCCGCCCTCGACGCGGCCTTGGCCGCCGAAACCCCGGCCGTTTGCGAAGTCGCCGAGGATGCCGGACGCCTGACCCTGCGCGTCAACAGCCGCGTCGCGGTCGAACTTTTCGACAAGCCCGACGCGCCCTTCATCGCCGCCCAGTGGCGTCACGCCCTCCGGTCCTTCCATGGCAACGCCAAACGCCTCCTCGCCCTGCTCCTTAAACTTCGCGCCACCCCAGACGCCGCCCTCGCCGCCGCGGTCACCCGTCTCGTCTCCGAACGGCAAACCCTTGCGGCCGAACTTGCCGCCACCGAGGGGGAGATGAATGCGTTGGTGTTGGGGTTGTATGGGCTTACGGTGACGCAACAAACACGAATTTTAGGCGGATGATTTGGAAAACGGGCCACCAATTCATACCTCGTGTTGAGAGAGAAAGGATCAAAAATATTTGTTTTTTCCTGTTGTTGTGTCAATTAGGCATGGTAAACTATTCTTCGTTCAGGAAATTGCCGAATGGAGACGACAGAAATGAGCATTTACACTCAGAAGGATCGCGAGACCTTACGTGTACTTGAGCAGACCGTTGAGCGGGGCATCGGCTGTAAGGCCGCCGATATCCGAAATGTCACGTTGGATAGACAGCGTTCGTCTGTTGAACGGCAGCAAGGGCATCGTCTGGTTTTTCGTCGCGCATTCCCTGTGATCGGACGCGGCAACATAATGGGTGATCGAACTCTGTCAAGGGAAGAGGTCAATCTACTCGTGGACAAGGCACTCAGGTAAGCGTTTGTTCGTTTATGGACACACCACGGACTTTTCCTGAGTTATTTGATTTTTACAACGATTACGTACGTCTTCTTTATGGTCGTGTTCAAGCGCAGAACGCATTGCCGCAAGAAATTCTCTACGAAATCAACGCAGCGTTTGATCACATATCGCGACACTGGACACATGGTCATTCCGAAGCTGAAAAGGTCGCAAAAGCGTTCTCGCACCTCAAGCGTTCTTGCTTGGATATTTTCAAATTGGCAGTCAAAGATACGATTGACCAGTACAACGAACTTCAACGTATTGACACCAGTATCATTGATAACGGCACGTTCGATAAGCGTATGCACTGGTTGATTGCTGATATAAAGGCAAAATCGGTAAAAGCCCGTCAAGCGGATGCAGAAACGCATGACGGTTGCGAAGCGGTTTTCGCCCTCTGGGTGGAAGTGTATCAGATGTGCGAAGAGTTCAACCAAGCTTATTTCCTTTCTCCTCATGTCCGGTGGGCTAAGAAAAAGAACAGAATCTATACGACGAAAGCATTTATGTTTTCCGTTGTATCTAGCTTTGTGGCCGGATTGTTGCTCTTCCAGCCGTTTTGGTCTTTCATTAGCAAGATCAAATCTTTCTTCGCGAGATGATTGTTCCGGTATGTTTCTTTTTTCTAAAGAAGGGGGTGGGCACAGTGAATATGCCCACCCGCAACTTCATGATTTAGCGTCGACTATGCCTTGACGTAGAAGCGGAAGAAACGCGCCCTGCGAGGGTAGATCCGTTTTCCCGGCAAGGATACCCTCCAATGAACCCTCTTGTCGCCACCATGTGCTCCCGCGACGTAGGAGTGCTCCGATGGACATCGAGTTTCATTACTACATCCTGCATCTGATCGCCGCCAGGGCGGGGTTCCGCGGGGATGACCTCCGCATCTTGGCCTACAGTTCGCAGCATACGGACGACAATGACCAATCCTATAAGATCAAGATGGGACGGAACTGGTTCTACAGCAACCGGATTTCCCAGACCATGGACATTCTGAAGCCGCAGGAAGACCGGCTCCGCATCTATCCCCTTTTCCACTTCATCCCCGGCGATCCGCATGCCGAATCGGCCCGCCGCGCCGACGGGCTTGAGCGGGCCTGCAACACGACGCCCGACAGTCCTCTGGCCAACCGGATCATGGACGAAAGCCTGCGGACGGGCGATCTGTACCGCATCGGCATCGCGTGCCACGCTTATGCGGACACCTGGGCGCACCAGAATTTCGTCGGCTATCGCGACACATTCAACGCCTTCCCGGGGGTGCTCAACGCGATCATCCCGAACATCGGGCACGCCGACGCCAAACACAAGCCGGATTGGCCCGCGCTCGTTTGGGACGACACGCGGCTGAGAAACCGGCAGGTCGCGAATAAGCCGCGCTTTCTGGATGCCGCCGGCCGCCTGTTCGACAAGCTGCGTGGGTATGCCGACCCGTCCGCCGGCGAGGCCGCGAGCGCCTCCGCCCGCGCCGCCCTTGTCGCCGACCTCGATCAGGCCATCGGCGACCGGGACGACGCCAACGTCCGGCAGGAGGCCCGCGTCCTGCGTTACCAGGAACTTGCGGTTTCGGAACGCTTCGGGCAGGCCGCCATTCCCGCCTACGACGAAAAAGCATGGTTCGACGCATGCGTGGACTGCGAAATCCGCTCCGCACCGCAGGCGGTGGGGAAAGTCCGCCATTTCAAACGGCGCTACGCGTTCAAAGGCCTTTACCGGCAGGCCGACTGGTTCAGGTTTCAGGAGGCCGTCAAGGCTCATGCGGAACAGGCCGAAAGCATCCTTGAACAGCCGCTCGCACAGGCGCGGCAGTGGTCAGGCCTGACTTCCGTTTGACACTTTTTTTGGTTGTGAATCCCACATGTCGTCGATGACTCTCGCCCCAATCGCTATCGGTATCGGGATCGGCGCCTTCGTGCCATACAGGTGGATTCTTAATAGCCGCAGGGAACACAAAGAACGCAAAGAAAAATCCCAAAACGTCTTTTTATCTGTTTACCCCGTCTCTGCGTTCCATACGTTCTTTGCGGCTAATCTTTAACTGTTCTTTTTAGGATGTATGGCCGTGTACACGTTCATCGAATCTTGATCGGTTCACGCTGACGGATTTCCTTCGCCTGCGCCCAAGTCAGTGGAACGGGGATGCGCCCATAAGGACGGGAGCTGGGTTTGGGTGCTTGACAGGGGTAAGGTCATCACCTGGACGGAGGACGGCAAGCCGCTTGTTATGTCGGGCACGCATCAGGACATCAGTGTGCGCAAGCAGGCGGAGAAAGAGCGAGAGGCGCTGATAGCGAACCTTGAGAAGGCCATTTCGGACGTCAAAAAATTAAGCGGGATGCTCCCCATTTGCGCGTCCTGTAAAAAGATCCGCGATGATAAGGGATACTGGAAACAGATCGAATCATACATCAAAGAACACTCGGAGGCAGAGTTCAGCCATGGCCTCTGTCCGGAATGCGCGAAAAAATGGTATCCGGAGCTTTTCCCGGGCGAGGGGCCGTTTCGGGGTTGACCCCAACGGGGAAGGCGGCGCGGGACGTTGCGCCTCACCGGTCATTGTTCGCAGAATAACGTCAGGCTCGATTTTCCGCAGACGATTGAATTCTTCGCAATCCTGCGGGTTTTCTGGATTGACTGCAGGCCCTTGTTGTTCGTGTGCGGCACGAAGTGCGAACAGGAGGACGAGAGGTCCAGACGCAGCACATCGCCGGGGCTGATCCGGAAAGCGTGATCCGGAAAACAGAACGCCACGGTCTTCTCCGCGCCCGGCGTGTAGTCCGGCGTCGCGTAGCACAGCGACGTGATGTCGTCGCGCAGCGGATACGCCACGCCGTCTTTGACCAGGCTCAGGCGCGCATAGAAACAGGTGTCCTCGCAGTCGGATACGCAGACGAGCCGCGCGGTCATGCGTCCGCGCACATCCCACGTTTGCGCGAAGGGCTTCGAAAGGAAGCTGACGACGTCGGGACGGAAATCCGGGGGGTCCTGTACAGGCATGCCTCCGAAATTCAGGCACAGCCCGCCTTTGAACGGAACGGGATTCCCCGGATCGTAGGCGTAGGTGATCGCCGCAGGCCGATCCGCCTGAGCGTCGAGCGTCCGGTTGTTCAGATAGAAAGTGTGCGGGACGGGGCCGTCGGTCAGCCTGCCGGTGTGGTGCCACGCGTTTTCGTAAAGCGCGTAATAGCTGGTTTTCCCGGGCCGGATGAAGGTGAGCGGCGTTCCTTTGCGGATGTGGTTGAACCACTGGAGCGTGCTGTCCGGACAGACCATGGCCAGCGAGCCTTGGGGGAACTCAACGGGCGTGCTCTCTTTTTTCTGATACGTGGCCATGCCGTTGCCGCCGTGATCGTACGCGCCGACAACCAGCGCGCAGCGGGCGCGCTGGGCCGCAGGCATACGCGCCCACATGTCGAAGATGCCGCCGGTGTAGATGTCGTACATGCCGGTTGTCAGCAGGATCGGGAAGGTGGCCCGGGTGATGGCCTCATAGGAGTCGTGGCCGCCTTCGGGAGTCTTCCAGAACGGATCGTCCTCGCGGGGATGCTCGAACACCGAGTCGAGCCACGGCACGGCCTCGCCGAAATACCGGCGGGAGAAATCGCAGAGCGGCAAGTCGCGGAATGACACGGCCTTGTTGCGTTGCAGGCGCGTGTTCTTTTTCTTGTAGCCCCCGATGAACCATCCGCCGTGCAGCCCGCTCTTGAAGAAGCCGTTCCGGTAAACGATGTTGTAGCGGTTGCAGTCCTGAACGGCCAAAACGGCGCCTTTGACGTCCGGCGGGTTGGTGTCGATGTAGAGGAAGTGGACGCTGGACAGGTAGCTCCCGCCGGACAAGAAAAGCTCGCCGTTATAGAAAGGCAGTTTTCGCACCCATTCCAAGAGCGCCATGCCGTCCGCGCGCTCCGTGGCGTAAGGGATCCAATCGCCTTCGCTGCAGCCGCATCCCCGGCAGTGCTGCGTGATCCGGACATAGCTGTCCGGCGTCCACGCCAGTCCGGAGAATCGCCCGGGAGAGACCCGTTCGTCCTTGACGTACGGGTTGCGCTCAATGATGATCGGGCACTTCATTCCGGCCGGGGGCACCGCGCCGAACGTGTATAACTTGACGCCGTCCGGCATCGGCACCATCTCTTCGAAATAGCGGGCGGTCGCGCCGCCGGGGCAGAGGGTCTCGATCACCCGCAGTTCGGCCCGAAGCACTGGGGCCGCCGCCAGCAGGCCGATTTCCGCGAATCTCGCCACGTTTCTTTTCACCGACATGTGATCTCCCCCTTTTCTTGTTTTGCGCACCGCGCTCTGTTTGCAAAGGTGTTGGGGCGGCCCCTCATGTCACAATCCGGCCTGTTCGTGTTTGGCTCCCGCGCGGTAGGCGGCCTCGCGTTCGAGGCAGCTTGCCACGGCGGCGCGGATGTCGGCGAGGGTGTGGAGTTCCGACAGGCGCCCGCGCAGATACGAGGAGCCTTTGAGCCCGTGAAGGTAACGGAAAAGGTGACAGCGGAACGTGGTGGTGAGCACGTCGTCCGGATCCATGGCCTGTCTCGGCAGGGCGTAGCGGGCGCGGATGAGGCGGATCAGTTCCAGCTCCGCCGCCATGTGCGCCTCCAGCGTGTCTTTGATGACGGACACGTCGCGCCGCGTGCGCCCGCGTGCGGCGTCGCGGGCGGCCAGCTCCCTGCCTGACGCGAGGTCGGCGCGGATATCCCCGAAAATCCACGGGTTGCCGATGGCGGCGCGGGCGATCATGACCGCGTCCACGCCGGTCTCGCGGAACATGCGCTGCGCCGCATAGGCGGAGTGTACGCCGCCGTTGCCGATGACCGGGATCTTGGCGCGGCGTTTGACCGCGGCCAGCAGGTCGAGGCGGGGTTCGCCGCCGTGTCCCTGCGAGGTGAAACGGGCGTGCAGCGCGAAGGCGTCCGCGCCGGCCGACTCGGCCGCGGCGAGAAGCTCGAAGGCCGTGACCGCGCCGGGATGCGGGCCGAGGCGCGTCTTGACGGTCAGGGGCAGCGTGACGGCGCGGCGCATGGCGGCGAGGATGTCGTGGACGAGCTGGGGGTTTTTGACCAGCGCGGCGCCCGCGCCGTTGGCTGTGATTTTGTGGACAGGGCAACCGGCGTTGAGGTCGATCGCGGCGAAGCGTCCGGTGGCCTCGACTTTTGCGGCGGCTTCGGCGAGCGTGGCGGGGTTGGAGCCGTAGAGGTGGGCCACGACCGGCCCCTCATCGCAGAAGGTTTCCAACAGGTGCCAGGTCTTGTCCGAGTCGTGCAGAAGCCCCATGTCGCTGGTCATCTCGGTATAGGCCAGTTCCGCGCCGTGCGCGTGGCAAAGACGCCGCATGGGCGCGCTGGTGAACCCCGCCATGGGGGCGAGGAAGAGCAACGGGCCGCCGTTTTTCTTGAGATGGAAAAGGGAGCGCAAGGGCAGTAGGACTTCAGAAGGCAAGGTTGAAGATAAAAACGTTCGGGAACGGCAAACAAAATAACGGGGTTGATGGAAAAACACAACGGGTAAGTGAGCCACACACGGATTCCGCCAGGGAAGAGGGGTGGGCGATGCCCTCTGCGCGGGGGTTGTTCGGGCGTTGACACTCCCGCGCCCGTTTGCGAGACTACACCCCACGCATGAAACCCTATAAGACTGTTCTTTTCCTCGGTGACGGCATGGCCGATGAACCCGTCGCCGAACTTCAGGGGCGCACCCCGCTCCAGGCCGCCGACACCCCCAACATGGACGCGATCGCGTGCGAAGGGTGCAGCGGCACGATGCTGACCCTGCCCCCGGGGTTTCCGACTTCCAGCGACGTGGCCAACATGTCGGTGCTCGGGTGCGACCTCGCCACCGAACTGTGCGGCCGCGGGCCGCTCGAGGCAGCCAGCCAGGGCATCGCGCTCGGCCCCGACGACATCGCTTTCCGCATGAACCTCGTGACGGTGGACAAAGACGGGATACTGCGCGATTTCTCCGGCGGGCACATCGCCCAAGCCGACGCGGTCGAGGCGGTCCGGCTGCTCAACGAGAAGCTGGGCAACGAGCTGATCCGCTTCTATCCGGGCGTCAGCTACCGCAACCTGCTGGTGCTCTCCGGCCCGCAGTTCAGCGCGGAGATCTCTTACGACAAGCCCGACGACAACCACGGCCAGCCTGTGGCCAAGCACCTGCCTCGCACGAAGTCGGCGGAAGGGCAGTTCACCGCCGCGCTTCTGCGCGACCTCATCGTCCGCGCGGCCGAGGTGCTGGAGGGCCGCGGAGCCAACGGCATCTGGCCCTGGAGCGGCGGAAAGGCCGGCGCGATCCACAACATCTGCCAGCGCTACGGCATCAGGGCCGCGGTGATCTCGGCGGTCGATGTGATCAACGGGCTGGGCCGCTGCATGGGCATGGACGTGATCAAGGTTCCGGGAGCGACCGGCTACATCGACACGAACTACGAGGGCAAGGCTGACGCGGCGGTGAAGGCGCTCGCGGACGGCTACGATTTCGTCTATGTTCACGTCGAGGCGATCGACGAGGTCTCGCACGCGCAGGATCTGAAGTTGAAACTTAAGGCCATTGAGGACTTCGACAAGCGGCTCGTGGGCCGCGTGATGAAGGCGGAGGGGAAGGGAGTCGCCTATTGCGTGCTGCCGGATCATCCCGTGCCGCTCGCGCTCGGCAAGCACACCCGCACCCCGGTGCCGGTGGCGGTCTGCCAGCCGGGCGTCGAGCCCGACGGCGTGCAGACCTTCGATGAAGCCGCCGCGCTTAAAGGCTCGCTGGGTCGCCTCTGGGGCTCCGGCCTGATGGACCTGCTGCTGAAGGGATAGGCCGCTCAACGCTTGCCTCAGCGTCGGCTGTTCCAACGGTTTTTTCCGGTCAAAGCATCAGCATCCGTTTCCGCAACCCGTGGGACAGCCAAGCTGGGACCACGGAGAGTGGCACTGCGCACAGCTCCTTTGGCTCAATCTTGTGAAGGCCACCTCCGTAGGCGCGTCCGGCATGGAAAATCGCGTCAGCGGGGATCGCGTTGAGTGCTTCGGCGAACTCAATCATGCGCATGCGGTCTCCCGCTAGAATCTCGTCCAATTCTGACGTCGGATAGAGGTTCAAGAACACGTTCGTGACGATGGCCGAGGAGAAGTTCACAAAAAAACGGATTGGACAGGAATCCGGATCTTTTGAACGTCCCATGTAGGAGGCGAGAAAAGGCGCAGGATTGCGTTTTTCCTGAAAGTACCAGACCTCGCGCTGCGAACAGAGGTGCCGTTCCGGAAAACCTTGGGCGACACCTTCTTCAAAATATGACCAGAGTCCGGGATATTTCTGCTTCACCTCTTCGGGCGAAGCTGTGCAATCCAATAGATAGCGGAAGCCCTCCACCCGTGGCGACCCATCAGAAGAGGACTCGATCACGGTCGTGTGCACGTACCGCGGACTCGGCAGTATCGGCTTCAGGAAAATGCGGGGGATCTTGTACTTGGCAACCGTCTCGACGTCGATGATGAAATAGTCGTTTGCGCCCGTCGCGATGCCTCTGCGGACAGAGACAATATTCTTGAGCCGGATCTCTGGCGAAGGGGAGTCCACTGCCTTTTGGAAATGCGACAAGGTCCATTTGTTCAATGCTCGGAGCTTTGTCATCGGCACGGTGGTTTTGACGCGCGGCTCAACCGCACTGCCGCCAAACGACATTTCGCATTGTGTGCGGTCTGACGGCTTCGTTTTACGGTACGTCACGATACAGGAGGAGACCAGCGCATCGTCGAATTGGACTTCGTCGGGGTCGAAATGGTGAACTGACAGCAACGTTACGTGTGATGTGAGGTAGTCCCGGAGCACCTGTCCATAATTTACATATAGGAATTCGGCGGGCAACAACCAGGTCGCAACCGCGCCTTCCGCCAGCACCGCATCGGCCAACAACATAAAATAGACATACAGCCCGGAGAGACCGCTCGGCTGGAGCCCCAGACGTTGGACAACCAACGCCTGTAGCCTGAGTTTCTGTTCGGGCATCAAATGATGATGGCGGACATAGGGCGGATTCGTGCATAGAATCGAGCATTGCTTGAAATGGCGCGGATCACAGGCATAATCAATGAAATCGCAGGTGATGATGTCCAGCCCCTGCGGCAGCCAGATTTTTTTGGCGACGTTTCCGTAGGAGGGGTCGATCTCGCATCCCCGTGCCGTGGCGATCCGCGAGCGCTCAGCGTTCTTGAGTAAAGCGCTAAAAAATACGCCGGTCCCGACGGCAGGTTCAAGGAAATCCAGCGGGCAATCGGAATCCAAGAAAGACAACGCATGTCTAACCATCTGATCAGCCAGAGGAAACGGCGTGGAGAATTGACCCAGCTTATTCCGCTCTTCCGCATTTTTCAGTGAATCGACCGCCTCTTGAGCTTCTGCGCGGTCCGCCTCGCGCGTTTGGCACTCACCTGTAAGATATTCAGCGGATATCTCTTTTACGGCTTCGGTTTTTTTTTTGCAGTCGGCCGCAAGCAAAGGCAGAAAATCAGTCAGTCGATGTTCCCATATCCAGTCGATTCCTTCTGCGGCTTCGTATCCAAGATAACCGGGTTCGAAATAACCGCAAAGGAAAAGGAGGAACTTTACTGATGAACCGTATCGTTCCCTCAACTGTCTGAATTTTTGCGCCTCCTCTTTCCTTCGCTTGTTCGTGTTGGTTGCATCCCCTGCCGATTTGGCCTCAATCAAGACAGGAAAATCACCCGTCTTGTAAAGCAACGGTTTAATCACGCAGTCGATAGGGATCTTGACGGTCGAGTCGGTTTTTCCCGCTGGCAAAGAAAGCCGGAACGTAAATGTTCCCGGAGGCATGGAACAGGGGTCTTTGGCTTGTTGCGTGTTGATTTCCTTATAGCCGTGCTGTTTGAGCCAACGCTTTAAAGTGCTCAACTGGCGTTTTTCTTGGGCATTACGGATAATCGGATCGGACGCTGCTCCGCACATTCGATCCGCAATAACCGTGGCTGCTCGGTCGATCTCCTGTTTAGACGGTTTAACGTTCTTCCCAATCCAAGGGATGAGATCGCAATCAATCAACTCAGCAAGAATCGCACAAATTCGCTGAAGGCTTTCCTGTAACTCAATGTCGGCCATTCTCTTGGGAAGCCTCGGCTCGACCTCCTCCCTGCCTTCCATCGAGGCTATCAGGGACTTTGAAACACGCGACAACCCCATCAGTCGGTCTCGTGCCAATGGAGGTGCTGTCACCATGCGCAGAATCGGCAGTAGCCCCGGTGTTGCGCGAAGAATCTCCGGGGTTATGTGTGTGAGACGGCTTGTTTTTTGGAAAGCCGAAAGAACCGCTGCCGTTGTGTTCGCCCTTTGGTCACGATAGGTCTCCGGAGCAAAACGGATGAACCAGTCGTTATAGAAATCGATGGAGCACTCAACATCGCTCTTCCATAGATGCGGCTTATCTGCGTTGATTGGCATCAATTGATTCCTGTGAGCCGGCTCCGGCTGACTCCGTGTTTTCGGCAACAACTCGTGTGTATCGTTCAACACGCTTTTTACGGAGGCATCATAGCAGAATAGGGGTGGCGGTTCAATTAACACCGTTGGAACCTGCAGGGGGAGCCGGACAGCGTATCCTGTCATAACTCAAGCCTTTGGCATAAGCGTCACACCTATTTCACTTTGAAAGCGCGGCCCTTGCGCACCGCCTCAGTCACGCTGCCTGACGGGCCGCTGTCGCCGCCCACGGCGAGGAAGCGAAAGCCTTGGGCAAGCCGCCGTTCGACGTCACCCGCAGAGCACAAGGTGCCAAGAGGGACGTCGGTCTGTTGGCAGGCCGCGAGCACCTTTTCAGTCGCCTTCTCCACGGAAGGGTCGCCCAGCGGGACGCCCAGGGAAAAGGCGAGATCGGAGGGGCCGAGGAAAAGCCCGCCGATGCCGGGGGTGCGCGCGATTTCGAGGCAGTTGTCCACAGCCGCTTTGGTTTCGATCATGAGCCAGAGGACGAGTTCACCTTTGCGGTCGAGCGGCCAGAGGTCGGCGCGCTCGGCATACTCGGATCCGGAGACACCCCAGTAACGCGCGGCCCAGCCGTATCCGATACCGCGCTGGCCCGCCGGTTCGAAGTCAGCCGCGCCCAGCAGCTGCGGGAAGCGGCTGGCCTGCACCATGGCGCGGGCGTCTTCGGCGGTGTCCACATGCGGTACCAGGAGACCCATCGGGCCGAGATCCAGCACTTGCTTGATGACGAACTGGAGATGTTCGCGCCCCGCCGCGGGCACGCGGATGAACGGCACCACGCGGGGCTGGAGATTTCCTTTCTTGAGGATCTCGGCCTTGTTCACCATCCCGAGCAGGTATCCTTCGAGCCGGTAGAGGTCAAAGGGGGAATGCTCCAGATCCACGATGACGAAATCCAGCCCGCTTCCGGCCATCGCCGCGCCGTTGCGCGTGGACACAATGGACGAAAACACGCCGAAGGCGGGCTGTCGCGCTTCCATGAGTTCGATGAAGCGGTTCAGCCGCGGCAACCCGGCAGGTTCGTTTTGGGCGGACGCGCCGCCAGCGGCTGCGGAAAAGGCGCAGAGGCCTAGGGTAAATCGGAAGAAGTTAGTTTTCATTTTGCCTTAACGTTATCACACCCGGGCCGACCCCACAACCCCGCTGATCCAGACGCCGCTTGCACCTGTCAGCGTTTCATCCCTCCACGCCGCGCACGCGCGGGGCGCGCCCGAAAGCTTCCTCCATGTCGGCCCAGACCAGCCCCAGACGGATCGTGACAAGGGTCATCAGTGTCGCCACGAGGATGGCGACCACGCCCATCACGTAACCGGGGACGCCGAGGTTCAGCGCGATGAAAAGCACGGAGACCAGCGCGGCCAGATGCACCGCCTGACCCGCCAGGATCGCGTTGGGACGCCGGCGCCATGCGGCCAGGCCTTCGGCATGACCGCGCAGGGACTGGAGAATCGGCATGACCGAGATGAACAGCATGGCCCGCATGGCCAGCGGGATGTCGCCGGCGGGAACGTTTTGGATTTGGGCGAAATACCATTGGGCCACCGCCTGGATCTGTCCCACCAAGGGGAAGAACGCGAGCAGGAACCCCGCCACCAGCGCGAACCCGAATACCGAGTGGTCGTTCTTTTGACGCGGGGGGAAGGCCAACACCACCGCCTGCATGCGGAGCGCCGCAAAGCACACGGGATTCACTACCCCCATGGTCACATAGTGGATAGGCAGCATCCGGGCGGGCTCCGCCGCACGGGTGATGAACGCGCCGATCATGAACCCGGCCATCGACAGAAGCAAACCGCCAAAGGAGAGCGGGACGGTAAACATGAGCTGAGTTTTGAGCCCGGCTTGCTGGTCGGGCGAGGGGCCGAGCTTGCGGATATAGGGAGAGGCCATCCACCGCACAAGCAGCCATTCCACCAGAACCGGGCCGGTCATGGCCAACGTGCCCATGAGATGCCCCACCCATCCCAGGTGCACAAACAGCGGTGTCAGGCAGGCGGTCAGCGCGATGCGGCTGAGCGTGCCCCAGTTGGCGGCGGCGCTGGCGCGGGCGTTGTAGAGCACCACCAGCCCGGGGTTGCGCATGAAGAAGAAAATTTGCAGCGGGATGCTGCAGAACAGCACCTCGCGGGCGGTCTCGTCCATGGGCGCCTCAAGCCCCAGGATACCGTGGAACATGATCGTGTCAAAGGGGTGGATACAGGCCAATGCCTGAAACACGACAAGGATGCCGCACATCCAGAGGTTCAGGCGCTTGAATTGGCGGAACCCCTCCGCGTCGCGCCCGAACACCATGCCGGTCGTCAGCAAACCGCCGCCCGTCGCGCCGATCATGAACATCACGGCCTGCCCCTGCGCGAACGCCGCCAGATCCACCACGCCGTGCTGGCCGTGTGAGACGATCGCCGCCACCAGCGGATAGGTCAGGCTCTGCGAGGCCGCCTGGATCACAAGCGGGATGTAGAATTTAATGGCTCGCCACAGCGTGTAACCGGTGGCCGGGGCTGTCGGGACGGGTGTCTGCATGGCACACAATCATAACAAGCCATCCCGCGAAAGCAATCCGGTATGATTGCGCCCGCGTTAAACCCTTCATCGTTTTCCCTGCGGTTAAACAGGCATTTCGCCGACCCGCTGAATCCATTCGCGTGTCCATTCCGCCGCTTCAAAGCCAACGTCCATCACGCCGTTGCTGAGAAACATCATGCCTTCGATCCGCTTCTGCTTGAGCGCCTCCAGTCCGAACTCGCACTGTTGCCGCATGGCGGGAACCGGGACGGACACTTTTTTCGTGAAGTCCACCAGATAGCAGCCCAGGATCACCTTCAGGTGTGGTGCCGCCTTTTTGACCTTGGCCAGATTCGGTCCCAGATTCACGAGATCCTCGGGTTTCCATGTCCAGAAGGTCACGCCGTCCAGCAATTCCAGATATTCCGTCAGCGGGAGATCCAAAAGGCTGGTGTAGTAGGTGGAATAAATCTCCAGCGGACGGCCGGCGGATTTCAAGGTGTCCCGGATCCTGCGAAGTTCATCGACCGTGAGGATGGCCTTTTTGCCGGTCGGCTTGCTGGTGAAGAAGTCGTCCAAGTGCGTTCCCACGAAATTTGGGGTTTTGAGGATCAGCGCTAATCCCTCATTGCGCTCCTCGGTTGTCGTGAACCCTCCCGAACCGATCAGCCCCCAGAGGACCCGTTTGAAAGGCCGCAGTGCGGTCGCATATTGCGCGAAAGGCGGCTCAAAGCGCCCGATTTGCGCTTCCAGTCCGGCGTTTGCCTGATTCATGTAGATGTTGGGGATTCCCAGATAGAGGGCCCCCTCAACGGGACTCATGACCGTGCGTCGTCCCGTATGGGGAGCCGTGCTTCCGGTCGGGCTGCCGAAAAGCCATAGGCGGTCCCGCACCGTGCCATCCTGAGTCGGAGCCAGTTGCGCGCGCACGTGGGAAGCCGGCAGCAGCGCCGATGCCGCCAGCCCGCCGGCGGTTGTTTCGAGAAAGCCGCGTCGCGTCATCATCTTACTGTTCATGGTGTGTCTCCTTCTGGTTTTATTCTGGAATTTTGGAAAGGTCTCCGCAAACCGTGATCCCGCCGTCGGCAACGATGACCGAGCCGTTGAGATAGGACGATTCATCGCAGGCCAGGAACAAGGCGACTTTTGCGATCTCCACCGGTGTTCCATAGCGGCGCAAGGGGGTGCGCAGGTTCAGGAACGCCCGCTCGTCAAACAGGTCGGATCCATCGGAGGGATTGCTTTCTTTCACCATCGGGGTTATGATCGCCGCAGGCGCGATGCAGTTGACCCGGATGCGGTAGCGGCCATATTCGACCGCCATCGATTTGGTCAGCTGGACCGTGGCGCCCTTCGTCGCCGTATAGGCGTCGCAATTCGGGATGCCGATGACGCCGGCGCTCGAGGCGGTGTTGATGATCGAGCCGCCTTTTTTCATCATCACGGGGATACCGTATTTGCAGAACAGATAGATGCTCCGCAGGTTGATTGCGATCACTTTTTCCCAGACGGACTCCTCGATCTCCGTGACGCGTCCGTCGAGCTTTGCCAGATACACGGAGGCGTTGTTGTAAATCACATCGAGCGCGCCGAGTTTGTCTTTGCAGAAATCAATGACGGAGCGGACGTCGTCGCTCCGGGAGACGTCGCACCGGAGGAACGCGCATGTTCCCCCGTTTGCCGCGATCTTCGCCTGAAGGCGCATGCCCGCTTTCTCGTCGAGATCGGCAACGACGACGTTCGCGCCTTCCCCTGCGAAAAGCTCCGAAGCGGCGCCGCCGATGCCCCCGGCCCCGCCCGTGATGATCACGACTTTGTTCTCAAGCCTTTTCATTTTTCCTCACCTTCCGTTTGGGTGGCGCCCCTCTACCCGAACTGTAATTTGCGCATGCATTTCGCCAGCGCCAAGGTTGCGGCCACCGCGACACCGGTCATGACACAGCCGAGCGGGGTGCGGCCATAGAGCAGATACCCCACGCCGAACAGCGCGGCCCAGACCATCAAGCAGCTCAGCATCATGCACAGCAGGCCGGCGGGCACATTCCACCCGCCAGGGTTGGACTCCACCTCCGCGCCTGTGGCGCGCGCGGCGTCCTCGATCTTTTTCCACCCGGGGCCGCCGGGGCGGACCGTGCGGCAGAACCCGATCAGCGTGTGCTCGTCCACCGGCTTCGTCAGGTACGTCACCGCCACCCACGCCACAGTCGTCACGATGATCCCAAGGATCATTTTCCACGACGTGAAGTCCATCACGCGGAGCCATCCCGCCTTTTGCATCGCGGCCTCCAGCCCCAGCGGGGCGGCGCCGAACTGGAAGAAGCACGCCACCAGGAACGAGACCACCATCGCAGCCACCTCGCTCCACACGTTCATCCGCCACCAGAACCAGCGCAGGATGTAGAGCAGCCCCGTGCCTGCGCCCACCTGCAACATCAGGTGGAAAACATTTTTGCCCGTGGTCATCTGAAGCGCGATCCCCGCCGCGCCAAACAGCAGCGCCAGCATGGTGAGCCGCCCGACCAGCACCGCGTGCTTGGGCGTCGCCTGCGGACGAAGAAAACGCAGGTAGACGTCCTGCACCACGTAGGACGAGCCCCAGTTGAGCAGCGTGGCCACGGTGGACATGTAGGCCGCGATCAGCGAGGCCACGATCAGCCCTTGCCAGCCGCGCGGCATCCGGGCGATCATGGCGGGGTAGGCGATGTCGTGCCCGAGGTACTGGTCGTCCACGCGCGGGAACGCCCGCGCCAGCGAGCCCACGCCGCGCGCGTCCGCTTTGCGCTGGCGCACGGCCTTGAGGACCTCCGCGGGCAGAGCCGGTTCGCCGGCGTCGTACTGCCGGACCTCCTCCGCGTGGTCGGCCAGCCACGCTTTCGCGGCTTCCCGTTCGGGCGGGGGCGTAAGCGGGAACGCCACCATCGAGGCAAGTGCCACCAGAATCCACGGCCAGGGGCGGACCGCGTAGTGCAACACGTTAAAGAGCAGCGTGCCGCCGACCGCGTGGCGCTCGTTTTTGGCGGAGAGCATCCGCTGCGCAACAAACCCGCCTCCGCCCGGCTCCGCGCCCGGATACCAGACGTTCCACCACTGCACGGCCAGAGGCAGGACCAGCACCGTCATCAGCGTCGAAAGGTCGTGGTTGGCCGGCGGAAGCAGCGACAGTTTGGGCAATACGGCGGGGTGAGCGAAAAGTTGCTGCAACGAGGTCACCCCTTCGGCCATGCCGGAGTTGACCGCGTACACGGCCGCGAAAACCGTACCCGCCATGGCTACAGAAAACTGATAGAAATCGGCCCACATGGAACCCGTCAGCCCCCCCAGCGTCGCATAGATCGCCACCCCCGTCATGGAGTACAGCAGGGACATCTCCGGCGAGAGCCCGAACATGATCTGGCCGATCTTGATCGCTCCCAGCGAAGCCGCGCCCAAAATGATCAGGTTGTAAACGACGCCCAGATAGATCGCGCGGAACCCGCGCAGAAACGCCGCGGGCTTCCCGCTGTAACGGAGCTCATAAAACCCGAGATCCGTGTTCAGGCCGGACCGACGCCAGAGCTTGGCGTAGACGAAGACCGTCAACATGCCGGTCAGCAGGAACGCCCACCACACCCAGTTGCCCGCCACGCCGTTCAGCCGAACGATTTCCGTGATCAGGTTCGGCGTGTCGCACGAGAACGTGCAGGCCACCATCGAAACGCCCAGCAGCCACCACGG
>JAQVSS010000307.1 GCA_028700415.1 Kiritimatiellia bacterium
TGCGCATCGACGCGCCCCTCGCCTCGGCGGCTCTCCGCGTCGCCCCGTTCGCCTCCGCCGTGCTCGCCAACGGCACGTTCTTTACGGGCAGCCTGTCGGTCGACAACGGAGGTGTCTTTTCGTTCACCACAAACGAGACCTCCGCACTCTCGCTTTCCGGTTTGACCCTAGGCAGCGTCCGGGGGCCGGGGGCGGTTGCCTTCGAGATCACCGACGGTCCTCACCTGGACCAGATTTCCGTCACAACTCCGGGCGGGCTGGATCTCTCCGCAGGAGGCAACGTGTTGCTGTATCAGCCCGGCACCGCGGTGCGTTTCTCCGAGAACGGCACGTACGCGCTTTTCGCTTACAGCGGTTCGCTGGCGGGGTCGGCTGAAAACTTGCGCGTCGCCAATCCCGATCCCGCCAAGCGGTACCAGTTTACGGACAGTGCCGGCGTGATTTCCCTGACCATCTCCGACGGCGTTGGGGCGGAGTGGGTCTCGGGATCGGACGGCGACTGGTCAGCCGCGGGCAACTGGTCGGGCGGCGTCCCGGACGGTGCCGATGCGAACGCGCTGTTCCTGACCAACGCGGCTTCCGCCCTGACGGTGACGCTCGACGCGCCTGTCACGGTCGGCAGTCTCGTCTTCAGCAACGCCGCGCCTTACACGCTCGCGGGCACGCAGACCTTGGCGTTGGCGGCGGCCTCCGCGCAGCAGGCCGGACTTGTCGTCCAAGCCGGACAGCACACCGTGGCCGCGCCGCTGGCGCTTGCGGGCGGTACGCTTGCCCAGCCGTCCGCCGGTTCGTGGCTCACGTTGGCCGGCAACATTTCCGGAGCGGGGTCACTCACGGTCACGGGCGCGGGGAGTGTTGACCTGACCGGCACCAACCAGACCCGCACCCTGATCAGCGACGGCACGCTCGCGGTGCGTGACGGCGCGTCGCTTGCGGGCGGGGTTGCGTTCGACAACGGCGTGCTGGCGGTCACCCAAGACACGGCGGTCGCCACCGCGTTTGAGATCGGTACGCGGGGCGCCATCGTGCGGCCCGGCTCGGATGCGGCGCTGACGCTCGCCTCGGCCGCATCGGGCGAGGGCACGCTGCGCAAGGAAAGCCCGGGTACGCTGCTGCTGGCTGCGCCGCTCGGCAATGCGGGGGGCGTCCTCCTCAGCGCCGGAACCCTCGCGTTCACCAACGATGTGTTTGGCACAAAACCCCTGCAGCTCGGCGGCGGCACCCTGCGCCACACCGGCACAGAGGCGGTCACGCTCAACGCGCCCGTCACGGTTAGCGCCGCCTCTGTGCTCCGCACTGAACAGGCCGCCCTGACGCTCGGCGGCCCGCTCGCCTTCAGTGCGGCCGCCATGCTCGCGGTCGAGAGCACCAACGGGGTCACGCTGGCCGGCACCGCCAACGTCAGCGACGCCGGGCGCAAGCTCCAGCTGCGCGAGGGTAAGCTGCGCTTGGCCTCCGGCTCGGACTACACGCTTTCCGGCGCGGCACGCGACACCGTACGGGTTGGAAACGGAGCAAACCAGCAGGCGGAACTGGTGGTCGAATCCGGCGCGCGTCTCAAGACAGGCGGCATCTATATCGACAGCGTTTCATCGGCGACGAATTGTGCTTGCGTGGTTCGGCAGGAGGGCGGACGGGTGGATGTCACCTACAGCAGCGACAGTCTCTTCATCCGTGACCATGGTTTGTCGGACGGCACCTATCTCATGAACGGCGGCACGTTTACCGCTCTGGCCAGTTCCTGGGCGAATGTCGGTGCGCAAGGGCACGGCTACCTGACCGTGAACGGCGGAGCTATGACGTTGGGACGTTTCGCGATGGGGTATCAAGACAGTGTTTCCTCTTTCACGGGGCTCGGTGGGCATCTGTCGGTCAACGGCGGGAGGCTGGCGGTGGCTGGTTCCTGCTCGTGGATGTCCGACACGCATAGGAACCGTTACAACACGGTCGTGCTGGGCAACGGCACGCCGGGAATCGGCGAACTCGACCTTGTCGCCACCACCCGGTCGGTTCCATATGCCAGCGGCGGCGGCAGGACCGCCTTCACCTTCGACGGCGGCGTGCTGAAGGCGAGAGGCCTCGCCCCGTACGGCGCGTCCAGCCTGACCAACTACCTCTTCGGCGTGGACTCCCTGACGCTCCGCTCGGGAGGCGCAGTCATCGAGACGCCGGCTGCCGACATCGCGCTGCCGCAGCCGCTGCGGGCTGCGGAGACGAACGGCGGCGTGGTCAAGCGCGGCATGGCCGCGCTCACGCTCCCGTCCACCAACAACGCCTGGTGCGGGACGACCGACGTCCAGGCGGGCACGCTGCGCGCGCGCCTGAACCAGAATCTTCAGCACCCCTACCCGGAGGGGCTGCTCGCGCTGTGGACCTTCGACGACGGCACGCCCGCCGACCGGTCCGGCAACGGGTTCAACCTCGCCCAGCAGAACGACACGAACGTCGTCACCTTTGTCGACGGCGGGTTCTGCGGCAAGGCCGCCCGCTTCACCGGGCAAAGCTCGCTTAAGATGGGCTATGCGCAGGCGTTCGACGTGACGGTCTATTCGGTCTCGGCGTGGGTGAAACTGGGCGTGAGGAACATTGGCCATCAGGGTATTTTCAGCACGCGCGTGAATGCGGCGGAAAACGGCAACCTCGGTACGTTTGACTTCAAGGTGAACGGCAACGGCCCTTACATTTCAAATATGAACGCGGCGGGGCCTGTCGCGGTCGGCGCGTTTATTTATGAGTCCATGGGCGGCTATCTCGAAACCAATGTCTGGTACATGCTCACCTTTGTGGTCGCGCCGGATCGGACCGATGCCTACCTCAACGGCGTCTGGAAGAACAGCACCAATCTTGTCTCCGTGGCCCAGTTGTTGAAACCGGGGTGTTTGCTGACGCTCGGGCGCGGCATCGCCACAGAGACCAACCCGAACGGCGAGATGATGGGGCCGGGCGGCATGATCGACGACGTGGCGGTCTTCAGCCGGGCACTCTCCGCAGCCGAAATCGCCGGGATGTACGAGGCGATGCTGCCCCGTCCGCCGGTCCGCGTGGCCGAGGCTGCGGCGTACGACCTGCTGGGCTCGACCAACATCGCGCCGTCCGTCACGGGCGGCGGCACGGTCTCCAACGGCGTGCTGGTCGTCACAGACAGCATCGATCCGGACTCCGCGGCGGAGGTCGCCGCGCTGTCCATCGAGAACCTCGTCCTCAACAGCACAAACCTCGTTTACGCCTGCACGGTGGCGGGGCTGACCAACGACCTCGTGCGTGTCGGCGGTTCCCTGGAGGTTCCGGAGACCGGGACGGTCGACCTTGGGCGCACGTCCGAGGATCCGCTGGCCACGCCGTTCCACCGCACGGTGATGACGTTCGGCACGCTGGGGTCAACCGACGCGCAGACGCTGTCCCAATGGAAGGTGACGGGCGACGGGATCACCGGAAAACGGTATGTCCGCAAGGTGATCGTCGATACTGTGAACGGCCGCGTCGATGTGGATATCCGTTACAACGGCACCTTCTTCTTCATCCGGTGAGGCAGCTTACGGGGTGAGCCAATCGCGCAAGCCGGCGAGGATGGCCTCGGCCACTCGGCGCTGGCGGTCCTTTTGTCGGAGGGCTTCCTCGCCTTCGGGACAGGTGATGAAGTCCAGTTCCAGAAGGCAGGAGGGGACGGCGGGGTTGCGGCAGACGGCAAAACTGGCGGTGCGCACGCCTTCGTCTTGAATCGGCGTGACGGCGGCCAAATGCGGGTGAAGGGCGCGTGCGAGGCGGAGCCCGATCCCGTTCCACGCGTAGGTGGCAATGTGGCGGCTGGCACAGGGATTCCCGGAAGCGCCGCAGGAATTGTAGTGGATCGAGATGAAGGCGTCGGCCTTTTTGCCGTAGGCGAGCCGGGCACGTTCGTAGAGGTCCAGGTCGAGGTCGGCCTGGCGCGTCAAAAGGACGTTGAACCCGGCTTGCTCCAGGACGGTCTTCACAATGCCGGCCTGTTCCAGATTGGCCTGTTTCTCGGTGAGGCCGGTCGGGCCGACGGCGCCGCTGGAACTGCCGCCGTGTCCCGGATCGAGCACGACAAGGATTCCGGCGGGCGTACGGTTCGTGGGCGGATGGGGGCTGAACCCGGCGGCCAGGTCGGGGACGGGTTGGTCGCGTCGCGGCGGCGTGCCACCCGCGACGGGCGTGAGGTGGCGGGTTTCGGCAAAGCGCCGGATACCGGCGAGCCACAGGCGGGTGTGGGCGCCGGAACATCCGGCTCCCTGCACGAGGAATCCGGGCGGCAGAAATCCGACGGTATCGCCGTCGCCCGGTTCACTGCGGGCGCGCGTCTCGAAAAGCGGCCCCGTCACCCGGTAGGCCGGCCACGCCGGGCGTGCGGTGAGCGGGGCGGCGGGGGCGTCGGGAAGCCCGTCGGAATAGAAGACGACGGGAACCGCTTCAACGGGGAAGGGGAAGGAGACCCTGCCGGTGTAGAGCGTGGGCTCGGATGCGTGGGCGGACAACGTCAGGGTGCGCTCGCCGATGTCGGCGCAGACGGCCCGGCCTGCGGGCGCGCGACAGGCGAGGTTCACGGTTTCGCCGGTATAGACGCCGAGCGGCTGGAGCGGCTGTTGAGCGCGGAGTCTCTCGCCGTCCCAAGCGGGGGAGGGGAACGGGACGGTGAAGGTGTGGCGGTATTCGGTTGCGCCCGCGCGGCAGGCAAGGGTGTTGGTGCCGGGCTTCACGGGAGCCATGTGGAGGAAGCCTCCGGTGCGCCATACGGTGACGGTCTGCCCGTTGACCGTGAGGGGCGTGTCTGGCGGCATGACCGACCCGATGACGAAGACGCGCCCCGAGGCCGGCACGCAGGCTTGGGCAGCCGGAAAAACGATGGCGATTTTCTGCTCGGCGGCGTTGAGCAGCAGGCGCGCGAACGCGACAACAATAAAAGCGTTCCAACGGTTCATGGGCGAAAGTATAGCGGGCCATTACCGGAGTAGCCACAAAAAAGGTGCGGGATCGGGAGGGTAACGGGCGCATCCTGTTTCATTGACTTGTCCAAGGAGTCAAATAAATGTAAGAGGCGTCAGCCCCGAGTGCAGCAGGGCTTGCGAACACACCTACTGCCTCCGGGCGCGGGTGGTCAACGAAACGGATACGCTCTGAAGGCAGCGGCGCAGCGGCAGGTGGATTAAAAAAACGGTTGCACGGGCGCATGGCAGTTCTGTTGGTGGTTCTTTTCGTATTCAAGAGAGAGCGCAAGGTTGGCGGGCTGATGGCCGTTTCCGATGGGCGGCGCTGCTTGCCCTCGCTGGCGGCGTTGTGGCGAGGCTCAG
>JAQVSS010000308.1 GCA_028700415.1 Kiritimatiellia bacterium
GAAGAAAAGCCCTAAAGTCGTCAGACGTGACCAGTGGGTGAAAGATGTCAGGGATGAAGGGAATCTGTTTCTCCTCGAAGCTTGCTTCCGTTTCACCGCCAACCTGTGCGCGAATTATAAAGGGCCGATAGATGACCGCGATGCTTTTACGCCGGTCGCGAAGGTGATGCGGCGCCAGAAAGTGTTGCAGATATTTTACGCTTGCACGACGGAGGCGGTACGCAAGGAATTAGAGAGCCATGACTCTGGGCGTATCAGAGTTCCGGCTGATGAGAGTCCCCAGGTTCTTCTGAAGGCTTTGTGGCAGCATCCAAAGAGCAACCCCAAGTTCAGGCGGGAACTTACGGTGTGGCTGAAGTTCGCTGAGGCGACGCTGGTCGCGTGGCAGTTGGAACATGCCGATCCGACGAAAGTCCGCTTCGAGGAGATCGGCAGACTGTTTAACCTGTCGGACAGGGAAAAGGATCTTCTGATTGCGGCAGCCCTGATTGATCTCGACGTCTGGCCCTACGATGACTTGAAAGGCAAAATGACACCTTCCAAAAGGGTAATTGTTTCGTCTATCTTGGGGCTTGCTGAATCTGAGTATTTGGCCATGATCAAACCGACGTCCCGACTCCGCCGGTACGATTGTCTGGATGATGAAGGAGACTTCAATGACGAACTGCGGCCCTACATTATGGGAATGGACGATACGCCGCTTGCCAGCCGTTACTTCAAAATGAATGTGGATGCGGCTTTGCCATGGTCATTTTTCGGGTCGCTTGCTGAGCGTCACGGAATGTTTTTGAAGCAACTGATCGCAGGGCGATCCCCCCAGCGCGGCCTGAATGTTCTCCTGTACGGGGAGCCGGGAACAGGCAAGACCAGCTTTGCGTGCGCACTGGCAGTGGAACTGGGGCTCAAAGCGTATCTGATTTCGCAGACCGATGAAAAGTGTGAATCCGGAAAGGCCTTCCGTTACGCGGCCTTCCAGGTGTGCGCCGGGCAGGTCGACCCGGCCAAGAGCCTCATCGTCATCGACGAGGCTGACGAGATGTTGCGCGGTGGCGGTCACAGTGGTGTGCTGGAGTATTATTTCAACGATTCAGTATCGGCGGGCGACAAGGGTCTGTTGAACGATGTGCTGGACACGGTGAAGACGCCGTGTGTCTGGATTACCAACTCACGGGCCGAGACAATCGACGCCTCCAACCGGAGACGTTTCGACTACTCCATCCGGTTCGACAAACTGACGCACGGCCAACGGGCGGCCATTTGGCGGAACAGTATCTCCAAGCACAGTATCGGCGAAGCGGTGCCTGATCCGCTGGTCGCCAAACTGGCCGCCAAATATGAAGTGAGCGCGGGCGGCATAGACGTGGCATTGCGGAATCTGGGTTCGATGCTCAAGAACGGACTGACCGTGCCGGAAGAGGCGGAGAAAGTTTTGGAAACGATCCTCACACCGCACTGCCAATTGCTTGACATCAAGGGTTCGGACACACAGGCGGTTGGCTCAGGCTATTCGCTGGAAGGGCTGAACATACAGGGCGCCATTTCATTGCCTCAAATCGAGACCGCCATCCGAAAGTTCGTGAATGAGCGGGAGAGCAGCGGCGGCGAGAGTTTGGACAAACCGCGCATGAACCTGCTGCTTTCCGGGCCTCCTGGAACAGGCAAGACAGAATTCGTGAAGTATCTGGGCGCTGCTTTGGGGACGCGCGTCGTGACCCGGATGGGAAGCGACTTGCTAAACAAATATGTCGGCGGCACCGAGCAAAACATCAAGCGGGTTTTTGCCGAGGCATCCGCGGAGAAGTCCATCCTGTTCCTTGATGAGGTCGACGGTCTGGTTCAGTCGCGCGAGCGGGCCACCCAGTCGTGGGAAATCACCCAGGTGAACGAACTGCTGTATCAGATGGAGAACTTCGGAGGTGTACTGGTCTGCGCGACGAATTTTACGGGAACCCTTGATCCTGCGACGCTGCGGAGGTTCACTTTCAAACTGACGTTCGATTATCTTGCCGAAGAGGGGAAGCGACTGTTTTTCAGGCGCATGTTCGCCCCAGCCGGTATTGGGGAACTCTCGCCGGAGGAGATGGTGCGTTTGCTGCGCATCCCGAATCTGGCGCCCGGCGATTTCCGCACCGTTCGGCAAGGGCTGTACTACATGGGTGGTGAGGTGACGGCGGGCCACATTCTGGACGGGTTGGAGCGCGAGAGTGCCGCCAAGCGAGGGGAAGAGAGAACGGTCATGGGATTCAAGGTGAGGGCGCGGACGGGGGATTGAGACGCGACCCGAAGCGACCCGATCCGACCTGAATCGACCCGGGTCGAATCGGGTCATGGCGTCGAGTCGGGTCGCGGGGTCAGGCCGTCGGCAGGCCCCACTCTTTGATCTTGGCTTCAATGAAAGCCACGCTTTGGTCGTGGAGAGCACGCGCGCCGAGCGAGACGGGCAGCACCGGTCCGCAGGCAAACCGGATGGGTTTGTTGGGATCGACGGGACCGAAGTCCCTGATCCACTTGCCGGTCTGAAGGAAATCGGTCTTTACGGCGAGCGGCACCACCGGGACACCCGCGCGTTCGGCCAGCTTTGAGCCGAGCGAGTTAAACTTTTTTCCGTCGAAAATTGCCTGGCGCGTGCCCTGCGGGAAGAGCAGCACCGAATGGCCTTCGGCCAGGCGTTTCGCGCCCACTTCGAGGACGGTCTTGAGATCCTCGCGCGCGTTTTTCCGCGTCACCGCGATCGAGCCTACGGCCAGCGCGGCCGCGCCCACCAGCGGGATTTCCGTGAGGCTTTTTTTGAGCACGATCGCGAGTTTCCCGAAAGAGATCAGGGTGGTCGGGAAGACCATGGTCTCCAGTGTGCTCATGTGGTTAGAGACGTAAACGACCGGCCCGTTGTAGGCGGCACGCTGTTGGAACCCTTCGAACGTGACCACGCCGCCCAACTTTTCGGCGAAGACGACGGAAGCCATACAGATGTTGGACCATTCCTCATAATCAAACCTGCGGAACAACCGCGAGAGGGCGCAGCGGCTGACGATGCCGAGGATGGTGGACGCGTAGAGAAAGGAATTGAGCGCTTTGACCCTTACCGGGGAATGCGGCTGGTTTTGGGTCGCGGTCTCGTAGTGTCCGGCGGTGCGCAGGGTCTCCTGAAACTCTTTGTATGAGGTCATGACAGGACGTAGCATAACAAAAAAACTGCCGTGCGGGAGCGGAAAAAAGTCGGTACAAGTTGGGGCGGATAGGATATGATGAAAAACAATTATGGTGAAAGGTACCTGTCATGAAAAGGATTCTTGGGATGGGCAGTCTGGTGTTGGTGGCCGGTTCGGTCTTGGCGGCAGAGATCCCCGACGTGTTGAAGACCTCGGACGGAAAGAAGGCCGATTCGGCGGCGGTCTGGGAAGCGGTGCGGCGGCCTGAGATTCTGGAGCTGTTCAAGGCGCAGGTGTTCGGGCGCAATCCCGTGGGGCGTCCGGCCACGCTGCGTTTTGAGCCCATCGCGGCGGACAGGGAGATGGTGGGCGGCAAGGCCATCCGCAAGCGCGTCAACATCCGGTACACGGGGCCGGGCGGCGAAGGGTGTATCGCGCTGACCGCCTTTATCCCCAAAGCCCCCAAGCCCGTGCCGACCTTCGTGCTGATCTGCAACCGTTCGTCCGAAAAGCACATTGACCCCGACCGGCTCGCGCCGAACCCCTTTTTCCCGGCCGAGGAGCTTGTGGCGCGCGGTTACGCCGCGCTGGCCTTCCACAACGGGGATGTGGACCCCGACGCGCACGACGGTTTCACCAACGGCGTGCACGGCGTGTTCCAGCCGGATCCCAAGGCGCGTACCGCGGACTCGTGGGGAACGATCGCGGCCTGGGCGTGGGGGGCGAGCCGGGTGATGGACTGGATCGAGAGCGAGCCGCTCATCGACCGTACGCGCGTGGCGGTGGTCGGGCATTCGCGGGGAGGCAAGACCGCGCTGTGGTGCGGGGCGAACGACACGCGTTTCGCGCTCACGATCTCCAACGACTCCGGCTGCGGCGGTGCCAAGCTCAACCGCATGGACCTGCCCAAGTCGGAGAGCATCGCGCGCATCAACAAGGCCTTTCCCCATTGGTTCTGCGAGAATTTCAAACAGTACGGCGGCCGTGAAGACACGCTGCCGGTCGACCAGCACATGCTGGTCGCGCTGGTTGCGCCGCGCCTGGTGTACGTCGCTTCGGCCACCCAGGACGACTGGGCCGGGCAGCCCGGCGAGTTCCAATCGTGCGTGCTGGCGACGCCGGTGTGGCGGCTTTACGGTAAGAAGGGGCTGGTGGGCGAGACCTTTCCTGCGGCGGACACGCCGCTTCAGGGCGGGTGCATCGGCTACCACCTGCGCACCGGCAAGCACGACCTCGCACTTTACGACTGGGAGCGTTACATGGACTTCGCGGATGCGCATTGGAAGAAATAGGTTACCCGTTACTCGTTACACGTTACGAATTGCTTAACCCACCGAAGGAGGGGGCATGGTTCCTCAATGGGTGATCGAGAAAAAGCGCGACGGCGGCACGCTCGACGAAGCGGAGCTCCGCGCTTTCATCGAGGGGTTCGCGGGCGGGGCCATTCCCGATTACCAGATGGCCGCGATGGCGATGGCGATCTATTTCCGGGGGATGACGCCTGAGGAGACCGCCGTGCTCACGGACGCCATGATGCGGTCCGGCGATCGGGTGACTTTCGACGGGTGGCCTCGTCCCACGGCGGACAAGCACTCGACCGGCGGCATCGGGGACAAGCTCTCGCTCATGCTCGCCCCGCTGGCGGCCTCCGCCGGCCTTGCCGTGCCGATGATCGCCGGACGCGGGCTCGGCATTACCGGCGGCACGATCGACAAGCTGGAGGCCATCCCCGGTTATAACACGCGGCTTTCCATCGGGGCTTTCAAGCGTGTGGTCGCCGAGGTCGGCTGTTCGATCATCGGGCAGACGGATCGACTCGCGCCCGCCGACAAGAAGTTTTATGCGCTGCGGGATGTGACCGGTACGGTGCCGAGCATCCCGCTCATCACGGCCAGCATCATGGCGAAAAAACTCGCCGAGGGTGCGGAGGCGCTGGTGTTCGATGTCAAATGCGGCCAAGCGGCCTTCATGCGGACATTGGACGACGCACGGGCGTTGGCGCAAAGCCTGATCCGCGTGGGGAGGTCGCTCGACCGCAAGATGGGCGCGGTCATCACGGACATGGATCAGCCGGTGGGGCGTACGGCGGGCAATGCCGTGGAAGTGATTGAGGCGATCGAGACGCTCAAGGGTGGTGGCCCTGCGGACACGCGCCTG
>JAQVSS010000046.1 GCA_028700415.1 Kiritimatiellia bacterium
AAATCACGTCGCCGTCTTTGGCGTTGCCCATCTGGGCGAGCGCGGACAGCTCTTCCGGCTTGAGGAACTTCTGGATCGGGCCTTTGACGGTGCCGCCGTCCCACACGAGGTAGGCGAGACCCTTCGAGCCGAGCCCTTTGGCGTGTTCGACCAGCTTGTCGAAGAAGCTGCGGGGCTTGTCCTTGATGCCCTTGACGGGAATGGCCCGCACCACCGAACCCGCTTTGACGGCGCCCGCGAAGGCGTTGAAGCCGGAGTTCTTGAACACCTCGGAGCAATCGAACATCTCGATCGGGATGCGCAGGTCGGGTTTGTCGCTGCCGTACTTGAGAAGCGACTCGCGGTAAGGAATGCGGATCCACGGCGTGGCGTCGACGCGCTTCTTCGAGAAGGTTTTAAAGGTGAGGGAGAGCACGTCCTCCACTACGGCGAAGATGTCCTCTTGGGTCACGAAAGACATTTCCATATCGAGCTGGTAGAACTCGCCCGGCGAGCGGTCGGCGCGCGCGTCCTCGTCTCGGAAACAGGGCGCGATTTGGAAGTAGCGGTCAAACCCGGCGACCATCAGGAGCTGCTTGAAAAGCTGCGGAGCCTGCGGCAGCGCGTAAAACTTGCCGTGGTGGACGCGGCTGGGCACGAGATAGTCGCGCGCGCCCTCCGGCGAGCTGCACGTGAGGATGGGGGTCTGGTACTCGTTGAAGCCGTGTTTCTCCATCGCTTTGCGCAGGAACGAGATGATCTTTGAGCGCAGCAGGATGTTGCCGTGGAGGCGCTCGCGCCGCAGGTCGAGGAAGCGGTACTTCAGGCGCAGGTCTTCGCCCGCCTCCTCATCGCCCGCCAGATAGAGCGGGGTCTGCTCGGCGGCGGCTTCAACGACGCACTCGTCAGCGACGAGTTCGACTTCGCCGGTGTCGCGGTCGGGGTTGATGGTCGAGGGGTCGCGCAAGGTGACCTCGCCGACGACCGTGATGACGGTCTCCAGCTTGGCCTTGCTTAGCGTCTCGAAAAACGGGCGGCTCGGGTGAACCACCACCTGCGTCACGCCGTAATGGTCGCGGAGGTCGATGAAAAGGATGCCGCCGTGGTCGCGCATGCGGAAGAGCCAGCCGGAAAGCTTCGCGGTTGTTCCTGCATCGCCCGCGCGGAGTTGGTTACACGTATGGGTACGATAAAGGTGCATAATTTCCTGTTCCTTGAAAAATGAAAAAGTAGTCTAGCAGAAAGCGGTTCGCCGTGCCACGGCGGATTTCCGGTTCCGGTTTCTTCATTTCTGACACGGGGGCTTGACTCTCTCAGGCGGAACACCCAAAATATGGGAGTTTCGAAACTCACAGGAAGTTCTGATATGCGAGTGATTGGCGTGATACCGTCGCGCTGGGGGTCGACCCGTTTCCCCGGCAAAAGCCTTTACCCGATTTGCGGCAAGCCGCTGGTGCAGTGGGTGGTGGAGGCTGTCAAACGGGCCAAGGCACTGGACGAGGTGGTGGTGGCCACCGATGACGCGCGTATTGCGGACGCGGTGCGGGGGTTTGTCAAGGTGGCGATGACGCGGGCGGATCATCCGTCGGGCACGGACCGGGTGGCGGAGGCGGCGCGGCCGGAGGACGGCGATATCGTGGTCAATATCCAGGGCGATGAGCCTCTGATCGATCCGGGGCTGGTCGATGCGTTGGTGGCGCGCATGAGGGACGATCCGGGGTGGGCGATGGCGACGGCGGCGTGCCCGGTCTGTTCGGCGCGCGACCTTGAGGCGCGGACCGTGGTGAAAGTGGTGCTGGCGCGGGACGGCGGCGCGCTCTATTTTTCGCGGTTGCCGATCCCGTTCCGCCGTGACGGTGAACCGGAGTTGGCGTCCGGGTTGTATCTGAGGCATCTGGGGATCTACGCTTACCGGGGCGAGTTTCTGAAGCGGCTGGTGAAAGAACCGCCCTGCCTGTTGGAGAAGACGGAGAGCCTGGAGCAGCTGCGCGCGCTCTACCTCGGGGGCAGGATCGCGGTGATTCAAACACGGGATCAGGGCGTGGGTGTGGACACGCCCGGGGATGTGGCGGCGGTGGAGGCGATTTTGAAAACCAGGAACCTGAAACCAGGAACCTGAAACGTGGAACCGGGCATTCGGGAAGTTTGGAGAAGGGGCGCGATTTCTCTGGCGAAAATCAATCCGGTGAAGGTGGGCAACGTGGTGTTCGGCGGCAGGCGGCTGGCGTTCATCGCGGGGCCGTGCGTGATCGAGTCGGTCGAGGGCACGATGAATCTGGCGGCGAAGCTGGTGCGGCTGGCGGACGAACTGGACGTGCCGCTGGTGTTCAAGGCCTCGTTCGACAAAGCGAACCGGACCTCGGTGGACTCGTACCGCGGGCCGGGGCTGTTTGAGGGCTTGTCGATTTTGAAGGAGGTGCGAGACCGCTTTCAGGTGCCGGTTCTGACGGACATTCACGAGCCCGGACAGGCGGCGTTAGCCGCCGAGGTGGTGGACATCCTGCAGATCCCGGCGTTCTTGTGCCGCCAGACGGATCTGGTGGTGGCTGCGGCCGAGACGGGCAAGGTCATCAATGTCAAGAAAGGGCAATTCCTGGCCCCCGAGGATATGGTCAACGTGATCGATAAAATCACGGGCACGGGGAATTCCAAGATCGTCCTGACGGAGCGCGGGGCGAGTTTCGGGTATCATAACCTTGTGGCGGACATGCGGAGCCTGTTGATCATGCGCGGGTTCGGGTATCCGGTGGTGTTCGATGCGACGCACAGCGTGCAGCGGCCGGGCGGTGCCGGGAAGATGAGCGGCGGCGACGGGCGCTGGGCGCCGGCGCTGGCGCGCGCCGCAGTGGCCACGGGCGTGGACGGCGTGTTCATGGAGACGCATGTGAATCCCGCCGAAGCGCTTTCGGACAAGGCGAATGCGATCGCCTTCAAGGACTTGAAGAAAGTGTGGCAGGTGCTGAAGGAGATTCATGGGGTGGTGCGTTAAACAGATGGGGCTGATGCGGCCAATGCTGGCGGGGGTGTTGTTCCTGTTCGGCTGCGGCACGGCGTCCGGCTCGGACGACCCCGAGGTGGACCGCTGGTTCGCGCGGCATTCCGAGGAGGTCTGGCGTCCGCTCGCCGGGAAATGGGAGCCGGTGAAGGCGTTGATGACTTCGCCGGTGGAGAACCTGCATTTGCCGTTGGCTTACCACGTAAACGGGCGGGTCAAGGCCATGCTGCGGGCGAAGAAGGCGCAGATTTTTTTGGACGGGCTGATATTCGCGGAGGGCGTGAGCGTGGCGCTGTTGACCGAGGAGGGCCGCAGTGACGGGCAGTTGACCGCGGAGGGGTGTTTGTTTGACCGGAAGGCGAAACAGGGGTATTGCGAAGGGCTGGTCAGCATGGTCAAAAGCGGGGACCGGTTAAAAGGACGTGGTATGTACTTTTCAATTGAAGAGCAATTTATTAAAATTCTGGCCGATTGCGAGATTCGGACGCAACGTATCCGGAACAACTTCGGGAGGATTTTGTGAAACGGGAATTTTTGAAAGTCGGTTGGGTCGCCGCGGTGTTGGCCTGCGGGGCGGTTTCTGCCCAGGAACAGACGGCCGCGCCGGAGGCGGGGAAGAAACCCGGCAAGGAGGCGAAGCCGCCGAAGTCGGAGACTCCGGGTCGGGAGGCCGTGATTACGGCCACCCGGATCGAGTTCGACAACAAGGAGGGCGTCATCCTGTTCGATGAGAACGTGCTGGTGGACGATGAGCGGTTTGTGATGCGGTCGGACCGGCTTCTGGTGTTCATGGAGGGCACGAACGATGTGCAGCAGATCATGGCGGTCGGCCGCGTCAGCATCACCAACCAGAACCGTTCGGCCAGTTGCGAGAAGGCGGTGTACACGAAAAAAGACGGGCAGATCGTGATGACCGGCAACGCACGGCTGATGAGGCAGGGTGACGAGGGCGGCGAGGTGGCGGGGAACCGGATCACGTTTTGGCTGGACGACGAGCGGATGGAAGTCTCGCCGGGGCGTGTGGTGTTGCCGCCGGGAACGTTCAAGAAAGCCGACACGAAGTTGATTCCTTAGGACTGTGATCTTTACGTATGGACGAGGCAGCAGAAAAAACGGCAGAACGGGTGCCTGACATTCAGGCTTTCGATTTGGTCAAGCAGTATGGCCAGCGGACGGTTGTGAACGGGGTTTCGCTCCATGCGAGTTGCGGCGAGATCGTGGGACTGCTCGGCCCGAATGGCGCGGGCAAGACGACGACGTTTTACATGGTGGTCGGTTTGGTGCGGCCGAATGCGGGGGTTATCTCGTTCCGCGGTGAGGCCATCACCCGGATGCCGGTGTACCGCCGCGCGCGGCTGGGGCTGGGGTATCTGGCGCAGGAGGCATCGATCTTCAGAAAATTGACGGTGGAGGAAAATGTTTTGGCGATTATGGAGACCTTGCCGCTGACCAAGGCTGAGCGTGTGGAACGGGCGGAGGAGCTGCTCGCGAGCCTGGGGTTGACCAAGGTGGCGAAGCAGCGCGCGTATACGCTCAGCGGCGGAGAGCGGCGCAAGCTCGAGATCGCGCGCGCGCTGGTGCGGAAGCCCGCGATTCTGATGCTGGACGAGCCGTTCAGCGGCGTGGACCCGTTGGCGGTGCACGATATCCAGGAGATCGTTAAAGGCTTGCGCTCCCGCGGGCTCGGGATCATCGTGACCGACCACAACGTGCGCGAGACGCTGTCGATTGTCGACCGCGCGTATCTGCTTTACGACGGGCAGATCCTGTGTGAGGGGCCTAGCGACTTCCTCGTGCAGGACGAGACGGCGCGCCGGCTGTATCTCGGCAAGAATTTCAGGATGTGAGAAACAGTAACCGGTCTGCCACAGGCAGGCCACAAGGAAAGGACGACAGCTTATGCCTATTGAAGTGACGGTTCGACATCTGAATGCCGCTCCCGGATTGAAAGAGTATGCGGAGAAGCGTGCGGCTAAGCTGATGGAGCAGTTCCCGCGCGTGGAGAGCGTGCATGTGATTGTCGATGTGCAGCGCCACCTGTACGAAGCGGAGTTCGTTGTCCAGCAGAAGGGGCTGACAGCGGTTGGCGCCAAAGAGCATGCGGCGAGTGCCCTGGCGGTGGTTGACACGGCTGCGGCCCGCGCCGAGAGGCAACTGCGGAAAACCATCCATAAACGCGTGACGGCGCATATCCGCAAGACCGAAAAGAAGTGATGGCGGAAAACCGACAGAAACCGGTTCAACAGTCGCCTGTAACGGTCGGCCAGTTCCTGAAAGTCGGCCATGACAGGTTGAATCTTGAACTGGCCGCCGGAGAGGCGGGGTTGGGACGGGTGATCATCGAACCGATGGTCCACCGGCCCGGCCTTGCCCTTTCGGGGTATTTCAAGCATTTCGCCAAGAAGCGCATTCAGGTGCTGGGAATGGTGGAGAACGCCTACCTCTCGTCGTTGCCGGAAGACTTGCGTGTCCAGCGGTTTGAAGAGGTGTTCGCGCAAAAGATCCCCTGCATGGTTTTTACCCGGGGCAAACGGGTTTTCCCGGAGGTCTCCCGCGTGGCCGAGCGGGACGGGGTGGCGGTGTTGCGCACCGATATGGTGACGCGGCATTTCATTCATGCCGCAACGTTCGTGCTGGAGGATCTGCACGCGCCGCGATGCAAAGTTCACGGCACCATGCTGGAGGTGGCCGGCGTGGGCGTGCTCATCGAAGGTGCCCCCGGTTTGGGCAAGAGTGAAACCGCGCTCGGGCTGATCAAGCGCGGGCATGCGCTGGTGGCGGATGACCTGACGCTGCTGCGCCGCGACAGCAACAATTTCCTGCTCGGGTCCGCCATTGCGGTGACGCAGTACTACATGGAGATCCGGGGGATCGGCATTATTCACGTGCCGTCGATCTTTGGGGTCTCGGCGGTGCGTGGCGAAAAGCAGGTGGATTTGGTTGTGACCTTGAAACGGCAGGGCGAGGCCGATGCCGAATTGGATCGCACAGGCGTGGAGGAAATGTGTCGCGAGTTTCTCGGGGTTTCTGTGCCCCAATTGGTGATCCCTGTCGCTCCGGGCAGGGATTTGGTAAACTTGGTGGAGACGGCGGCGCAAGAGCACAAATTGCGTCTTTCGGGATTTGTCGCGGTTCGTGAACTGGACTCGCGGATTAAGCAGCACCATGTCGGTGGAGGAGAATAGATCGTGGGACAGTCTGATACACATGCGGAGACGCGCGAGTTCGTTTTGCTGAACAAGTACGGGATGCACGTCCGGCCCGCGGGCCTCTTCGCCAAGGTGGCGTCGCGGTTTAACGCGGAGGTCGATGTGGAGAAGGACGGCAGTGTCGTGTCGGGCAAGAGTATCATGGCACTGATGACGCTGGAGGCCGTGTGCGGTTCGAAGTTGCGCGTGACCGCAAGCGGGCCTCAAGGGCATGAGGTTCTTGACGAGCTGGAAGCGCTGGTGGGGCGTAAGTTCGATATCCCAGATGAACAATGACCCGGACATCACCCGCGGTGTGAAGGACGGCATGCGCATCATGACGGGTTTGGCCGCCTCGCGCGGTTTTGTCACCGGCCCCGTCTTCCTGTTCCGGACGACGGCGAATGAGCAGGTTTCAGAATACCGTGTCGAACAGGATCAGGTGGCTCACGAACTCGCGCGGCTGTCGGATGCCTTTGCGCTGACGCGGACGCAGATCCGCTCATTGGCGCTCGAATTGGGGAAACGCATCAGTGGGGATGAAGCCACAATTTTCGACGGGCATCTGATGATGCTGGACGATCCGGCCTTCCTCGGTTCCTGCAAAGAGAAGGTTTCGAAAAACCGCGTCAACGCCGAGGTGGCGGTCAACGTTGTGTCCGAAAAGTACTCGTCCATCTTTGCGGCGATGGATGACGCGTACCTCAAGGAACGCGCCAAAGATGTCAACGATATCGCGAAGCGGATTATCCGGAACTTGTTGGGCGGCGCCGACGCGCATGCTTTCCGTGCGGAGCGGCCGTGCATTGTGGTGGCTGATGAACTGACCCCGTCCGAAACGATCTCGATGCCGAAAAACCTGATTCTCGGGTTCGCGACCGACCGCGGCAGCAACACTTCCCATGCGTCCCTGCTGGCGCGCGCGTTGGGTATCCCGGCGGTTGTCGGGCTCGGGTCGATTTCTGAAACGGTCCGGACCGGTGACATGCTGTTGCTCGACGGCACGCGCGGCAAGGTGATCGTGAACCCCGGCCGGGCAGAGCGTTTGGCGTTTGAGAAAATGGTCGCCCGCTCGAAAACGCTGGAGGAGAAGCTCGAGCAGGGAAAGCTGTTGCCCGGTGCGACCAGCGATGGTCATGCGGTGCCACTGTTGGCGAATGTGGACCACAGCACGCCGATGACCGGACTCTACTCGGTTGGGGCGGAAGGTGTGGGGCTTTACCGGTCGGAGTATCTCTGGCTGACATTTGACCGCGAGCCGACCGAGGAGGAACAGACGCATGCCTACACGGAGGCTACGCGCGCGTTGCCGGAGGGGCAGCCCGTCACGATCCGAGTGCTTGATCTCGGGGGCGACAAGATGACGAAAGGCGCGGCGGCTTCACACAAAGAGGCCAACCCGTTTCTCGGTAACCGGTCGATCCGTTTCCTGTTGCGCAATCCGGAGGTGTTCCGTCGCCAGCTGAGGGCGATCTTGCGGGCCAGCGCGCACGGGAACGTGCAGCTCATGTATCCGATGGTCGCGACGATCGAAGAGTTGCGCGCGGCCAATTTGGAACTGCACGGGTGTATGGCGGAACTCCGGGAGGCGGGGATACCTTTCAACGAGAAGATCAAAAGGGGGGTGATGATCGAGATTCCCGCGGCGGCCCTCATTGCGGATGCGTTGGCCAAGGAGTCGGATTTCTTCTCGATCGGGACGAACGATCTGATCCAGTACACACTGGCGGTCGACCGTGTCAACGAGACGGTCGCACGCCTCTACCAGCCGACCCACCCGTCGGTGTTGCTGTTGATTGACATGACGGTGAAGGCGGCTCATGCGCATGCGTTGCCGGTGTCTGTGTGCGGGGAGACTGCGGCTGATCCGGTTATGGCGGTGCTGTTGGTCGGCATGGGCGTGGACGAGCTCAGCATGTCGCCCAACCTTATCCCGCTCGTTAAAAAAATTGTCGGCCAAGTCGCGTTCAGTGACGCGCGGAATTTGGCTGATACGGTACGGTGCATGCTGGGGGCGCCTGCGGACAAGGTATACACCTATTGCCGTAAACAAGTGATGAAGCTCGCCCCGGAACTGCTGTATCTGCAATAACGCGCCGCGGGCGCTCAGAAGGAGAAGAGCGTTTCGGCGTATGTCTTTGGCGTGATGCCCGCTTGTCTGAGCACGTTCACATGCGGCCAGAACTCGCCGGCCTCGGCGAGATCGTGTGCGTCAGAGGCGAAGGCGATCTTAACGCCTTTTTCGGCGCATTGCCGGATGAACTCCGGGTCCGGCTGGTGGGTATGGAAATTCACCTCCACCGCCACTCCGCTGTCCGCGAGCAAGCCGGCCACTTCGGGATAAAGACGGGTGGGGGTTTCGAGCCGGTTGCGCGAGAAGAAACGGAACGGGTGCGCCAACACGTCGATGTCGAACCCGACAAGGTGCTCCACATCCCTGAGAAACAAGTTTTCGGCGTCTTTCTGCCCCGTCTTGCCCGGGATAAAATCCTGGATGAAATGAATCGCGCCGATGAGGATGTCCCAATCGGCCTCCGCATCTTCCGGGGCGAGTAACAGTTTGCCGTTGTTGTAGAGATCCACCTCCAGGCCGATCTTGGTGAAGGGGGAGCGCACCTTCTGCGCGAAGCGGCGATACGCCGCCATCCTGTGGCGCTCAGGAGTTGCCCACACGGTTTCCGCGAGAGAGGGCGTGTTTTGCCACTTGAACCCCATCGCGGTCTTCTTTTCGAAATAAAGCTGGAACGCGTGTTCGGTGAAACACAATGTGGAAACGCCCAGCGCTTGAGAAAGCGCGATGCAGGGGGCGGTGTCGACGGTGGTGCCGCAGTAGGCGTGTTCGGTGTGGCAGTGGACGTCGATGATGTTCGGTGTCTGCATGGCGAGGTTGATCTCCTCGATTTCCACGCGGGTCCCGGTGATGCGGATAAGGCTGAAGCGGAAGGGCGATTCGCACAGGGCGGGGACGGTGTGATAGAGCACGCCTTCGTGCGTGCGTGCCTTTTGGCCTTTGTGGTAATGTCCGCTCAGCGAAAGGATCACCCCGGCTTTCTCGAACGAGTCGATGATTTCGGCTGCGTTAACGGGGCGGTAGGGATAGTGCGAATCGATCGCCGGATAGATGGGAGGGTGCTGTAATGCGATGAGCGGCAACCCCGGGTGTTCCGCAGCGATTTTCTTGGTTAGCGCCAGCGCCTCGGCGGAGCGTTCGCATTCGTGGTTCTCGGCATAGGCATCGTCGAAAACGATGAACCCATATCCGCGGATTTCGTGCAGGCCGGGGGCGCAATCGAAGAAGGAGGTGAAGGCGGAAGGGGGAATGTCGTGGTTGCCTGGGACTGCGAGCACCGGTATGCCGCTGCGCGTCAGCTCGCCGTGGAGCGAGATCATGTCGAGCTCGGCATGGCGGTCTGATCCGTCTTCGATCAGGTCTCCGAGCAGCACGGTCAGGTCGGGATGGACGCCCATATGGTTCAGGCGCAAGAACACTTTCTTCAGCAGCGTTTTTGTCAACTCGCCGCGCTGTTGCGGCAGCTGCGCCGTTTGATGCGCTAAGCCTGTGTAGTGCAGATCCGAAATGGCCAGCACCGTAATGGAGGATTCACTCATGCGTGCATGCAACTTTCATCTGGAAAAGCGTCGTTCGTATTTGAAACAAAAACAGTGTGCCCGAAAAGTCGCATTAGGGTAAGTGAAGTTGCGTATGCGGTCAAACACGAAATAAAGAGTTTTCGGGATTGACTCTTCTCGTTCCCTTTCTCACAATAAAAAGCCGTGTGTGCGGTGCGTTTTTGGGTTAAGTCTATGGCACGTTAGTGAATTCTAATGGTGGAGCGAAACCATGAAAAAGATGCTTTCCGTTTTTGCTCGGTCACCGGTGACTTCCGGATCAACATCTGCAACACCAAATCGCACATAAAGACACTAAAAGGAGTTGAATATGAAAACGTGGTTTCCGGTAATCATGGGCGTGATGGGGGCAAGGTGCGTTTTTGCTGCGGCTACGCTCGTGAATAATAGCTGGCAGAAGGTTGGTTCCGACTACAACGGCTCGATACTCGACGCCGCGCACTGGAACAAGGGGTATGTGCCGACTGCGCTCGAACGTTTTTACTTCGGTTCACTCTCCGCGGATTTCCAGGTTGATTTTCCCGGCGGCACCTACACCAACCCGGCGAATTTTAGGCTGATGGGGCAGGATGGCTATGCGGTCACGGTCGATGGAGCGAACACAAAGTGGGTGATGCCCGGTTCTGCGGACGGAACGGAGCTGTCCGACAGTGATCCGTGGCGTATTTACGCAACGTCCAGCTATTCGCTTTTCAACCTTTCGATTAGCGGCGCGGCGCTTTACAGCCACGCGATTTCCGAACTCGAAAATTTCAAATTCACGCTGAACGGATCGGAGTCCAATCCGAAACTCGTTTTCGACGGCGGCACCTACAACTTCCGCGATCCGGCTGGCTCGGCATGGGAAACAACGACAAAGCCCTTGCTGCTGTTCGGGCAGGGACACGCCACCGCATCGTCGGGAATCGTTTTCAAGAATGGCGCATCGCTCCGGGCGTGGGACATCGGCGTCCAAGCTTGCGCTCCGGTCAACACCGTCCTTTTCGACGGCGGGACCCACTACATCGAGAAATTCCAGTTCCCCGACGGCTCAATCGACTACAACAACTTGCTCGCCACCCGCTCGGACACCGTTCTCACCAACGGTGCAACGCTTTCCGCCGCGTCCGTCAATTTTGGGCACCGCGCCAACAAGGACGTTCGCCTGTGGCTCTTTGGCCAAGGCACTGAGCTCATCAGCCGCGGACAGTTCCAGGCGTGCTCAGGCAACGGCACATCCTATCTCACTGTCATGGACGGCGCAACCGTCCGCTTGCAGGGTAAGACCACCATTGTCAGTGGTGGCGGCGGCACCAACTACACAACTCTGGTCGGTGGCCAACTCGTTTTCGAAGGGTCAGAGTCCTCGCTTCGGCGGTGAATGATGCCGTTGCGTGTGACCGCTCGCTCGTGCTCTTCAATACCACGAACGGCATGGTTTCCTGTCCTGTGGCCGCGTTTGACATTGACGGCATGGCGGATGTCCGGTCAACCGGCACCGCATGGTCTCTGAATGCGCTCAGGATGGGCAACAAGAACAATGGGGGAACCCCGCGTTTTGAAGTTCTCGGAGGAACGGTCACGGCCACCAACGACAACGTTATTGGTGTGTCCGACAACGCCGAGCTTGTCGTTAACGGCGGCACGTTCAGGGCGCTGAGGTATTTCAATGTCGGACAGAACGCAGGCGCGACCGGCATTGTGACCGTTGCCTCCGGTATGTTCGATAACTGCTATCTCGCGGCAGAGACGCCGACGGGTATTTCGACAGTGTTCTATCTCGGCAAAAGTCAGAAGAACTCCTACGGCATTCTCAATGTGACCGGTGGCGAAATGCGGCTTCTCTCCCTCTACGCCGGTTGGATCGGGCACGGCGAGATCAACGTCTCGGGGGGCAAGCTCTATCTCCGCTCCGACCTCCGCCTTGCGGCACGCAGTGTTGACAATGCGGACAGTGTCGAGGACGTCTTTACCGTTTCCGGCGGCGAGGTCGAATGCGGCTTCAGCGGCGCGGCCAAGATCGGATTTTATTCGCCCAACCACGCGCGTCTCAAACTGGACGGGGGGACGTTCACCTGCTCGGGGCTTCAGGGTGGCAACGCAGCGACCGCCGCAGGCGGAGCCGGTTGGGTGGCGCTTGAGGCGGACGGCGGCACGATCGCCGCGAGGGCAAACAACACCGAGTTCCTCTCCAAATTCGATGAGGCGGTCATTAACGCCGGCGGGCTTACGATTGACACCAGGGGCTATGCGGTCACAATCAAGCAGAACCTCACCGGTACGGGCATGCTGACGCTCGCTGGAGGCGGCTCGGTCACGTTCGATTCCGGTGTCACCTGCGGCGTCAAAGTCAGAGTGGTCGGCGGCACGACGGTCGACTTTGGCGGCGTCTCGCCCGCTGG
Source organism: Kiritimatiellia bacterium (assembly GCA_028700415.1). GTDB lineage: Bacteria > Verrucomicrobiota > Kiritimatiellia > RFP12 > UBA1067 > JALHET01. Next base: position 12,174 of record JAQVSS010000046.1, read on the forward strand.
ACTGGTTCTCGGCGACGGCACAACCGCCGGCAAGATCAAGCTCACGCTCGACTCGACCGTTGCGGTGAATGGTGATCTTGTCATCAACAACATCGGCTTCGACCTGAGCGGATCGCTCGTCAAGGACACGGACTACGCGCCTTTCATCACCTGCACGGGGACGTTCGATGCCGCTTCGAAGGAGAAGTGGGAGGATGCGATGCTGTCGGACGTTATTTCGCCGACCGAGACGACCGTGTTCGCGTGGACTACGGACGCAGGCGTCACCCAGCTCACGATCAAGTCTATTGACAAGGTCGTGCATCTCATCGAAGTGAAGGAGGGCACGTCCAACATCACCGACAGCGTCGTCTCCCGCACGACCGAAAACGTGGAGGTCGCGGTTTCGAACGCGGCTGTCTGTAACATCTCCGGGAAGGTCGCAAAGGGACGCCTCATCAAGACCGGTACGGGCAAGCTCGAACTTTCCAGCGGGGACAACATTTTTCTCGGGGGCTTCGACCTTGTCAACGGCGTGCTCACGCTCGGCGCGGCGGGGGCATTTGGCGATGGAACCGCGACCCAGGCGTCCGTCTTCCGCGCAGGCACGTTCGAAGTCTCTGCCGCGGCGGGGCCGATGACGCTCGCGAACGCCTCGACGCTTGCGCCCGACCCGGCGACAAACGGCATCATCTTCAAGACCGAAGGCGATCTCACGATGCCGATTCCGCTTGCTTCCTCGGCCGGCGCGATCATCAAGCGCGGTGCGGGACGCCTCGTCTTCACCTGCGACTGGGACAACAGCAAGACGATTGGCTGGTCCCGTGGGCACGTGCCTGCCGCCACGCTCTACAACTTTCCGCGTTACCAGACATCCATTGGCTTTGACGCCGCAAACGGTGCGATTCCGGAGGGCGCGATGTATGGAACGATCGTCGTTGTGGAAGGCGAACTCGTTTTTCGGGGTACGGGATCGGCTACCCGCATAGATTGCAGTTCGTCACCGGTGTTCGTCGGTTATCCAACCGCTGATCATACCTCTGATTTCGCGCAGCCGACGCTTGTTCTCGACAACGTGTATGGAAATTTTGGCGGCGGGAGTACGGACTTCCGTGTCGGCGATTGCTTTACGACCGCGAATCCGTGGGTGACCGAGCCTAAGATTCTGGTCACCAACAACGCCACCTTGTACGTAAACACGCTTTACCTGACCGGTACGTGGGCAGACAACACGGCGGCTGCGGCAAAGCTCATTGTGGATGGCGCGACCGTCAGTGCCTACTACCGTTTCAATCCGCACAATTCCAGCTTCACCGGCGTGACGCCCAAGGGATATTTCAGCAACGGCGCAAAGCTTTTGACTCCGTTCGTCGAACTTCACAAGAACTGCGAGATGTATTTCACCAACTCGGTGATGGCAGCGGAGTATACCTCTGGAACCTATGCGTTCTCCACAATGTCGCACTACGAGGATCAGCCGTCACGCTGGACGTTTGTCGCGGGCTCAACGCTCTACCTCAATAGCATTACCCGCAAATCCAGTAACACAGGCTCGACTGCGACGGAACTGCGCTTCGATGACGCCGAATGGATTCCGGCGACCGGCGACTACGATTTCAACGCTGATTTGAAAGTATCCGAGACCCTTGTCGATCCTGCGGTCAAGATTGTCTCGCTGGGCACGGGACTCGTTCTTGCGCCACCGGCGGATGCCACGTGGACGATGTGCAAGCTTGAAGGCGAAGGCGGGTTCGTCAAGCGTGGCGAGGGAACCGTCACGTTTAATGGAACGAATGCGCAGTTCCTTGGCGTGACGAAGGTGGCGTCGGGGACACTGGACCTCGATGCGTCTGTTTGGACGAACGCGAAAATCTGCGGCGGCGCAGGCATGATCGCGAACGGCACGCTTTCGCAGCCGACAATCGCGCTTTGCGTGAGCGAGGCGGCTGGTGCGTGGTCAGCGGATGGGGTTCCGCATTTCGGTTCGACCTGCTCGTTGAATGGCAGAACGAAGGTGGATGTCGGCGGGGTGGCGATTCCGATCGGCAAGTCCTTGATTGTCGCGAACTACTCCGGATCGGCGCCAGACGTCAGTGCGTGGAAGCTCATCGGGGTCCCCGATAGCGGTGGAGCCTTTACCGCAATGGGTGGACAGATCACGATGACGGTTGTTGACACTGCTGGCTTCATACTGCTCGTCAAATAAGGAAGGAAGAAGAATCATGTCGATGGCATCCGTGTTGCTTACGGTCGCGTTGGTTTCGGGCGGACAGCCCAAGACTTCGGTCGTGCTCCCCGCTGACGCGCTCCCGCACGAAAAAACTGCCGCCGAGGAACTCGTCAAATGGACGAAAGCCGTCACCGGCGCGGAGATGCCGATTGCCGCGGAGCCCAAGGCAGGTCTTATTCCGCTGCGCTTTGGAAGATCCGATCGGGATGTGAAGTACGACGGTTTTTCGGTGACGGCTTCCTCTAAGGAAATCGTCATCGCCGCAAACGATCCGCAGGGCATCCTCTTTGGCGTCTATTGGCTTCTTAACCGCTTTGGCGGCGTTTACTGGTGTCATCCCGACGCCGAGGCGGATTACGGGAAGAAAGCAGACTTCAAAATCCCTGAAGGACGCCTCGTCAAAACGCCGATGCAGGCGCGCCAGGGAATCCCGTCTGGCAACGGAACGCTCGCGACTCACGAACGCCGCGAGAAGGTCGCGTGGTGGAACGTCCGCAACGGCTTTACGCTTCAGCAGCGTCTGCGCGGCAAGGATCCTGACAAAATCGAGCCTGGCAACTACTACAAGAACGCGCTCATGGAGAAGCTCGGTTCGACTGGCGAGGCCGCTGGCGGCGGACACATTCTTGGCGAGCTCGTCCTCGCGACGCCGGTTGATCCGGCGGAACTCAAGGAATCGAAGGAATGGGTTACGGCGCGCGCCAAGGAACTTTTCGAAGGCAAGTGGGGCGGTTCGCAAATTACGCTCTACGCCAAGTGGCGGATCCTTGTGAAACAGCATCCCGAGTGGTTCGGGCTCGTGAACGGCGAGCGCGTGCCGACCGGGGTCTCGCTCCGCCAGGGAACGGAACTCAAGGGCAAGAGTTCGATGCCGTGCCTTTCTAATCCGGAAGTGCGGGAGCTGCTCTACAAAAACTTCAAGTCCTGGCAGGCAGAGCATTATCCCGATATGCCGATCACGTACAAACTCTGCTGCGACGACCAGAGCCAGTGGTGCGAGTGCGAGAACTGCTTGAAACTGCTCAAGTGCGCGGGGCCGTGCGATGACAAGGACAAGGCGAGCGACTACTGGTGGGATTTCGTCAACTGGTTTTCGGAACGGGCGCTCGCCGATCCGCTCGTCTCGCTCAACGTTTATGTCTACCGCACGTATCAAACGTTCCCGAAAAAGGTGAAGCCGATCGTCCGCGACCGGATGAGCGTCAACGTTTGTCCCCATGGCCGCTGCTACCTCCATTCGCTCAACGACCCGAACTGCAAGGCCAATCGGATCTACCGCGACATGCTTGCAGCATGGACGGACGTTGGGATGGGGGTCAACGTGTTCGAGTATATGAACCAGACGCCCGGCAAGTGCAACTACGCGTTCTGGGAACGTGCGTGGATCGACGATGTGAAAGGGTACCTGAAGAGCGGCGTTTCACACGGCGCGGGTGGACTCATTGGGCCTTGGGACGCCTACTCCTCCGACGACAGTTATTTTCGCCGCAACGCTGCGAAGGCACGCTGGCAGATCGCCTGGTTAACCGGTTACTTCGAGTGGGATCCGGACGCTGACTTCGATTCGGTCCGGGACACACTCTTCAGAACCTACTACCGCAAGGCTGAGATGCCGATGAAGGAATATCGCGCCATGCTCGAGAAAGCGATCTACGCGAGCGGACAGTGCATGTGCTACGGTTCGGGTGGAACCCTGTTCGCGTCCGCAGCGTTCCAGCCCGGCCTCCTCGAGAACGGTAAACGCCTTCTTGATGAGGCGAAGGCCTTGGCGAAGGACGACCCCGAGCTCATGAAACGCGTCAACGCCGACGCCGAATGGTTCCGCACAAACTGGGAGGCTGCCGGAATCTCATACGAAAACGCCGCGGCGGAGATGCCGTGCCGAACGGACGACTTCCGCAAGATCATCACGATTCGCGACACGCCACAAAAGGCGGAGGAGACCTTTGACCTGCCAACCGTGCTGAAGCTCTCCTACGATAAGGAGTTCCTTTATTTCGAATGCGAATGTGCCAAGGCGGACGGAAAAACCGAGGATGTCCCGCCGGACGGGTCAACGTTCGCTGCGATGAAGGGCAGCCACCTCGAGTTCACCATTCTTTCGCCGCATCTGAACGGACGTTACTACCACATCGCCGTGAGCCACAACGGCAAGACGTATTCAGCTCTCACCGAAAGCGGCAGGTCGCGTGATCTTACGAAAACGCTTGATTTCAAGCCCGAGGTGATCGATGCGCCGGACACATGGACGGTTAAAATGGCGCTTCCGCTCGCCGCGTTCGGTGGCGCAAAGCCGGGAGATCTCTGGAAAGTGGATGTCAGCCGCATGGCGGTCGACAAGAACGGCAAGCGCATCCGCGGCTATGGATCACTCTGCGGCTACGGCATGCACGCGCCGGAGTACTGGAAGGTTTTTTCCTTTGGCGCGCCTGCCAACCTGCTTACGAACGGATCGTTTGAGGATCTTGTCGATCCGCCGGTTTTGGGACCGAAGAACAGCTTGAACGGCAAGGGCTGGACCTTCAACTCGCCGAAAATGCCGGCCGTCTGGTTCTACCAGCAGAACGGCGGCATTGGCGAGGCGGTTTCAGAAGGGGCCTCTGACGGTAAGGTGTATCTCCGCCTTGCTTGGCCGAAACGCGGATGCGAGGTTTTCCTCTGGCAGGACATCCTCGCCTACCCGGGGGGAACGAAGCGGTTCCGGTTCTCGTTCAAGGCCCGCGGCAAGGGCGTCGTCACCGCGCGCGTCATGCAGCATCCGCAGGAGACCGAACGTATCAAAATAAAGGTCGCTGCGAACGGCTGGCAGGAGTATGTCGGCATCATTCCGGCCGGCGATCTGCATCCGGCCCGTTTTATGATCAACGTTGCGTCCGAGTCGCTCGATCTCGACGATCTCAGGCTCGAACCCCTGTCCGACTCTGAGAAGGATTCCACCGCCGAGCTCCAGAAGAAGCTGGACCAGGCCGGCAAGGTGGTCATTGCCAAGGAGGGGAGCCCTTGGCGCGTGAGGCCGCTCAAGGTGCGTTCGGGCACGGATATCGTTTTCGAAGACGGCGCGGAATTGCGTGCGGCGACCAACTGCTATTTCAACAACAACGATAGCGTTCTCAACCTCTGGTGCGTCACCAATGTGACGATCCGGGGCAAGGGCATTGTCTCGATGAACAAGTTTGAATACCGTCAAAAGGGCTACAAGCCGGGGGACGGACGCCACGGCCTCTGCATACGCGGGTCAGCCAATGTGACGGTTGAGGACATGACCTTCAGGGACGCGGGAGCGGATGGGGTCTACATCGTTGGCTGGGGCAACGCGGTCAAGGAAAGTCGCGACATCACGTTGAAGCGCATCACCTGCGACGGCTGTTACCGTCAGGGGGTGAGCGTGATCTCGGTGGAGAACTTTCTGGCCGAAGGCTGCCGCTTCCTCAACACAAAGGGCACGTCGCCCGAGGCGGGGATCGACTTTGAGCCGAACTATCCGTGGGAGAAGCTCGTCAACTGCCGTCTCAAGGATACGCTCATTGAGGGCAACGCGGGTACGGGGCTCCACGTCTCGCCGCACTGGCTCTGTTCCGGTTCCGCGCCCGTCTCGATCCGCGTCGAGAATTGCGCCGTGAAGGATAACGGGTACTGCGGCATCGAGGTGATGCGCAACGGATACGGCAAGCCGCCGCAGGGCGAGGTCGTTTTCGAGAACTGCCTTGTTTCCGGGACGACCCATTACGGACTCGTGTTCGTCCGCCATCCAGCGGACATGTTTCGCGTTGTTTACAAAAACTGCACCGTCGAGCGGACAGGGCGCGATCATCCTTTTTTCCCGGAGATTCTCTGCCAGATGCGCGACTGGAGCGACAATCCGCCGGGGAACATCGTCTTCGACAACCTGACGATCAGGCAGGCAAAGAAACGTCCGTGGTTCGCATATCTGTATCGTGGACGCGGTCCCGAGCGCGCGCGCGATTGGAGCGGCTCTGTCCGCATTGTGTCCCCTGAAGGCGAAGAGGGGGTTGTGCTCGACGAGACGTGGATGCAGGCAAACTTTCCTGAACCGCCTGCCGTGCAGCCTCCAGACCACGTCAAGGCCGATTTCGCGAAGGCAAAGGTCGTTGATCGCCATCCCGGCGAGATGCGCGAACTCGAAAAGGTTCACACGGTGAGTCCTGTTTGGGCCTTCTACGTCGACAAGCCCAAAACCTGCCGCTTCCGCATGCGGCAGATCGCGTGGGGGGCACTGCCGGGACGTCCCTCGCCTTGGCCGATCAAGATCAAAGGCATCACCGTCCGCGGCGAATGGGAGATCCCGCAGCCAAAAATGGAATCCGGAGAGACAACGTTTAAGGCGCAGGCACCTGGTTTCTACAGGTTCAATCCAATCACCGAAAGTTCGAAGACGATGCTGGAGGCGGCGGATGTGCCGATGGCGTGGTTTTTGGAGTGCGCGCAGGGACGTAACTTCTGCGCGACTGAGAAATCGTCGCTGTATTTCGTTCCGCTTGCCGGCAAGCCGTTCGCGGTCATCACGAGCGGTAAGGACAAGGGTGCGCGGCTGGAGCTTTTCGATCACAACGGAAAACAGGTCTGGACCGATCCGCAAACGCTCGACTGGGACACCTATGTGGGGCAGACAGACAGCCCCGGCCTTTGGCGTCTCGATCTCATTGCGCCGGAGGTGAAGAAGTTCTGGCAGAGCTACTCCGTGATTTGTGACCTGACCGGTACGCCAGGATGTTTATTCCTCGATAAAGACCGCTATTGGACGTTTGAAGCACAATGAGGCCATATCTCTTTGCGGCAATAACTGTCCTCTTGTGTGCCGATGTTTTCTCTGGCGACTGGTTTCATCCGGACGCGGAACGCGAAAGCGGTGTCGCGATCATGGATGATCCCGTTGTTGGCGATGTCAAGCCGATCATGCGTCGGAATTTCGTTCAGGTCGGCAGCGGCAAGGCCGCGGCCCCCGAAACCGCGAAGCGCGTAGCCGCATGGAATGACGCGGTCGGCTTTTCGCAACCCGAGCGGCGATATACCGTCAATTTTCCCAAACCCCAACCCATGCCGTGCCTTATGGACCCGGCGGTGGTGGAGAAGATCCTCAGGGACTTCCGTAAATGGAAAAAAGGGAAATACCCTGAAAACAGCGTCTACCTGCGCCTTTGCTGCAATGATACGGGTAAATGGTGCGCGTGCGAAAACTGCAAGGCGCTGATGGCACCCGAGCGCGGGCAGACCGGGTCCGCGAGTGACTATTGGTGGACATTCGTGAATAAACTCGCCGGGGAGGTTCTTCGGGACCCGCTCGTCTCCCTCGATGTTTTCGTCTACCGCAACTACCAAGATTTCCCGGTAAAGGCGAAGCCGCTCAAGGCGTCACGGCTCAACGTGATCCTCTGTCCCCACGGACGCTGCTATACGCATGCGCTTCACGACACACGGTGTCCAGTGAACGGCAAGTACCTCGCGATGTTCAACGCGTGGATCCGCTACGGGATGCCGATCAACACCTTTGAGTACCACAATCAGACCCCCGGCAGATGCAACTACGCGTTTTGGGAGCGCGCGTGGATTGAGGATGTGACGTGGTATGCGAAAAACAACATTTCCCACGGCGATGGCAACTTCCTCGGTCCGTGGGCGGGTCTTAAAAAACAGGACAATTACTATCGCAACAATGCGGCGCGTGCCCGTTGGCAGATCGCGTGGCTGACGGCTTACTTTGACCGGCATCCCGAAGCGGACTTCGATGCGGTCCGCAACCGACTCTTTACCGCCTACTACCGCGCCGCGGCGAAACCGATGATGGCGTACCGTCAGCTCCTCGAAAAAGCCTTCTGCGACGCTGGCATTTGCATGGAGTATGGACTCGGGCGCAACCTTTTTTTCGTCATGGCGTCGCAGCCTGGCGTGATCGACAACGCGCGTGCACTTCTGGTTGAGGCAGAGAAATGCGGTGCGGACGATTTGGAGCTCAAGAAGCGCATCGCCTGGGACCGCGAATATTTCCGCACCAATCTCGAATACTGCGCGTTTGACACGCTCGAACGCCAACGCACACTGACGCTTCCCGCAACGCTCGATGATTTCCGCCTTTGTCAAGGCGCGGGCGACGTGCCGATTTTCCGCGACGAAGTGTATCCGAAAAAGACCAAGGCGACGATTTCGCGCGACGGGACGAAGATCCGCGTTGACCTTTCCGGCGACGCAGGCGGCGAGTTCAGGATCCAGTATCTCACGCATGCGATGAAGGGCGACTACAAGAACATCAAGGCGGACTACGGCCGCAACGAAATCGACGTCGGCACAACCGGCATTGTCCGCCTCAACGTCTCCCGCAACGAAAAGGGCCAGTCCAAACCGTTCGGTTCAGCCTCCGGCTATCCCTGGTTTATTCCGGACTACTGGTATTT
>JAQVSS010000309.1 GCA_028700415.1 Kiritimatiellia bacterium
AAAAATAAGATGCTATAGAATGCTAACCGCATTGCATCAGGAAGCAAACTGTTGATGCAAAACCAGGACTATTGATCTTTCTGATAGTGTCAAATACTGTCAGATGCCAGTTGTTGCAGTAGAATCAATAAATAGATGTTTCGCAGGAGGTTTTATATTTGCAAACGAATGAATTAAAAATATATAAGCGTGCTGTAGCTCTGGAGTTTATCAAATATGTTTTTGTTGGCGGATTGGCTTTTCTTGTCGATTCCGGTATAATGATTTTCTTTCGTGAAATCGTTTTTCTTGCCGATGCATCACGGATTACATTGTTAATCAGCGTCGCGATCGGTTTTCTGGCTGGTCTCGTTTTTAATTTTTTTCTTTCGCACCTGCTGGTTTTCAATTCGCGACAACAAAGAGCGCGTGGGAACAATCTGAAGGGGTTTGTAATCTATAGTCTGATAGGGTTGATCGGGCTAGCATTGACCGAAGCGGGAATGCTGGCAGGAGTCGCGCTGGTAGGTCACGTGGGTTTTCGCTATGTGCTGGTGAAGTGCTTTGTCGCCGGCCTTGTACTCATCTGGAACTACGCTGCCCGGAAAATATTCGTCTACAAGGGAGAATAGCATGCCACTAGCAACCGATAAGAGAAAAACCGCGATCATCATTGGTGCCGGACCTGCCGGACTGACAGCAGCTTATAAGCTCTTGCAGGATACTGACATCAAACCTATCATCCTTGAGGCCAGCTCATATATCGGTGGGATCTCACGCACGGCCGAGCATCACGGCAACCGCATGGACCTGGGTGGCCATCGCTTTTTTTCAAAAAATCACGAAGTCAACGCCTTGTGGGAGGAATTGCTGCCCTTGCAAGGTGCGCCTGCCTGTGATGATAAGGAACTCGGCCGGAGTGATCTGCCGCTCAGCAGCCATGGGCCTGACCCGGAAGTGGAAGATGAGGTCATGCTCGTGAGAAACCGGGTTTCGCGCATCTTTTTCCTGGGTAAGTTTTTTGACTATCCCGTATCACTTAAAATGAAGACACTGGCCAATATGGGCTTTTCCCGCACCATGAAGGCAGGCTTTGGCTATATGCACTCGGCCTTTCGCAAGCTGCCGGAGGATTCACTGGAGAACTTCTATATCAACCGTTTTGGTAAGCCTTTGTACAGCATGTTTTTCGAAGGATATACCGAAAAAGTGTGGGGAAGGCATCCGTCCAGCATCTCAGCTGACTGGGGCGCGCAGAGGGTCAAGGGATTGTCGCTGCGTAAAACGCTGGTCAATGCTCTTTTCAAGCCATTCAGGAAAAATAAAGTGACCGAGACGTCCTTGATCGAACAGTTTCATTATCCCAAAAAAGGTCCCGGACAGCTCTGGGAAACACTCGCGGATGAGATCAGAAGCAGGGGCGGTGAAATCCACCTGAACATGTCAGTCGACAAAATCCATTCTGAACAGAACCATGTTGTTGCGGTGGAAGCAGCCGAGATAGACCCGAATAGCCTGAATACTGGCTCCGGGGAGCGGACTGCGCACACATTTACCGGCGATTACTTTCTATCTACGATGCCAATCAAGGATCTGATTGACTCGATGGCAGTAACTGTGCCACCACAGGTCAAGGAGGTTGCCACAGCTCTGCCTTATCGTGATTTCATGACAGTTGGGTTGTTAGTCAAACATCTGGATCTGGTGAATGATACCAGTATGAAAACGCTGTTCGGTGGTATTCCTGATTGTTGGATTTATATACAGGAGCATGATGTGCGATTGGGTCGGTTGCAGATCTTCAACAACTGGTCACCCTATATGGTCAAGGATCCGTGCAATACGGTCTGGATCGGCCTTGAATACTTTTGCAATGAGAATGACGATTACTGGCGGATGAGTGAGGAGAAGTTCATCCAGTATGCCATCGACGAGCTCGTGAAAATTGGTCTGATTCAAGCTGACAGCGTGCTGGATGCAGTCCGCTTGCGTGTCAAAAAGGCATATCCGGCATACTTTGGTTCTTATGAACACTTTGATCAGGTGCGTGACTGGCTGGATAAGTTTGACAACCTCTACTGCATTGGCCGTAACGGTCAGCATCGCTATAACAACATGGATCATTCCATGCTGACAGCAATGGAAGCTGTTCGTGCCATTCGAGGCATGACTGACAAGTCAGCAGTCTGGCAGGTCAATACAGAGCAGGAATACCATGAAGCAAATACTTGAGCGAAATCGGTTGATAACGACCTTGAAAAAGCTTGCCGGCTGGATTTCACCCAGACTGTTGCTGCTGATCAGTCTGGTCAGCGTGCTTTATTACATCGTCGGGCCGTCGCGCGGCTATTTCCAGTCGGACTGCACGGATACTATTTACTGGGCGAAAGCCACCGTGGATGCGGGTCGGCTGCTCAATCCTGATTTCGGCTATGCCGCCTTACTTCCCTTTGGCGCCAACTTGTGGCTGATTCCCATGGTCAGCATCTGGGGCATGACATTCTCTGTACATATCGCCGGCATGCTTATTTTTGCGCTGGTTTATTGTGCGGCGCTTCTCATTCTGGCGAAACAGCTTGGATTTAGCATCTGGTGGACAGCCAGTCTGACATCTGCCATGCTATTACTCGTCTCGGGCAGCGACAAACTCAGGGAAATCATGTGGGGGCATGTCATCTATTACAGCTTGGGTATCCTGTTTATCCTGGTCGGTCTTGCTTTGATCCAAAAAATCGAAAAGGGCAAAAGAACCACGCTCTATGTTGTCATTCTGGCTTTATTTACGGCGTGCGTAGCGACCGATGGCGTCCAGACCATCGCCCTCTATTTCCTGCCGTTGGCCGGTTCGTTGCTGTTGGAACGTTATTTTGAGCCGACAGTAGTTGAACAATCGGGCAAAACCCGAAAAACACTGCAGCTCATGGTCATCATGCTGGTTGCCTCGATCCTGGGCATGCTCTTTCTCTATCTGGTTTTGACTCGAGATGGGATCATAGCAGGTTATGCCAATGCCTACTCAGCCTATGCAGATAGTAACACCTGGCCGGATAATCTGGGTAAGGTTGTCCCAAACCTCCTGTCCCTTTATGGCATTTCGGTGCGAGAAGGCGTGTCGCTGGCCAGTCTTGAATCGATCATGCTCATGGTCAAACTGGGCGGCCTGACAGTTCTGGTTGTTGTACCTGCCATGCTTCTGGCCAAATATCGCCAGATTGACAGTTGCCTGGTTAAAAGGGTTCTCAGGATACACATCATCACAACAATCATCATCTTGTTTCTGGTGGTAATCGGCAATCTTGGCAATTCCAATTGGCGCTTGGTACCTGTTCTGGGCACGGCGATCTTGTCTACCGTGACGGGTTTGCATTGGTTGATGGGTGATCAGCGCAAAATCGTAAAGCCGCAACCGACACAGGTGCCTGCTGGCGTACGTGCAAACAAATCAATAAACGTACGAAGAGAAATACTGGCAAGTTCGACCATTGGCAGGCGAGTTGCTACCATCGGATTGGTTGTCATCCTGCTGAACGCCGGCCTGACCGCTGTGGAGATGCTACGCATGCCTTACGATTATGGTCAGGATAATCACCTGCATCAGCTGGCGGATTATCTAAAAGATGAGGACCTGCTTAACGGCTATGCCACGTTCTGGAATGCTCAGGCAATCACACTGCTCTCAGATGACCAGGTACATGTGCGTAATATCCAAGTTGATCACGACGGTATCAAGCTGCGTAAATATCAGAGCAATTGGAACTGGTATCAGGATCAGACGGCAATCAGCCGCTACTTTATCCTGCTAAGTACTCAGGAATATGAACAACTCGAAAGTTCGCCTGACTGGAGCGAGATTGAATCAATAATTGAGGAGACCAGGTTGACCGAAACAGGTCACACGCTTCTGATCGTTAACAAGAACCCGTGGATGATCGTCGGATGGGAGTCTGGCTGAGCGAACTCAATCCCTCAATTAGGGAAACATCGTGAAAGCTCGCCCGTATTGGGTCTTAACCTTTTGCTGATATGATCCTCAACAAAATATCGCTGCAGCTCAACCTGCCCAGTATAGAAGCAGTTTCGTATGATGTTTCGGATGAGTACCCGAGCATAGCTTTGGCCAGCGGTACGAAGATGTGAAATTCGCTCTTTCAGTAAACTGTCCATGTAGGGTCCCCCAATCAAAGGATTGATTTCATCACCATCCACAGGACAGAAAGGTCTGGATTGAGTACCAAATTAAAAAAGCCCCACAGAACGAAGGCGTGCTTCGCTCTGTGGGGCTATGTCATAACTCATTATTCTTCCGGACTGTTCTCGTCAGGATTACCTTTGGCTTTCAGCTGTTCAAACTTAGTTTTCACGAAGCCGGGGAGAGGCAGTCCCATGATGCCAAGGTTCTCGACGATCGACAGCCCCTCATTGCCGCAGAAGAATAGGACAATCGCTGTGCGGCAGAACGCTTGCAGACCAAGGATCGCGTCCAGCTGCACGCCAATCAGTACGACCAGTAAAATCAAGCCCTTGCGGACCAGCCCTTTGAAGCCGGCTCGTGACTCCAGCGCTCCGGTTTTTGATTTGCTGGACTTCTGCCAGACGGCCGCGATCAAGATCCCGGTGGTGTAATCAATTCAGGCTTCCCCACAGCCTATGCGTAGCCGAGGTGCTGCTCGTGGTGCCCCAGTCGATTTGGTAGGCCGTGTATAAACTGGTGCTGACCAGCTTCGCAAAATTGATTGTCTTTGCACCCGCTGCCGCTGTTATCCACGGACCGGTGGGCCCCGCTGTCTGAATCGAAAAATAGCCAAGATCTACACCCGAGCTTGAGAGTTTTACGGATCCCGCATCCAGCTTAGCCAAGAAGCTACCGGACAGCGCCTCGAACGAACCTTTCGCTGTCAGGCTGGTTCCGTTCCAAGCCAGAGCGCCGTTCCCGAACGAGAACTGGCCATTAGTCAGGCTGATCCAGGAATTCCCCGTTGCAGACTGCAATGTACCGGTCGTGACCTTGCCCGCGTCCAGGCTGGCGATCTTGGCCGACTGGATCGTGGCATCTGCTATCTTGGCGTTGGTTATCGCCGCATCAGCGATGATACCGCTCGCTGCTGTAATGGTACCCGCCACCAGCTTATTGGCCGTGATGGTTGCCGCCGCAATCTTGTCGCCCGTAAACTTAACTTCCCGAGTATTTTTTATAAGCACGATACTTATTCCTGAATAAACATCCCTGCCAATGCCCGGAAGCACTGGGTTTCATGCAGATAATGCTTGCAAATAATCACGATGTAATATATACTGT
>JAQVSS010000310.1:0-3528 GCA_028700415.1 Kiritimatiellia bacterium
TCTCGTTCAGGCGCTTGAGCCGGTCAGGCTGTGAGATGCCGTCCTCGATCATCACCGCGTTGAGGTTCTCCATGTTCGAAATGCAGATCAGCTGATTGATGTCCGCATAATCGCGTTGGTTGCCCTTCAATACAGTCCAGCCAAGCGTCACCTGTTCAGCTTCCTTCAGCCGCTGGAATTCCTTGAAAAGATAAAGCTCGAACTCGACAGAAAGCCACGAAGCGAACTTGAAGGCGATGTCATAGCGCGCGAACGTGCCACCATATCTCCCAGCACGAACGACGATTCCGGTTGCATTGACTCCATCAATCCACTTTGACGGACTCATTGTAACGAATTCAAGACAACGCCTTTTCTAAACCCCTCGAATCCGAGGGGTTTGAACTCTGAGTTATATAGACTCTCCCACAATCCAAGAAATTCAATCGTCATGCGATTACGCATCCAGTTGCTGATAGTCTGCTGCGCATCATCCGACTTCAGCTTGGCCATATCCGTTAAGCAAACATAGTCCTCCCCTTCGAACTTCACAACCCGAACAAGAGTCCCCCTGACATCCAACTCGTTAACTTTTTTCTTATCCTATGGCACTTCTCCATGTTCTCGAAGTTCTACACGGCCATGACTTCGAGAGAAGTAAAAAGGAAAAGTGAAAGGTGAAAAAGTTTGGCGATCATTCGCTTTTAGTCTGGCCGCAGGCAAAAGCGGGCGGGGACCAGCCTACGTCACGGCTACGGCTGGCACGCGCCCGCGCTTGTCAATGCCAACTTTAGAACTCTCCTGGCCCAACCTATTATTCACTATTCACTTTTCCGCTGACCGCTATATGAGTTCTTCCGCATCCCCCTTGTCACGTGTCCGCTTTGTGGCCAGTTTGTTAGTGATTAAATCCAATCGTCCGATGAAATTAACTATGCTTTTCGAGTAACCGTAACAACTCTTCGAAGTCTGGTTGGATATTCATATAGGAATCGTCCCGCTTCCTTACGCAATGCCTCCACCATGTCCAAACGCCCCTGCTCCGTTTGCTTACGCCAATATGCCCGGTCATCTTCCATTTGCCGGGCATGCGTTGTAACTGTCATCACTATTTTCATGTCTTGGTTCACCGTGAAATGGACATCGGCTCTGTTCTGTTAAGAGACTGGAGTGCCGGGTTCAAAAGGGTTCAATCGTCCCGCAGAGCGGGATTGGTTCAAGGGAGAAAGTAAAAAGGAAAAGTGAAAAGTGAAAAAGTCGGGCTGGTTCAAAGGTTCAATCGCGGCATTGGCATTATTCGCGGTTGAAACCAACCGGGCAACGACAACTTTAGAAGCAATCGATTAGTGACCAGGGGTGTGCGAAGATCGTGCGCTTCGGACGGCGGGCACGTTGCTTTCCGGAAAGGTAGGGTAGGCATTCCTGCCTGCCTCAGCCACATCTCCATTGCATGTTCAGCGGCTGGACGGCGATGCTGCCAACCAACCCATGACTGTGCGCGGGAAGGGTGGCAGGATCGGGAGGGGCGGTAGCACTTGGAGTACCGGTGACAACCGATGACAGGCAGGAATGCCTGTCCTACCCTTTTTTCGCTGCCCATCTGACAGGCAAGAATGCCTGTCCTACCCTTTTTTCGCTGCCCATCTGACAGGCAGGAATGCCTGTCCTACCCTTTTTTCGCTGCCAACCAATCCATGACTGCGCGCGGGAAGGATGGAATGGTGGATTACTGGAACATACTGCGGCTTCTTCGGTCTCAAACCCCATCATTCCACCATTCCATTATTCCGTTGGGTCGCGGGCTTCGCCAGCGTTAGGCGTGCGGCGTTCTTCCCCAACTCTTCGCTATTCGTTATTCACTCTCCCGCCGGCCGCTGACCGTTGACAATCGCGCCTGCGGCGCAGGTTTAAAGAGTGCGGAAATTCACCGATCACACGATGGCAAGAAAATCACGACATGGCAACGCGCGGACGCCCGGCGCGACCGCAGAGATCGCGTCTGACCGGGAAGATTGATAAACCAGAAACCCCTCCACTTGCCGCTTGTGCGTTTTTTCGAACGCGAAACCCAACTGCAACATCGGTTTGGCCATATCAGGAAAAACCGTCTTTCCGGCCTTGCACTCTACCAGTCCGACGTTTCCACCCTGCCGCGGTATCATAAAGTCGACTTCCAAGCCTTGTTCGTCGCGGAAATAGTATAGTTCGCGCCTCCGTCCAGAATGGATCTGGCGTTTCACGATTTCTGCCGCGACAAACCCCTCGAACAGAGCCCCGCGAAAAGGCGATCGTTCCAGTTCCAACTCCGATTCGATACCCAGCAGGTGGCAGGCCAGGCCGGAGTCCGTCAAATATATCTTCGGTGATTTCACCAGACGTTTGCCGAGATTCTCATAGAACGGCGGCACAATCAGTATCTGCCCGGATATCTCCAAAACGCTCAACCATTGCGTGATCGTCGGCACACTTACCCCCAAGGGTGCGGCAAACGAAGTCTTGTTCAGCATCTGACCGTGCCGACTCGCCACAAGCGCAAGAAATCTGCGAAAGGTCGCCAAGTCCTTCACCGCCGTGATCGCCCTCACATCACGCTCCAGATAGGTCTGCACATACGATGCGAACCAGAGCGCGGCCTGTTTCGGTCGCGCCAAGACCTCGGGATAGCCGCCTTTCAGGAGACTGACCCCGGGGCTCTCCGCCGTAGAGAGCGGCCACAACTGGAGAATCGCGGCACGCCCTGACATCGACTCAGAGACATTCTGCATCAAGGGCGCCTCCTGCGACCCTGTAAGCAGCCACTGACCGAGTTTTCGCGGATTCTTGTCGATCCGTGCCCTGATGTACGCGAACAATTCCGGCAAAACCTGGATTTCGTCCAAGATCACAGGCGTCTGAACCGCATCCAGAAAACCGTGAGGGTCATTACGCACACGGGCGACTACGTCTGGATCTTCCAGCAGAACATATCCCGCATGCGGATAAAGGTGCTTCAACAACCATGTCTTCCCCGCACGGCGCGGCCCGCTCAACACGACAGCGGGAAACCCCCTCGCAGCATCAGATAGGCTTTTCTCAAGGGTTCTATGAATGTACTTCATGATTGAGAAATATAAACCACAACCTTAGTAAACTCAACTATAGACTCGCCCGCGTTGCGGACATGTTCAAGTGAGAAAGGAAAAAGTGAAAAGTGAAAAAGTCGGGCTGGTTTAAAAGGGTTCAAACGCGCCTGCGGCGCTGGTTCAAGGGAGAAAGTAAAAAGGAAAAGTGAAAAGTGAAAAAGTCGGGCTGGTTTAAAAGGGTTCAAACGCGCCTGCGGCGCTGGTTCAACAGTGTTCAAGGGCTCAACCGCGACTTCGTCGCTGGTTCAAAGGTTCAAAGGGTTCAATCGCGGCTGACGCCGCTGGTTCAAAAGGTTCAAGGGCATTGCTCGGGTTGTTCAAACTAATGCACTAACGCACTAATGAACTAATGAACTTCTTACACTATTACTTACTACCTCTTACCTATTACTTATTACCTTCTCTTGGCGTGGATCAAGCGAGCGCA
>JAQVSS010000310.1:3628-5239 GCA_028700415.1 Kiritimatiellia bacterium
GGCATTGCTCGGGTTGTTCAAACTAATGCACTAACGCACTAATGAACTAATGAACTTCTTACACTATTACTTACTACCTCTTACCTATTACTTATTACCTTCTCTTGGCGTGGATCAAGCGAGCGCAGGAACTCTTCGCACGGAACGCACGGAACACCGTCAACAACGAGGCGCTCACGTCCGCGATACGTCAGGCAGACATCGGCCTCCGGATAGTCTTCGCGGAAAGCCCGCAGGGCTCGTACATCGCCACGATGCACCTGGCGCGCGTTCTTAACCTCGATCGCCGTGAAAACGTCTTCGCCGTAAACGACAAAATCAACTTCGCTGCCCGATTTCGTGCGCCAGTAGAACAGACGCGCCTCCCCGTCCCTCCGGTACGCCAGCCAGGCGCGTAAATGCTGCGCCACAAGCCCCTCCAAAGCCGCTCCCGCGATCTCTTCCGCCCTGTCCAGCGGGCCGCGCGGCCGCGCGCTCCGAAACACCCCCGCATCGAAATAGTAGAATTTGGGATGCCCCACGAGGATCCGCTTTGCCCGCCGCGCGAACACCGGCACCGTGAATCCAAGCAACAGATCCTCCAGCACCGACACATAACTCCGCGCCGTGTTGCGGTTGATCTGGCACTCCCGCGCGACCTCGGCCACGTTCAAGCACGCACCGTGCGAAAAAGAAACCGATTCGATGAACCGCGAGAAGTCGCCCACGTTGCGCACCAGCGCCTCGGCCTTCACCTCCTGTTCGAGATAAACGCCGATGTAGGCGGCCAGCGCTTCCCGACGCTCTTCCGCGCCGTGGACAACCGGCACCAGACCATACGCCAGCGCCGCGTCCAGATCGAACGCATCCCCGAGCTCGGCCGCCATGAACGGATGCAACGTCAGAACCGACGCCCGTCCGGCCAGCAGGTTTACCCCCGCGCGCCGCAGCTTTCGGGCGCTGGAGCCGGTCATGACAAACTGGACGCCGGTCTTTTGCTCCATAACCTGATGCACAACATCCAGCAGGGCCGGAACGCGCTGCACTTCGTCGATGACCACCCAGGAGGGACGCCCCTGCGCGGCAAGCCACTCCCGCAAACGCTCGGGACGCGCCGCATACGAGCGGTACGTCTCGGCATCGAGCAGATCGAGCGTCGGCACGTCCCCGAGAACCTGCCGCAACCACGTCGTCTTACCAGTGCCGCGCGGCCCGAAAAGGAACGAGCTGCGCCGGGGTTTCTGTAAAAATCGATCTACTAATGTCATTTATGCTTCTTTTTTTACATTAGCGTTGGCGTTTTGGAAAGTAAAAAGGAAAAGTGAAAAGTGAAAAAGTTTGCGAGGAAGGAGAGAGAAAGTAAAAAGGAAAAGTGAAAAAGTGAAGGGGGGAAGGGGAAGAAGTGCGTTAATTTTCGCCTTTCGCTGTCTTGACGGATGACGCAAGGATTGCGATGATTGACGTGCATTCGCTCATCAGGGAATCGGTCGATTCACCATCCGGGTGATACTTCGTTTCGGCCAGCAACTCAAGCCAATAACGGGTTTCATTGGCTTCTTTGAGTGCAATCGTGTACTTGTTGACGAAATCTGCGCGAGATGCGCCGAAGAGCCCCTCTGCGACATTCGCGCC
>JAQVSS010000047.1 GCA_028700415.1 Kiritimatiellia bacterium
CTTTCATTTCTGCCCGGGCGCGCAAATTCTTTCACTGGGTTCGGCGGGGTGTAACCTCCACTGCAAGAATTGTCAGAACGCGGACATCTCGCAGTGCAATCCCGAGGATGTGGCCTCCTACAACCTTCCCCCCGGAGAGGTGCCGGCGCTGGCGAAGAAGCATGGATGCGGGCATGTGGCCTATACGTATAACGAGCCCCTCGTGGGTTACGAGTACGTGCGCGACTGCTGCATCGCCGCGCGCGAGGCGGGGTTGCGGAACGTGCTGGTCACCAACGGCACCATCAACGAGGCGCCGCTGACCGCGCTGCTGCCCCATGTGGACGCGGCGAACGTCGACATCAAGGGCTTCAGCGAAGCGTTCTACCGGGATGTCTGCGACGGCATGCTGGAGCCCGTTTTGAGAACGGTCCTGCTGATGCGGCGGGCGGGTGTGCATGTGGAGGTCACCAACCTCGTGATCCCGACGCTCAACGACACAGGGGAACTGTTGGATCCCCTTTGCGCGTGGGTGCGCGAGCAGGCCGGGGCTGAGGTGCCGCTGCACTTCTCGCGTTTTTTCCCCTGTTTCCGGATGACGCACCTGCCGCCCACGCCCATCGAGTCCCTGTTGTACGCGCGTGAGCGGGCAAAGGCGGCCGGGCTCAAACACGTCTATGTCGGCAACGCCGAGGTGCCGGACGGAGACGATACGTTCTGCGCCGTGTGCGGCGAGCGGCTGGTGGTGCGCCAGAGGTATGTGGTGAGGGAGAACCGGATCACGGCGGCGGGCGCGTGCCCGGCCTGCGGCCGGCGGGTGTACGGGGTGTGGGCGTGACAACAAAGACGTTCAGAAGAGGCGTGTCGCGCCGCGGCTTTTTGCGGGCGGCGGCGGCGGCGTGCCTTGCGGGCGGCGCGCGCGGGCGGCGCCGCGTGAAAGCGCTGGACCATGCGTGTGTCGGACGGATGGCCGCGTGGGCGGGTTAGGGACGGAAATGGAAATGAGAAGTGATTCGCCAGTATGGGCGCTGTGCGTATGCGGACTGCTCGGCTGTTCGGACGGTAAACCTGTGCGGGAGGAGGTTGAGATGACAAAGAAAGTCATGGTCTCGCCGCTGGCGGGCCAATGGTTCGCGGACAGTGAGCGCGCGCTGCGCGAGGAGATTGCCGAGCGCGGCAAGGGGATCATGGCGGTGCGCGGCAAGAACGTGTGTGCGGCGGTGGTGCCCCATGCGGGGTACCGTTACTCCGGGCGCGTGGCGGCGGGGGTCTTTCTGAGGATCGATCCGAAACGCCTCAGCCGCGTTGTCGTGATGGGGCCGAGCCATTACGTCGACATGCGCAATCATGTCAGCGTGCCGGACGCGACCCACTTCTCGACGCCTTTGGGGGAGTTGAAGGCGGACACGGAATTTGTGGCGCGGATGCGCAAGCTGCCGTTTGTGACACACCGTCCGGAGGCGCATGCGCGCGAGCACAGCGACCAGATCCAGTTGCCGCTGATTCAGGCGTGCCTCTCGCCCGACATCCCGGTGGTCTGCATCGTCTGCGGACAGTTCGACGCTCCGAATCTGTTGTCTGCGGCCGCGGCCTTCAAGGAACTGCTGGACGACCGCACGCTTCTGGTGGCGAGTTCGGACTTTACGCATTACGGCGCGAACTACGGGTATGTGCCGTTCACCAAGGACGTGCAGAAGAATCTGGAAACGCTGGATATGGGGATTTTCGACCTTTTTGCACGCAAGGATCTGGCGGGTTTTCTGGAGCGGCTCGATGAGACTGGCGCGACGGTGTGCGGGCGCGATCCGTTGGCCTTTTTGCTGGCCATGCTGCCGGCGGACGCCAAAGTTGAGCGCACGGCGTATGAAACCTCCGGGCAAATGCTGCACGACACCCGCAACTCAGTCAGCTATATCGGTGCCGTCGTGACGGGGGCGTGGGCCTCACCGGCAGAGGGGAGGAAACCCGCGGCGGTCTCTGACGGGGAGGTCCCGGATGCGGATTGCGGTCGGCTGCTCGCGCTCGCGCGCGAAACGATCGCGCGGGCGCTGGAGGTGGGCGAAAGGCGTGCCGCGGCCGCGGAGCCGAAAGAGGTGACCGCAGGCATGAAGGCGGTGCGAGGCGGGTTTGTGACGCTGCACAAGCGCGGCGAGCTGCGCGGGTGTATCGGTGAGATTGTGCCGCGCCGCGAAGTGTGGAAGGTGGTCCGCGAGCAGGCGATCAATGCGGCCTTCAACGATCCGAGGTTCGAGGCGTTGAGGAAGGAGGAGCTGGGCGAGATCGACATCGAGATTTCGATGCTCACGCCGCCCAAGCCGGTCGGGTCGTGGCGGGAGATTGTGATTGGCAAGCACGGCGTGGTGTTAACCAAAGGCGGGCGCAGCGCGGTGTTTCTGCCGCAGGTGGCGCCGGAGCAGGGGTGGGGGGTCGAGGAGACGCTCACGCACCTGTCGATGAAGGCGGGGCTTCCGCAGGATGCGTGGCGCGAAGGTGCGGAGTTTCTGGTGTTTGAGGCCCAGGTGATCCGCGAGAAGAACTGAGCCTCAAAATCTCTCGGTTTGGCCTTGCAATCGCCGCTTGGAATCAGGTACAGTAATTTCCGTTTTCCCGCTCGGGTGGTGGAATGGCAGACACGTATGTTTGAGGGGCATATGCCGCAAGGCATGGGGGTTCGAGTCCCCCCCCGAGCACCATATTCAAGGCCGCGCGATGCGTTGCTCAGCAACCGTTGCGCGTTTTTTTTTCCGGAATGAGGGGGCAAAAACAGAGGTAAAAAAATTATCCTGTTGACTAAAACGAGGCGTGTCCGCTAATTTCATAGTAAATAAAAAGTGAACCCGTATGCGGAAATGAGGCGGATATGAAAAAATGCGCAGGGACTGGTTTTACAATGATCGAAATCATGATCGTTGTGTCCGTCATCGGCATGCTGGCCGCGATCGCCACGCCTTATTATCTCAAGGCCAGAGAGCGAAGCCACCGCACCTCGTGCATGCGGAATATGCAGAAGATACAACAGGCAAAGGAGCTGTACGCCATCAATGCGGGCAGCAAGGCAAATGTCACGTGGAGTGATATCCTGCCTTATCTCCGCAATCTTCCGAGTTGCCATTCGGGCGGCGAGTATAAGGGCTGGGAGTTGGAAGTCTCTGTCTATTGCACCCATCACGATTGGCGCAACAATCCGGACTATGAGGGTTTCGAACCCTGATGACGGGGGTGTCAGGGGCTTACAAGGCCGGCTTTTTCAGGAACGGGATGTGAACGGGAGACAAAACAGGCGGCAGCCACACATCGGTAGCCGCCGCCTGAAGCTTGTGCGTGTCGCGTGAATTAGAGCGTCCACCACCTCTTGGTCAGCGCATGGACATCCCAGTTGTCCCGGTAGCCGCCCTCGCGGACCAGCCAGGCGGGATTGCCCGTGCCGTTCGCAAAGGTGTTCCTGGACGGATTCCAGTCGAAGCTGGCGTCCCGGACATAGGACATGTTGCAGAGGTGGCAGAGGATGGCGGCGCGGCCGCCGATATCCTCGTTTGAGCAGGCGCGCTGGCGGGACTTGGCGCACGCGACAAAGTCGGCCGGATGACCGCCCTTGGTTTTGTACAGCTTGGTCTTGTACGTGCTGTCGGTCAGAAAGGCTTTGCGGGCCTTGGCGAGCGCGCCCTCCAGGGAGCCGGCGTCTCCCTTCTTGGAGTAGGTCGAAACCAGCTCTTTGCCGTGCGTCATCTCGAACTTGCCGCGGTTCACGGAGATGGTCCCGTCGGTTCCGTAAAACACGGTGCCGAAGGTGGAGAACGGGTTGTGCGTCAGCTTGACGCCGTCCGCAAACTCGAGAACCACTCCGGATTGCGCGCGGCCGCCCAACTGGGCATTGGCCTTGTCCTTTTCGGTGCGCTCGGCCTTGGTCACCTTGACTGGGCCGCTGTTGTCCATGCCGAGGCCCCACTGGGCGATGTCGAGGTGGTGAGCGCCCCAGTCGCCGCAGTAGCCCGAGCCGAACAGGTCGTCCATGCGCCAGACCATCGGGTAAAAGTTGTGGACGCCTCGCGGGGCGAGCTGGTCGTTGTACTTCACGAGCGGCGCGCCGCCGCACCACATGTCGAAGTCCAGGCCCGGCTCCATGGGAATGTCTTTCGGCGGATCGAAATGAGGGCGCGAGGGGCCGCCGAAGTTACAGTCCACACGGGTGATCTTGCCGATGCAGCCGTTGCGGACGAGTTCGGCCGCGGTAAGGAACTCAAAACTTGAGCGCTGCATGGCGCCGGTCTGGAGGATCCGGTTATACCGCTTGGCCGCCTTCATGACCGCCACGGCCTCGGGGATGTTGTAGGTCAAGGGTTTTTCGCAATAGACGTCTTTGCCGGCGCGCATCGCCGCAACGGTGATATAGGCGTGCCAGTGGTCCGGCGTGGCGACGCAGACGAGATCGATGTCTTTCCGCGCGAGCACCTCGCGGAAATCGCTGTACCCCTTACAGTTGCCCGGCGTGCCTTTGTCAGGGTGGTCCTTGTAGAAATCATCCACCCGCTTCACGCCGTCCTCGCGGCGGGTCTTGTCGACATCGCACATGGCGACGACCTTGACGTCCTGCTGGAGGAAATTCGCTAAAAGGCCGCGGGCTTGAATGCCCAGCCCGATAAAAGCCATGTTTGGCAAGTCGCTCTGCTTGGTTGCGCCCGCCCAAATGTGGGAAGGAAGGATAAAAGGAACGCTTGCGCATGAGGCGCTCTTCAGAAAGTTTCTGCGTGATGTTGCCATTGTTTCCCCTTTGAAAAGTTTAACCTTTAAACGCATCCAAAATATCAGAGATCGGATGAACGTTCAATGTTGAACGATGAAATTCGGGATGGAAGGGAATCCGGCGAAGCGGTATACTGACAGCCAAATGACTGACAAAGTGCTGATCATCATACCCACGTATGACGAACGGGAAAATGTTGCGGCCATGTCTGCTGCGGTTCTGAAAGAGGTGCCGGAGGCATCCATCCTCTTTGTGGACGACGATTCTCCCGATGGGACCGGCGCGCTGCTGGACGAGATCGCGGGGCGGGAACCGCGCGTGTTTGTGTTGCACCGGGCCAGCAAGGAGGGGTTGGGGCGCGCGTACATTGCCGGGTTCAAATGGGCGCTCGCGCGCGATTACGAATGGATTTGCGAGATGGACTGCGACTTCTCGCATGATCCGAAAGCCCTGCCGGGACTGTTGCAGGCGGCGCGGGCGGGCGCGGACTTGGTGCTCGGCTCGCGTTACATCGGGGGCATCCGAGTGATGAACTGGCCCATGAGCCGGCTGTTGCTCTCAACGGGGGCGGCGTGTTACGTTAAGCTGGTGACGGGCATGCCGGTCAACGATCCTACGGGCGGGTTCAAATGTTTCCGGCGTGCGGTCTTGCAGGCGATTGACCTCGACCGCATCACCTCGAACGGCTATTCGTTCCAGATCGAAATGACGCACACCGCATGGATCAAAGGCTTTTCGGTTAAAGAAGTCCCGATCACGTTCGAGGATCGCCGCGCGGGGTATTCCAAGATGCGCGCCAATATCGCCTATGAGGCGGTGATGATGGTCTTCCGGCTGTGGATGCGGTGCGGGTTCCGCCGTTCCCCGCGTCCGGGGGCGGGGTTGTGAGCAGCGCGCTGGCCATCGCGTGGCTCCGCGAGCTGCGTCCGGCGCAATGGGTCAAGAACGGCGTCGTTCCGGCCGCCTATCTCTTTGCCCGGTGGGATCCGAGCCAGCAGGCCAATGTGCGGGGCTTCTGGCCGCTGGTGCTCGAGGCGGTCGCCGTGGCTTGTTTCTGCTGCGTCTCCAGCGGCGTGTATCTGATCAACGATGTGCGCGATATCGAAGCCGACCGCGCGCATCCGGTCAAAAGGCTGCGTCCCCTGGCCTCCGGCGCGATCGGCGTGAACGCCGCGCTGACGTCGTCGGCGCTGCTGGTGCTGGCCGGGTTGGCGGGGTCGCTGATGTTGCCGCTGGCGTTCACGTGGGTCTTGGGCGGATACTGCCTGATGCAGTTCGCCTATACGTTTTCGCTCAAACGCATCCCGTACGTCGACGTGTTCGTGATCGCGACGGGTTTTGTTTTGCGGGCGATCGCGGGCGCGGCCGCGTTGGCCGTGCGCATCTCGCCGTGGCTGTTGCTCTGCACCTTCCTCCTGGCGCTCTTCCTCGCCCTGTGCAAGCGCCGGCACGAGAAGATCCTGCTGGAGGATTCCGGTACGCAGCACCGGGAAGCGCTGTCCGGTTATGACCGGTACCTGCTCGACCTCCAGATCGCCATCACCGCGTCGGCCACGCTGGTCTGTTATGCGATGTACACGCTTTCGGAGGAGACGGTCCGGCGTTTCGGAACCAACAGCCTGGGGCTGACGATCCCGTTCGTGGTGTTCGGGCTTTTCCGGTATCTCGAACTGGTCTACCGGCACGATGAGGGCGGGCGGCCCGAAAAGGTTCTTCTGACGGACAAGGTGCTGATCGGCACGGTGGCCTGCTATCTGCTGACCGTTCTGGCGGTTTTCCTTTCGGTGTAGGGCGTGAGCCCAAGGGAATAAACGAAGTGGGCAACTTCTTAAATTGAGAGTTGAACGTTGAGCGTTGAGAGTTCAAACTCTCAACGCTGAACGCCCAACGATCAACTCTCAAGTTATGGGAGAAGGGAAAGGCGACCCTACATGATTGCGGAGATCATTGACCTGTGAGCGGCCACCCATGACGAGCAAGTTCCTCGAAACGCTAACGTGCCGTTACCATGCGTATGTGGATATCTTCCGCGACGGCGCGGGTGTGTTGCCGCAGATGCACCAGTTGAAATGGGATCATACGCGCCATGTGGCGGAAGATGCCTGTCTCATCATGTCCGGAGAGGGGTGGCCCCGTCCGGAGAGTCTGGAGGGTGAGGCCTGCGCGCTTCTGCACGACGTGGGACGCTACTCGCAAATGAAGGAATACGGCACCTTCCGCGACGCGGAATCGATCGACCATGCGGTGCGGGGTGTGGAGGTGATTGAGGCGGCGCGGCTGCTGGAAGGGTTCAGCGGAGAGACGCGCAAGCGGATTCTGACGGCTGTGGCGGTGCACAACAAGAAGGAGGTGCCCGCCGCGCTGGATGACGCGACCGCGCGGCTGGCATATCTGGTGCGGGATGCCGACAAGCTCGACATCTTCCGGGTGCTGGAGACGGTCATCGCGGACGGATCCTTGGAAAGCAATCCCGAAATCGCGTGGGGTCTGCAGGTCAGGGGGGCGCCGACGCCGGAGGTGGTGGCGTCCGTGCGTGCGGGGCGTCCGGTGGATTACGAGATGGTGCGGAATCTCTCCGATTTTGTGCTGATCCAAGTGGGGTGGCTGATTGGCGGCTTCCGGTACGCCACGTCGCTGCGTTTGGCCACGGAACGCAAAGCGCTGGAGTTCCGCGAAAGTTTCCTGAAATCGCTCAGCGATGATCCGGGCGTGGACGCGTGTTGCGAAGCGGCGCGGGCGTATTTGGCCCGGCAGGCAGGTGTCGGATGAAAGCGTTGGTCATGGTGGCTCCGACGGTATACGGGGGGACGCGCGACAAGGTGCGTGCGGCATTGCGCGATTGTTTCGCCGCGGCGGGGTTCGCGCACGAGTGGGCCGAGACCCCGGCCGCTGACGCCGTTCCGGAATTTGTCCGCGGGCGTTTGCGCGACGGGGCCGACTGTGTGGTGGCCGTGGGGGGCGACGGTACGGTTTCGGCCGTGGCCCATGCGCTGGTCGACGGGCCGGTGCCGCTCGGCATTGTGCCCGCAGGGACGGGGAACCTTGTGGCGCGCGAGTTGGGGATTCCGCTCGATGTTGAGGCGGCGGTCGCCGTGCTGGCAGGTTCGCGGAACACCCGGAAACTCGATGCGATGCGGATGGGGGGGCACACCTATCTCCTGAACGCGGGAGTGGGCATCAATGCGGAGGTTATCAGGCGCACCTCGCGTTTCGGGAAAAACCTCTTTGGGCTTTCCGCCTATGTGGGCACGGCGGTGTGGAAGGTGCTTCAGGCGCGGCCGCAGCGGTTGGAGGTCACGGTCGACGGCACGGCGCGCGTTTATGAGGCCACGGATGTACTGATCTCGAACTGCGGGGCGTTGGCGCGGGGTCTCCATCCCAACGGGCCCGACATCCGGGTGGACGACGGGGTGATCAACGTGTGTGTCATCTGCATGAAGATGCCGCTCGAGTATCCGTGGTATTACGTGTTGAAGAGCCTTCGCCTGAAACATGCCGACCGGATCATCCACGAGTTTGAGGCCAGACAGAGCGTGACCCTCCGCAGCGATGTCCCGCTGGCTGTTCAGGCCGACGGCGACATGGTCGGCACCACGCCGTTCACGATCGACGTGCGGCCCCGCGCGCTCACGGTGATTGTTCCGTAGCCGGGGAAACGGCGGCCTTTTGGCATGTCAGCCCAGGGCCACATCGAGGAACATCATGACGGCGAAGCCTGTCATGACGCCCAAGGTGGGCACATCCGAACCGCGTGTCTGCTGCGCTTCGGGGATCAGCTCTTCGGCGACCACGTAAATCATGGCGCCGGCCGCAAAGGACAGGGCGTAAGGCAAGGCTGTTGACATGGAGGTCACGGCCAGCGCGCCGGCCACGGCGGCGATCGGCTCCACGACGCCCGAAGCCTGCCCGTAGACGAACGCTTTCCACCGCGAAAAACCTTCGCGCCGCAGCGGGATGGAAACCGCCGCGCCTTCGGGGAAGTTCTGGAGGCCGATCCCCAGCGCCAGAGCGATCGCCCCCCCCAGCGTTGCCCCGTTGCCGCCTGCCGCCAATGCGCCGAAGGCCACGCCGACCGCCAGACCCTCGGGGATGTTGTGCAGGGTGATGGCCAGCACCAGCAGCACGCTGCGCCGCCAGTGCGTGTGGATGCCCTCGGGCTCGGCGTGGTGATGCCCCCCCGGATGGAGATGAGGCAGGAGTTTGTCGGAGAGCCAGAGGAACCCGCCCCCCGCCAGGAAGCCGGTCACAGCCGGCAGCGTGCCTGAGCCGCCCGCTTTTTCG
Source organism: Kiritimatiellia bacterium (assembly GCA_028700415.1). Lineage (GTDB taxonomy): Bacteria > Verrucomicrobiota > Kiritimatiellia > RFP12 > UBA1067 > JALHET01. The sequence continues at coordinate 9,002 of JAQVSS010000047.1, forward strand.
GCCATCTCGATGGCCGGCGCGAGCAGGGACCAGAAAGAGGCCGCAATCATCACGCCCGAGGCAAACCCCAACATGCCGTTGAGCACATTCCGGTGGATGCTCTTGAAAAAGAAAACCAGTCCCGCGCCGAGCGCCGTGACACCCCATGTGAAAAGCGACGCGAGCAGCGCTTGCGTCACATGCCCATAGTTGTTCAGGAATTCCGTCATTTAATCGTCCACGCGCTCGATGTTCGCGCCGAGGCGGCAGAGTTCGGTCTCGACCGCCTCGTAGCCGCGGTCGATGCTGCCCGCGTTGTGGATCACGGTTTCGCGTTTGGCGCACAGGGCCGCAACGAGCAGCGCCATGCCCGCACGGATATCGGGGCTTGCCACGCGCGTGCCGTGGAGCTGCGCGGGACCCGTCACCACCACGCGGTGCGGGTCGCACTGCACGATCCGCGCGCCCATGCCGATCAGATAGTCCACGAAATACAGGCGGCTCTCGAACATTTTCTCAAAGAAGAGGGTGGTGCCTCGCGTTTGGGTGGCGAGCACGATCAGGACGCTCATCAGGTCGGAGGGAAACATGGGCCAGGGGCCGTCCTCGATCTTCGGGATCGCGTCGCCGAGGTCGTAGGCGGTCTTGAGCCGCTGCCGCGCCGGCAGCCGGAGGGTTTTGTTTTCGGGGTCGATGCTCCAGCGCGCGCCGAAGCGCTTGAACGGCCTTTCAAGCGCCTCGAAATCTGCGGGTTCGACATCCTCGATCGTCAGCTCTCCGCCGGTGACCAGGGCTGCGGCCAGATAGCTTCCCGCGTCGATGTAATCCGGGCCGACCCGCTGTTCCGTGCCGTGCAGCGACTCGACGCCCTCGATGGTCAGGCGGTTCGTGCCGATGCCCGCGATCTCGGCGCCCATCGCGTTGAGCATGCGGCAGAGGTCTTGCACGTGCGGTTCGCAGGCGGTGTTGTAAAGCGAGGTCGTGCCTTTGGCCAGCACGGCGGCCATGATGATGTTCTCGGTGGCGGTCACGCTGGCCTCATCCAACAGGATGCGTTGCGCCTCCAGCCGTTTGGCGGTCTTGAAGATATACGGGCCGTTTGTGCGCACCGCCGCGCCGAGCTGGCGGAACCCCTCGAGGTGGGTGTCGATGCGCCGGCGGCCGATCACGTCCCCGCCCGGCGGATAAAGCTTGGCCGAGCCGCAGCGGGCCAGCAGCGGGCCTGCGAAAAGGATCGACGAGCGCACTTTGCCGCAGAGCGCCTTGTTCAGATGGGTGTTCTTGATCCGTTTGGCGCAGAGGCGCACGGTGCGCGCGCTGCCGTCGAGGTCGACGTCCACGCCCATGTCGCTCAGCAACTCCAGCATGGTGCGCACATCGGCGATGAGCGGCAGGTTACTCAGGGTGACGGGTTCGGAAGTCAGCAGGCTCGCGGCCAGCATCGGCAGCGCGGCGTTCTTGTTGCCGGGAGTGCGGTGGGTGCCGCTGACCGGACGGCCGCCTTTGATGATGAATTTAGACATAAAAAGAAAATCGGTTGGCAGGGATTACGGGTTCAACGGTTCACGGTTCCTTAAAACACACATATCAAAACAGAAAACGGGGTAAAAGAGAATCTCAAACACTGGCATCCGGGCGGTTTCCTAGCTTTGCGGCGGGGCCGATTCCCCGGAACGGACGGAAAAGGCCTCATTACGAAACAGGCCGCATGACGAGGGGAAAAATGGCCAGATGTGGTTTGCGTCGGATGGGCGATGCGGCTATGATACGGGGAATGGCGGAGACAATAGGCAAGGGTGGAAGACGGCGGACGATTGTGCGTGCGGCAGTGCGTGTGCTGGTGTGCGCTGCGGCGGTGGCTTGCGCGCTGCGGGTCGCGGGGCCGCCGGCGTGGCTGGCGGCGGTGTTGCCCTCGCTGAGCCCGTTCACGGCCTTGCTGGCGGTGGCGGCCGGGGCGGGCGGGGTGTTTCTGCTGGGTGCGGCTGCGGTCGGGGCGGCATGTATTTTCTTCCCGAGGTTCTTCTGCCGCTGGGTGTGCCCGGCGGGAACCTGTCAGGATGCGGTGGCGGGGTGGGTGCCGCGCCGGGTGTGGGTCGGGCGCGTGCCGCAAATCGGCGTGTGGCTGGTTTTTGTCGGCGCGGGTGCGGCGCTGGCGGGTTACCCGCTCTTCGGCTGGCTTGACCCGCTGGTGATTTTTCATGCGGCCTTCGGGCTGGTTGGAACGCGGCCCGGAAGCTTGGACTGGCTGGCGGCGGCGGGGCTGCCGCTGCTGCTGCTGGCCGCGCTGGCCGCGCCGGGGCTCTGGTGCGGCAAGCTCTGCCCGCTGGGCGCGACGCAGGATTTGCTGAGGCGGCTGGCGCGGCAGAAGGCGCGGGCGGAGGCGGGCGGCGGGGCCGGGACGGGGCTGTCGAGCCGCCGGGTTTTTTTGGGGCTGGGGTTGGGGGCGGGGTACCGGCTGGCGTTGCCTCCGGGACGTGAGGCCCGCGCGGGGGTGATCCGCCCGCCCGCGAGCGGGCATCCGGCGCGGTTCACGCGGCTCTGCGTGCGGTGCGGGAATTGCGCGCGCGCGTGCCCGAACGGGATCATCCGGTTCGGGGGGGCGGGTGCGGGGTGGGCGGGGGTTCTGGCGCCGGAGGTGAGCTTCGAGGGGGACTACTGCCCCGCTTCGTGTACGGTCTGCGGTCAGGTGTGCCCGACCGGCGCGATCCCGCGTTTCACGAGGGAGAGCAAGTCAAGAACGCCGATGGGTTGCGCGAAGGTGGACCCGCAAACGTGTCTCTTGGGGGAAGGGCGCGAGTGCGGGTCGTGCGTGGGGGCTTGCCCGCACGGCGCGCTGGATCTGAAGTGGGATCCGGTGGAGCTGGCGAGCAGCGTGGTGGTGAACGTGAAGGCGTGCACGGGGTGCGGGTATTGCGAGTACGTGTGTCCCTGCGTGCCCAAGGCGATCCGCGTGCGGGCCGTCTAGGCGCGGGTGTCCGGGCAGGAGGTGGCGGCGTATGAAACAGGAAGCAAAAAAAACCGTGATCGGGCGGTGTGTGCGGTTTGTGCGGCACGGGCTGTGGGAGGTGCGCGTCGGCGAGCTCCCGTGGCTTTACCGGCCAGCGGTTCATGCCTTGCGGGTGGGCAGTCTGGTGGTGGAGGGCTTCCAGAGAAACCAGTGTTCCCTGCATGCGGCGTCCCTGACCTTCTTCTCCCTGATGGCGTTGATTCCGGTGCTGGTGTTGGCGCTGGCGCTGGCGCGGACGTTTGGCGCGCCAAATTTGGCCAAAGCGCAACTGGACAAACATCTCAATGCCTGGATGGCGCAGATGGAGCAGGCGGTGGAGGTGCATCAGGACGGAGCGGCCGCGAGCGCGGATGAGGTCCGGGCGAAGGCCGAAGTGACGAAGGCCTTTTCGAAGCAGGTGCGGGAGGGTGCGGACAAGCTGTTCGAGCAGGTCAACACGATCAGTTTCGGCACGCTGGGGGGGATCGGCGCGGTGATGCTGATCTGGTCGGTGGTCGGCATGTTAGGCAAGGTGGAGGCGAGTTTCAATCAGGTGTGGGGCGTGGAACAGCCGCGCGCTTTGGTGCGCAAGTTCGCCGATTATCTTTTTGTGATCATCATCCTGCCGTTTCTGATCATGGCGGTTTCGACGGTTCCGGTCGCAAAGATGATCGCCGACACGATGGACAAGACGGTGGGTGGGGCGGTGTCCGGGACGTTTAAGGCCGTGGTCGGGAGCGGCTTGCTGAAGACGGGCATCACGGTGACGGTCGGCACGCTGACCTTCGCGTTCTTGTTGGGGTTCATGCCGAATGTGCGGGTAAAGGCGGGCCCGGCTTTGGCGGGCGGTCTTGTGACGCTGATTCTTTTTGTCGGGTGGCTGAAACTGTGCGCGATGCTGCAAGTGGGGATTGCGAATTACAGCGCGCTGTACGGGGGCTTCGCGGTGCTGCCGATCCTGTTGATGTGGGTCTGCACGAGTTGGCAGATCGTCCTGCTGGGCTCCGAGATCACCTTCGCGGTTCAGAACCGCGACACCTATGTGCTGGAGCAGAACGCGGCGGGTGCGAGTCTGAGGGCGCGGCTGTTGTTGGCGCTGACCCTGTGCGCCGAGACTGCCAGGAAGGCGCGCGAGGAAGGGGGCGGGCCTTTTGCGGCGGAGGCGTTCGCGAAAGGGCGGGGCATCCCGCACCGGTTCGTCAAAGACATTTTGGAGGATCTTGTGCGTCATCGGGTGCTCGCCGAGGTGGCGGGGCGTCCGGGCGAGTATCTGCTCTACCGGTGCGGGAGCGCGGTTACGGCGGCGGACATTGTGAAGGTTCTGCTGGACGAGGGTGAGCCGCCTCAGGCGCTGGGGCTGACCGGCCTCAGCGAGCCGCTGTCGGCGTTCAACCGGCAGTTGGATCTCAGCATCGAGGCGGGCATGGCGCAGCCGGTGGCCGAGTTATGGGGCTGAGCGTCTTCACTGTTTTTGTAAGAGGGGGCTTTTGTGGTTAGCGAGGTAAGGGATCCGGGCGTTTTTGAGGTGGTTAAGGAGGACCGGCATACGGGCGCGCGGCTGGGGCGGCTGTGGACGGCGCACGGCGCGGTGGAGACGCCGGTTTTCATGCCGGTGGGCACGCAGGCCACGGTCAAGGCTTTGGAGCCGCGCGACCTGCGCGGTTTGGGTGCCTCCATCATTCTCGGCAATACGTATCATCTGCTGTTGCGCCCCGGCATGGATGTGATGGCGGCGTGCGGCGGGCTGCACCGGTTTATGGGCTGGGACGGCCCGATCCTGACGGACAGCGGCGGTTTTCAGGTGTTCAGCCTGAACAACCTGCGCAAGATCCACGCGCACGGCGTGGAGTTCCGGTCGCATATCGACGGATCGAAGTTTTTTCTCGGCCCCCCCGAGGCGATGTCTGTCCAACGGATACTGGGGTCGGACATCGCGATGTGTTTCGATGAGTGCATGCCTTATCCATGTGACGCACAATACGCTTGTCAGTCAGTGGACAAGACCCTATCATGGGCGGCTTCATGCCTTCAGCAGGAGCGCGCGCCGGGGCAGTTGGTTTTTGGCATCGTGCAGGGCGGCGAGTTTGAGGCGCTGCGTGAGCGGTGCGCGCGTGAGTTGTCGGCCATGGGCTTCGACGGGTATGCGGTGGGCGGCGTCAGCGTGGGCGAGCCGGAGGACGTGATGCTGAAAGGTGTGGAAAATGGCGTGCGCTGTCTTCCGCGCGGGCGTCCGCGGTACGTGATGGGGCTGGGCGACATGTTTCAGATGTGCGAGTCGGTGGCGCGGGGCGTGGACATGTTCGACTGCGTGATTCCGACGCGGGTGGCGCGGCACGGCACGGCGTACACGCGGGCGGGGTCGTACCCGGTGAAGGGCGGTTCGTACAAGATGGATCAGCGCCCGGTCGAAGAGGGGTGCGAGTGTTATTGCTGCAGCCATTTTTCGAGGGCCTACGTGAGGCATCTGCTCAACGTGGGCGAGATTCTGGGTGTGCGGTTGCTGACGATCCACAACATGCACTGCTATTTGAGGTTTATGCGCGAAATGCGTGAGGCGATCGCCAATGACTGCTTCGGCGAGTGGCGGCAGGCGTTGGCGGCGGTTTTGCGTCCCGGCGGATTGAAGTCCCGCGCGGCGCTATGACGGATGATTTCCCGGACAAGGGGCTCTCTGGAGTTCAGGGAGTTTATGTGAACGACAGAAAAAGGAAAACTGAGAGATGAATACAGGCGTGTTTTTGGCGCAGGCCGCGCAGCAGGGCGCGGCGGGTCTGGGGGGAATGCTGATCCCGATGGTGCTGGTTTTCGGCATCTTTTATTTCATGATGATCCGACCGCAGCAGCGTAAAGAGAAAGAGCGTCTGCGGATGATCACTGAACTCCGGGCGGGGCAGAAGATCGTGTTTGCGGGCGGACTGATCGGAACGGTTGCCGAGGCGCGCGAAAACACGTTTATGGTGGAAATCGCCCCCAAGGTGCTGATCGAGGTCGCCCGCAGCGCGGTCAGCAAGGTTTTCAAAGAGGGCGACCCCCTCCCGATGGATGGGGCGAGGTAGGTTTTTTTTCATTTCGTGGGTGAAACGCGGTGGGGGAATGTGCTATATTTGACTTCCTTTTGACCCGATGTAGTTTCGTGTCTAACTGTGGAGCTGCTGAAAAATGAGTAGAAATGATCTCTGGAAATGGCTGGTGCTGGCCATTGTCACCGTTTTCTCCGTGTGCGTGGTATATCCCCCGAAAGACAAGATGCGCTTGGGGTTGGATCTGTCCGGCGGCACGAGTTTTACGGTCGCGATCGACGAGGCGAAGCTGCGCAACAATATCAAATCGGGCAGTGTTGACCTGACGGATGTGGAGGTGCAGAACCAGGTTAACAACATCATGAAGGATGCCGATGCGCGGGCCATCGAGGTGATGCGCAACCGTATTGACGGGTTGGGCGTGAATGAGCCGTTGATTCAGGGCGGCAAGAACCACCGCATCATCGTGCAGCTTCCCGGCATCAATGCCGACCAGCGCGATGCGGCAGAGAAGAGCATCCAGAGCGCCGCGTTTCTCGAGTTCAAGCTGGTTCACAAGATGAACGACCAGTTGGTCGACAAGGTCCTGTCGTCCGGGCGTTTGCCGGAAGGATATGTGTCTGCCGATGACGGGCGTTCGTATCGGCGCGGCCCGAACTACAACGAGCTGGTCAAAGACCCCGAGTATGCGAACCGCCTTTCGCTGTTTGAGGTGCCCGATCCGCGTTACGCGTTCATGTTGGAGCGCGTGCAGAACGCGAACGGGCAGGTGACCTACCGCCCGGCGTTTGTGCTTCGCAAGGCCGAGATGACGGGTGAGGCGCTGTCCAGCGCTTCGGTCGAGATCGAGTCGATGACCGGCCGCGTGCATGTCTCGCTGGTGTTCAACGCCAAGGGCGCTGCGGACTTTGCGAGACTAACCAAGGCGTATTCGCCCCGCGGTTCGCGCAACAAGGACAGCGAAGTGGGCCGCCAGCTCGCCATCGTGCTGGACGACACGCTCTATTCCGCGCCTGTGCTCAAATGCGAGATCCCGAACGGCCGCGCGGTCATCGAGGGCAATTTCTCGTGGTCCGAGGCGGCGGTGTTGCGCAACATCCTGAACGCCGGCTCGCTGCCCGCGCCGATGAAGATTCTCGAGAAACGTTCGGTCGAGTCCACGCTGGGCGCGGACGCCATCCACAGCGGCATCAACGCCGGCATTATCGGCACGGTGCTCGTGGCGGCCTTCATGATGATTTACTACTCCTATTGCGGCCTGATCGCCAATGTCGCGCTGTTCTTGAACCTGTTCCTTCTGCCGGCCGGCCTGGTCATAACCGCCAGCGTTTTGTCCGTCTTCGTGAAGGACGCCGCAGTCTCGAAAAACACGCTGGATCTGCCGGTGCTGACGATGCCCGGCATCGCCGGTATCGTGTTGACGCTCGGCATGGCGGTGGACGCCAACGTGCTGATCTTCGAACGCATTCGCGAGGAGTTCGTTTTGGGCAAGTCGGTGAAAACAGCGGTGACCGCCGGTTACGACCGCGCGTTCTCGGCGATTTTCGACTCGAACATCACCACGCTGCTCACGGGCGTGATTCTGTTCATTTTGGGCACCGGGCCGATCCGCGGGTATGCGATCACCTTGTCGGCGGGCATCATCGTCAGCATGTTCACCGCGCTGGTTGTGACGCGGCTTATTTTCAATGTGACGGTATCCGAGACCCGGACCAAGCCGTATAAGATGCTGCAGTTCATGAAAAACGCGAACTACGATTTCTTGCGCTACGGCAAGGCCGCGGGCTTCACCTCGCTGACGGTTATTGTCGTGACGTTGGCGATTTTCTTCGGCCGCGCGTTCACAACGCCGGCCCGGGTGCTGGCGGTGGACTTTACGGGAGGCGCCTCTATGACGTACTCCTATGAGAAGAAAGCCGGTATCGCCGACGTGCGGAAAATCGTGGAGGGGGTTGTGAATGATGCCGCCATCCAGTACCAGTCTTCGCCTGACGGGACCGGCAACTTGCTGCTCATCAAGACGGGGACGACCAAAATCGGCGACCAGAACTCCTCCAAGGCGATTGAAACGGCGTTGGCCAAAGGCGTGCCGGAAAGCAAATTCAAACTGGCCGGCGAGGAGGAGGTCGGGTCGGAGATCGGCGCTGACCTCAAGCGCTCGGCACAGTGGTCGGTTCTGGCCTCGCTCGTCGGCATCCTGATCTATGTGGCGTTCCGTTTCGAGTTCGGTTTCGCGTTGGGCGGTGTGGTGGCCTTGGCGCATGACGCGTTCATCACGTTGGGGCTCTACAGCCTGTGCGGGCGTCAGATGAGCCTGACGATCATTGCGGCCCTCCTGACCATCGTCGGTTACTCGATCAACGACACCATCGTGATTTTCGACCGTATCCGCGAAGATATGCGGAAGGATCCGAAGACGGATTTCAAGAAGCTGTGCAACGATGCCGTCAACAAAACCTTGAGCCGCACGATCCTGACCTCGCTCTCGACGCTGATCGCCACGCTGGCGCTCTTCATCTTCGGCGGCGGCGCGATCAACGACTTCGCTTTGGCGATGCTGATCGGCCTGATGGCCGGCACGTACTCGACGATCTTTATCGCCACGCCGGTCATGCTGGCGTGGTACCGCGGACGCCGCCCCGGCTTTCTCCAGCAGGCGAAGTAAGGCGGGACGGGGATGCGGCAGAACGTACGGCGTGCGCGGGATGCGCGCGCCGTTCTTTTTTAGAGGGAACGGATGGCGAGGACGACCTCGCCATTGGGGGCTCCTTTTTCAAGCAAGAGTTTGCGCGACACGCGCGAACGGCTGTTGACCGTGCGGCGGCTGATGTGCAGCAGGCGGCTGGCTGCGGTCATCCGCACGGCGAGCAGGCGCTCGCCCCCGCTCGGCGGAAAATCGGCGGCGTCCAGTTCCGCCAGCCCTTCGGCGAGCGTCGTGGCGCCCGGGTATTTGCTGATGTTCTTCGCGACATAATCCAGTGGCGCGGACGCCAGTTTGCCGACTGGCTTGGCGGCATTCTCGACCATGCCCGCCCCGATGGACAAGAACGCCCCTGCCCAGAAGCGTAAGAATTGCTCGATCTCCTCATCGTCGAGGTCTTCCGTCAGGGTTACCCCCAGCGCGAACCGGCCTTCGACATTTTCTTTGAACAGGATGCGGCGTCCCCAGTTGACGGTCTCGAAATCGGCCGCTCCCTTATTTAAGACGCAGGGTTGCCCCGCCGTTTTCTGGGCGATTCCTGTCCGCGGCCAAATCAGGTTCGCGTTTAGGATGTGTGAGGTGTCTGCAGCATCGCCAGCTCCCGTGACGGGGATGTGTATGCTGTGGATCGTGATCTCCACTTCGCGCCGTATTTGTGCCATGAAAATCTCCGCTTAATGGATTGTGAGAATGCGGATAGCTTGGCAAACATAACGCGGCGGTTCAAACCTTTTCTTCGCTTGGAACAAAATCAGGTTCGGCGGTTGTTTATACTGGTGTCGGGCCTGTCGGGAAGATAACATCTAATCCGTTTTTCAGGTGTGGATCCGTGGCGTTTAAAGAAAGAGGGAAGCGAGTATGGCGAATGTTCCGGTGAATCGTGAGACCGTGTTGGAATTCCACAAGGGCGGCAAGGTCGGCGTCCGTTTGGTCAAGCCGCTGAAGACGCCGACCGATCTCTGCCTGGCGTACACGCCGGGTGTGGCGCATGCGGTGAAGGAGATCGCCGCGCGTCCCGAAGCGGTGTTCGGTTACACGGCCAAACGCAGCCTCGTGGCCGTGGTTTCGGACGGCACGGCGATTCTCGGGTTGGGCGATCTCGGCGCGGCCGCCAGCATCCCGGTGATGGAGGGCAAGGCGGTTCTCTTCAAGGCGTTTGGCGATGTGGACGCTTGGCCGGTTCCGCTGGACCACTGCCGTAAAGACGGCGGGAACACGGGGAAGACCGATCCTCAGCGGGTGATCGACGCGGTGATGGCGCTCGCGCCGATGTACGGCGGCATCAACCTCGAGGACATCGCGTCTCCGGCCTGCTTCGAGATCGAGGATCGGCTGGATGCCATGCTGGACATTCCCGTGTTCCACGACGACCAGTGGGGCACGGCCGTGATCACCGTGGCGGGGCTGCTGAACTATTCCCATCTGTGCGGCCGCCCGGTGTCCGGACTCCGCGTGGTGATGAACGGCGCGGGCGCGGCCGGCATCCGGATCGCCGACATGTGCAAGGCGGCGGGCGTGAAGGATCTGGTCATGTGCGACACCAAGGGGGTCATCCATGCCGGGCGAACCGACCTGAACGTTCACAAGCGGCGTCATGCGGTCGGCACGGGGCTCCGCACGCTGCAGGAGGCGTTGCGCGGCACGCACGTGTTCATCGGAGTTTCGGCCGCCGACAGCGTGACTGCGGACGACGTGCGCGGTATGGCGGAGTATCCGGCGATCTTCGCCATGGCCAACCCAGACCCCGAGATCCGCCCCGAAATCGTGGCCGGGGTCATGGGCACGAAACCTTATGTGATGGCAACCGGACGTTCGGATTATCCCAACCAGATCAACAACGTGCTCGGGTTCCCTTACCTCTTTCGCGGCGCGCTCGATGTGCACGCCCGCACCATCGGCACGGCGATGAAAGTGGCGGCTTCAGAGGCCTTGGCCGCGCTGGCCCGCGAGCCGGTTCCCTCGGATGTGCAGGCGCTTTACCCGCAGGAGAAACTCTTGTTCGGTAACGGGTATATCATTCCGAAGCCGTTCGACCGCCGGCTTTTCGTGGAGATCTCTTATGCGGTGGCCAAGGCCGCCGTGGAGTCCGGCGCGGCGCCGGCCGACACGGATCTCTTCGCCCTCAAGTCCAACCTGGTCGCGCGTAACGCTTCCCGCTGAGGGCCGCAGCGGAACCGGATTAGCGGCCTTCCGTCGTCTGCCACAGGAATCCGGTGAGGGGCGAGGAGGCGTCGGCCGTGGCGCGCGCGGCGCGGGGGCCTGCGGCCAGCCCCTCTTCGGCGGCCTGAACCGCTTTTGCGAAAGCTTTGGCCATGCCGACCGGATCGGCGGAGGCGGCGATCGCCGTGTTGACGAGCACGCAGTCTGCCCCGAGTTCGATGGCCGCCGCCGCATGGGACGGCATCCCAAGCCCGGCATCGACCACCACGGGCACGCGGGCATTGGCCACAATGATTTCAAGCATGTCGCGCGTGCGCAACCCCAGGTTCGTGCCGATCGGCGCGGCCAGCGGCATGACGGCAGCGGTGCCTGCCTCCTCCAGCCGTTTGGCCAGCACCGGGTCGGCATTGATGTACGGGAGAACCGTGAAGCCCTCTTTCACCAGCGCTTCAGTGGCCTTGAGGGTTTCGATCGGGTCGGGCAGCAGGTGGTGCAGGTTGGGGGTGAGCTCGAGTTTGATCCAGTCGAAGCCGCCCGCCGCCCGGGCAAGGCGTGCGATACGGATCGCCTCTTCGGCGGTGCGCGCGCCGCTGGTGTTGGGCACGATCACGATTTTTTCGGCATCGAGCCTTGAGATCAACGGGTCACCCCCGGGGTTCTTGTCAAGGTCTACGCGGCGCAAAGCGACGGTCAC
>JAQVSS010000311.1 GCA_028700415.1 Kiritimatiellia bacterium
AGCCCGTTTATTCGACCTTGGCCTTGATGAAGCTGCCAGCCGAAATCGGCACAACCACCGTGTTGGTGTTGTTGGCGGACGTGAACGCCACCGGTTCAAGGGCGACCGGCTCCCCGCCGAAGCCCGTCACCAGGTTGGTTGCCGCATAGATCTTCAGCGTGCCGTTGATCGACGCGAAGTTGACGTCCGTGGACGAAGCCACAACCTTGATCGTGGCGTCGGTCGCGCCAACCGCGATGGAATCGATGGCGATCGTGTTCGTCACCGCCGCATCCGGCGCGAGGTTCAGCAGGTACTCGTCATACCAGCCGTCGGCATTGGCCGCCACTTGGGCTTCGGTCAAAGCCGGCTGTTGCGCCAGTGCCCACGTCGACAGCTTGTCAAGATCCACCGGTTTCCCGCCCAATTCCATCGATCCCGTGTATTTCGCGGAGGTAATCGTGACGTTGGTGCTTGCCGCGGCGGTAACTGTGCCGGACACAACATTAGCCGGTTCCGTCAGCCCCGGATCCGCGAAGGTCGCGCCGTTCACGCCGGTCACGGCATACCAATCCTTGGCGTCGATCACAATGAGCGCTCCGTTCGGGACCGTGCCGTTATTGGCGACCGCCGCACCGTTCGTGGTGACCATCTCGATGCCCGTATCATACGACAGCGTCAGCAGAATCGCGGCGCCAGCGCCGAGATCGGCGTCATCCGAGACCACCAGCTCGTCCACAAACCCGGTGCCCTGGAAGGCCACGGCGTTGAGGACGTTGCCCCCAACAGCAGTGAGGAACACATCTTGATTTTCTCCAACTGCGTTCGTATGTGTCAAAGCAACACCATTCAAGTAGATGTTGCAGAAACTAATCGGGTCAACATAACCCAACTTAATGGTGAGCCGATTCCATGTGTTCGGGGAGATGAAGATATCATCAAAAACACTGTGAACCGGATCTCCTGACTCTGGGCCATGGTAAACCACAAGGTTCGAGTTGACGTTGACGTACACCGCCACTTTCACATCATTCGAGATCGAGGGGGTGTCCTCGCTGGGCGTGAACTTAATCAGCGTGTCAACATAAACACTACTCGCCTCGAACGTTCTGCCCGTCGAGGTTCCGTTCATCACGTGCCGCGTGAGGGTGTTGCCTTCGGTCGCGAGCTCAAGGACGAGGTCGTTGGCCGCCGGATCGGTGATCGGGTTGATCCCGCTGTAACTGGCACGGTCCGAATCGTTGGTCACGATCTTGGACGCGTCGGTTTCAGCGGCCAACCACAGGTAATTGGTCGTCCCGTCCCCGACTGCCGTTGCTTTGTAATCCGCGATCACCATCCCGTTCGTGCCGCCGTCCGCGTTCTCGAACGCGTCCTTAACTCCCCACCATGTCTGCCCTGCGGTGGCCGTGAATGCGAAAACACCCGCGACTGCCGTGAAGCATTGGAGCATACGCTTTGAAGTCAGGTTCATTAAAGAAACCCTCCTATCCGTTGCTTAAACTGTTATGACTTATAAACCTTCAAAATCCTGCCCGCAACAGGGAAACACCCGCCTCCCGAGCCGTCGGACAAGACTATTCTTTCGTTGTTAGGCATAGAATAGACAAAAAGTGTGCGCCGGTGCAAGCCCGAAAAGGACAATTATTGAAAAAATTTCCGCCGGAAAATTTTACCGCGAAGGCGGGGGAGAGGATGTGGAAGAGTGGAATGGAGCAGTCGGCAGTGGCAGTGGTGAGGGCGGGCCACCGGCCCCGTCAATCGCGCGTGACGCCGAGTTCTTCTTCCATGCGCTGATTCAAGTCGTAGGCATGAAGCGCGTCCAAGAGCGGGGCAAGGTCGCCTTCGACAATGCGGTCCAGGCTGTAAAGCGTGAGGTTCACGCGGTGATCCGTCATGCGGTTCTGCGGGAAGTTATAGGTGCGGATGCGCTGGCTCCGGTCGCCCGAGCCGCGCAGCCCCAGGCGCGTCTGCCCCAGCGCGGCCTCTTCCGCCTGACGCCGCTGGTCCAGAATGCGTGACTTGAGCACCGCAAGAGCCTTCTCCCTGTTGCGGTGCTGCGAGCGTTCGTCTTGGCACTGCGCCACCAGTCCGGTGGGCAGGTGGGTGATACGGATGGCCGAGTAGGTGGTGTTCACCCCCTGGCCGCCATGGCCGCCCGCGCAAAAGATATCCACGCGCAGCTCATTCTCCGGCAGTTCGATCTCGTCCGCCTCGTCGGCCTCGGGAAAAACGATGACCGTGGCGGCCGAAGTGTGGATGCGGCCCTGCGCCTCGGTTTCCGGCACGCGCTGCACGCGGTGTCCGCCGCTCTCGAACTTGAAAACCCCGTACGCGCCCTCGCCGACAACCGTGAAGACTATCTCTTTATAGCCGCCCAGCTCCGTGGCATTGGCGTCAATGACCGAGATCTTCCAGCCCTTCGCGTCGCAGTATCTGGAATACATGCGGAACAGCACGGCGGCGAACAGGGCGGCCTCTTCGCCGCCCGTGCCGGCGCGGATTTCGAAGACCGCGTTGCGGGCATCCGCAGGCCCGGCGGGGAGCAGGCCGGCAAGCACTGCGCTCTCGGCCTGCGGCAAACGCGCCTCAAGCGCGGCAATCTCCTCGCGCGCCATTTCAGCCAAATCGGGATCGGCCGACGGTTCGGCAATCAGACCGCGGTTGTCCTCCAGCTCGTCCAGCAACCGGAAATAGGCGTTGGCGGCACTCTCGAGCTTTTTCAATGCGGCGTGCTCGCGCACCTTCTCCCGGTAAACCTTCGGGTTCCCGAGAACGGCAGGGTCGGACAAGGCCGTTTCGGCGGCCTCGACCTTTTCAAGTACCCGACGGATATGGGTTTTGTCGATCATCGGACAAATGCAAAACGGGCCGGAGTGCGCACACGCCTGACGGCAGCGCCCCCCGACCCGCTTATTTCCGCAAACCGCTAAGCCTTCTTGATGCTGTAGCGCTTCATGAACTGGTCAACGCGTCCTTCCGTGTCTATCATCGTCTGCTGTCCCGTAAAATAGGGATGGCAGGCCGAACACGTGTTGACGACCATTTCTTTCTTCGTGGAACGCGTATTGATCACGTTACCGCACGCACAGGTGATCGTCGCGTCTTCGTATTTTGGGTGGAGGCCCTTCTTCATAAAACAAATCCTTTCCGGGATACGGAAAATTAAGAATAGCGTATTTTGCCGCCGCTGTGCAAGGGGGATTTTTCCGTTCCTGTTTTTTTTTGTTTTTTTTCCGCGCACCGCCCCCGCACCGCACTTCGGCCTTGCGCTTTCACGCAACCCGCGCGTATCATTCCGTCCTTGTCTGTCGGGCTTGTAACCTGTACCGGATCCGTTTGTCCCAGCGCATGACATGTTGAGTAACCGTACAGCGTGGTTGTTAACCCTTTTGCTGGCGTGTGTTTTCGGGCTGCTTTTGGTCTGGCCAGTCGCACGCGTCATCAGCGGCGGATTCTATGTGAACGGCCGGCTGACCGCCCATTATTTGCTGGGTGTGTTCAGAAATCCGATTTATGCCGAAGGCCTGTTCAACAGCCTGCGGATCGCGTTCGGCGCGACCGCTCTCGCCGCAAGTTTCGCTCTCCCGCTGGCCTGGCTGGCGCACACCTTCACGTTCCGCGGGCAGCGGCTCTTCACCGCGTTACTGTTGGTGCCGATGGTGCTACCTCCTTTCGTGGGAGCGATCGGGTTCATGCAAATTTTCAGCCCCTATGGCATGCTGAACGCCTTGCTGGGGTGTGGCCCGGTAGACTGGTTTGGTCATTCGCGTTATTTCGGTGTGGTGCTTTTGCAGGCGCTCTCCTTTTACCCGATCCTCTACCTCAACGTTGCGGCCGCGCTGGCCAATATCGACCCCGCGCTCGAGGAAGCCGCACAAAATCTCGGCGCCAATGGCTGGACGCGTCTCCGGCGCATCACGCTGCCCCTGGTCATGCCCGGACTCTTTGCCGGCGGCACACTGGTTTTTATCGCCTGCTTCACCGAGCTCGGCACCCCGCTGATCATGAACTACTCGCGGTGTGCGGCGGTGCAGGTATACGACGAGCTCAAGGAAATCAGCGCGAGCCCCTTCCCCTACGCGCTGGTCACCGTCGTGTTGGTTGCCAGCGTCGCGCTCTACACGCTGAGCCGCGTGCTTTTCGGCGGCAGAGCCTACGCCATGCAAGCCAAAGCCGCCAGCCCGCACACGCCCACGCGCGTCTCCGGCGCCAAAGGGGTGCTGCTGGCCCTGCCTTTTTTGGCGATCACGCTCCTCGCGCTCATGCCGCACGCGGGCGTGCTTCTCACCAGTTTCTCGGTTCCCGGCGCGTGGTACCGCACCGTCCTGCCCGCGCAGTTCACCACCGCGAATTACGCCGAGGCGCTGGGGCATGCCATGACCCTTGACGCGATCCGCAACAGCCTGCTCTTCTCTTCACTTGCCGTGCTGTTCAACCTCGTCCTCGGCGTGGCCGTGGCGTGGGTGGTGGTGCGTTCGCGGATCCGCGCGCGCGGCGTGCTGGACGCCATGGCCATGATCCCGCTCGCGGTCCCGGGTTTGGTCATGGCGTTCGGCTTTATCGCGGTCAGCGCGTCGCTCGCCGGTTTGCCTCAACTTCAGGGGATGCCCCGTCTGGCCGCGGTTCTCGATGTCCGGGTGAATCCCACGCTTTTTCTGGTGATCGCCTACGCGGTGCGCCGCCTGCCCTACATGGTGCGTGCCGCGGTGGCCGGGCTGCAGCAGACGTCGACCGCGCTGGAAGAGGCCGGGGCAAACCTTGGCGCGACACCTCTGGCGGTGCTGCGCCGGATCACGCTGCCGCTCATCATGGCCAATTTGATTGCGGGCACACTGCTGGCGTTCGCCTTCAGCATGCTGGAGGTCTCGGACAGCCTGATGCTGGCGCAGAAAATGGCGTACTACCCCATCACCAAGACCATCTTCGAGCTCTTCCAGCTGGTCGGCATCGGACGCTATTTGGCCGCGGCTCTGGGCGTCTGGGCGATGCTGTTCCTGACCATCACGATCGCGGGCAGCAGTCTGCTGCTCGGCAAGAAACTTGGCGCGCTGTTCCGCGCGTGAAAAAAAGAAGGGGGCCGGAGACCTCGCGGTCTCCGGCCCCCAGAAATAAAACCCGGCGGCGTCCTACTCTCCCACAGGCGCGTCCTGCAGTACCCTCGGCGATGGGGCCCTTCACTTCCGTGTTCGGAATGGGAAC
>JAQVSS010000048.1 GCA_028700415.1 Kiritimatiellia bacterium
CCGGCCCGCCGGCAGACCCTGCGGAAGCGTTCACGCCTGCACAAAACAAAAGTGTCGCCAAAAAGCATTCCCTGCGAATCATGAGCATTTTCCTTTCAGACCTGCAAATACCCCACCCCGCGCACTGAAGCCATCCGATTTCTCATCAGGGCATTGTCCACACGAGTCGAATGCCCCGGTCGGCGATCCGTGCATCCGGTTTGCCGTCGGCGGTGCGGGGCCACGATCGCTGCCAAGACGCATCGTCCCATGGTCCACCTCCCCGTCTCACGCGCTTTGGCGGAGACTCGGAAGACGTCCCAGGCCCGGCGGGGTCCGTCGCCGCCACAAGCGCGTTTGTATACCAGTCCAGGCACCACTCCCACACGTTGCCGTGTGTGTCGTACAGCCCCCACGCGTTCGGCCGTTTTTCCCCAACCGTATGCAGCTTAGAGTCTGCGTTGGCCTTCCACCACGCCAGTTGGTTGATCGTGTTGGTGAAGTCCGCAGACCACATTTCCCCGCTGTTGAAGTCGGTGGTTGTCCCCGCGCGGCACAGGTATTCCCACTGTGCCTCGGTCGGAAGGTCAAAGCCTCCAATGCCGGTCTTGTCCCGCAATTTGCCCATGAAGCTGTCCGGCGAGACTGTGTAGCCGGTCGCAGGCCAGTTAATGTCCGGATCGTCCGCATTGTCGGGATACTCCCGGAGATCGTAATACGAAACGGCCCCTTGGGGCTTCCCCTGATCGGCAAGGGCGGGCGCCGTGCCCCCTGCCACCCTGTACCACTGCATTTTCGTCAGTTCGAACACACTCGCGTAATAATCTTTCGTCAGCGTGATGGCCTTTGCTCCCGAGCCTGACCCCATCTGGAACGTTCCTGCAGGGACACGCCGCAGGACGAGCTTGTCCGTTCTGTAAACCGGGTCGTTGGTCACGCCGGTCCAGATGACGGAGGCGACAGGCACCCCGTTATTCGTCACAGGATCCCTCGCCCACGAGCCCCATTTGTTGGTGACCAGCTCCGCCTCGTACACGTACTCGATCTGGTTGGTCGCGCCCGCGCCTGCCGTCAGGTTCACGATCATATAGAGCGGAACCTCGGTCGGGGTGAGCTCCACGCTGAACCACGGCATGATCTCGTTCGTGTAACCGGTCTTCATGGGATCCCACACGATACGCCGGACCCCGCCCGAAACGCTGAAAAGATCGCCCGACAGCGAGGCCAAGGGCAGGTTGAGGCGGGTTGCGCCGCTGTAACCGGTGACGGTCACACAAACGCTTTCCGTATCCCCGCACTCCAACACATAGTTGATGTCCACCAACCGGCTCCACGGCCAGCGCTGACGCACCTTCACATCGGTAATCGCCGGACCTTCTGAAAAAGCATTCAACGCCAGACACGCGACGAGTCCCGTCAATGTCTTTCCGATCACTTCCGTCGTTTTCATTTCGTCTTCCTCTCAGCGAATTAGCACGTTGAGCAAACTTGATACTGAGCGTTTCTCCATACCGGACATCCTTTCCCGCAAAAACCATTAAAGGCCGAGCTTCTCCATTTTATAGCGGAGAATGCGGCGCGTGGTGCCGAGACTCTCGGCGGCACGCGTCAGCACACCGCCGGCCTTGCTCAGGGCGTCGGCGATGAGTTGGCCCTCGTAGGCACTGACCGCCTCTTCGAGGGTCAGTCCTTCTGCGGGCGGCGGGAGGGCCGCGGGAGCGGCAGGTTCGCCCTCAGCCGCGTGCCCGCATGCCGGGCCGGCATGAAACTCTTCGGGGAGCTGTGAAGCGGAAATCACCGGCGTGCGGCCGTGGAGCACCAGCATGCGTTCGACGACGTTACGCAGTTCGCGGACGTTCCCGGGCCAGGCGTACGTGCACAACCGGTGCAGGGCATCCGCGTCGAACCCGCGGGCCGCGGCATGCAGGACAGGGCCAAGCTGACCCATGAAATGCGCGAGCAGCAGCGGGATGTCGTCGCGCCGTTCACGGAGCGGCGGCAGAAGGATCCGCACCACGTTGAGGCGATAGAAAAGATCCTCGCGGAAAAGCCCTTCGGCGGCATCCCTGCGCAGATCACGCGCCGTGGCCGCGATGATGCGGGCGTTGGTGTGGAGTAGCCGCGTTCCGCCGACACGCATGAATTCGCGCTCCTGCAGCACGCGCAGCAGCTTCACTTGCATGGCTACCGACATCTCCCCGATCTCGTCAAAAAACAGGGTTCCCGACCCTGCCAGTTCGAACCGGCCGGGTTTCTGGCGGTCGGCATTGGTGAACGCGCCCTTCTCGTATCCGAACAGCTCGCTCTCCAGCAGGTTCTCCGGGAGAGCGGCGCAATGAACAGCGACGAAGGGCTCGTCGCGGCGGGGGCTCTGCGCGTGCAGCAGGCGGGCTGCGAGTTCCTTGCCTGTCCCGCTCTCGCCCTGAATCAGCACCGTGGCGTCGGCCGCGGCCGCCTGGCGAAGCTGATCGATCGCGGCCACAAAGGCGGGGCTGCGCCCGACGATCTCCTGCGTCGGGAAAGCGACCGACAGCTCGGTCTCCAAGACGGCGACCTGCCGGTGGAGCCGCTTGGTTTCGAGCGCCCGCCGCACCACATGGCGGATGTTCTCCACGTCGAACGGCTTACCGACGAAATCGACGGCCCCCTGGCGGATGGCTTCGACAACGGGCGGGATGGCGGTCGACGCGCTGACCATGATGACCGGCAGGTCGGGATAATCGGCATGGGTTTGCCGCAGAAGGTCTAGCCCGGAGCGCCCGGGCATCACGACATCCAGGAGGACGAGATCCACCTGCTCGCGCGACAAAACCGCCTGGGCCTCCTCACCCGTGGAGGCGGAAAACACCGTGTACTCGCGCGAGAAGATAACCCGCAGGGCTTCGCGGCTACCCAACTCGTCGTCAACAATCAGGAGTTTCGGCATGGCTGGGGCACTCCTTCAAAGGTATGGTGATGGTCACGGTGGTTCCGTGTTCTGTGGTATCGACATCGATGCGGCCGCCGTGGTCGACAACCGCCCGCCGCGCCAACGGAAGCCCCAGCCCCAACCCGCGCGGCTTGGTGGTGCTGAACGGTGAAAAGAGTTTTTCCCGCATCTCCGGGGAGATGCCCGGCCCGTTGTCGCTGATGGCAATCACGAGGGCGCGGCCGCCGTCGATGCCGGCGCAACAGACATGCAGACCGACGTGCGGCGACGGTTGGTTTCGGACCGCCTCGTGCGCGTTGACCAGCACATGGGCAAGGCCGTCAATCATCGTGTCGGCATCGGCGGCCAGCGAGGGCAAATGAGCCTCAACCTCGCAGACCACGTCGCGCTTATCCGGCCCCGCCCATTGTGCGGCACGGGCGCACGCCTGCGCCACAAGCTCGCCCGGGGCGGCCGGACGGAAGACCAGCTTGGGCGGATGCGCAAACGTGTTGATCTGCGTGATGATCGCGTTTAAACGCCCGACCTCGCCGGTGACGATGTCGAAGAACTGCCGGCGGAATTCCGGGTCGGTATACCGTTCGGGCAAAAGCTGAGCGAAGGTGCTGATGGCAACCAGCGGATTGCGCACTTCGTGCGACATTGCGGCGGCCAGATCGTTCCAAAACGCATGACGGTCCAACTCCTCTTGCTTTTCGCGCAGCAGCCGTTCGCGGGAAATATCGTGCAACAAAAGCATAACGCCAAGACATGTGCCTCCGTTGCCGATGTGGTGGGCGTCAGCCCGGATCGTGCGGCGGCTTGCGGAATCAGTCCATATGACCGGCGCGGGAGTGGCGCTGTCCCGGATCGTCCGCAGAATCACGTCGGCAATCCGGCTGCCGGCCCTTTCCACGGGACGGCCAACCGTCTCTGCGGCGGTCACGCCCAAAATCTGTTCTGCCTCGCGGTTGAACCAGCGCACCACGCCGTCTTCCGAAACAGCGAGAATGCCGACGGGAATGGTTTCCAACAGGTTTTCCGCCAGCGTCTTCTGGACGGCAAGCTCTTCAACCAGCAGCGCGTTTTCCAACAGCGTGGCGACCTGCTCACCGATCACGGTGAGATCGCTGAGGTCGTGCGGCGCGAACGGGATGCCGGTGGCGCGGTGCCCGACAAAAATCCAACCGAGCAGTCCGCGCTTACCGAGAAGCGGAACGATGATTTCGGCGCCCGTTTCATCCAACACGTGTTGCAACAGCCGGCGGTCGCGGGGGTCGTCGACGTGGGCGAGATGGGCGCGGCAGACGAGATGGGCGTGGCGCTCAAGCCAGCACACGAACGGGGCGAGCGGCTCAAACGACAGCGAGCCGGTGTTGTCCAGACAGCGGAGACCCGCCCACAACCGGTAGGCCGTTTCGTCATGCAAACGCGCGAACACGCCGACGCGTGCGATCCGTCCGGCGGCGGCAACGCCCTCGACCAACTGGTCGAGGAGCTTGGGGAGGTCGTGAAAATGGCGTGAAGCACGCCACAGTTCATACAAGGGCGCGAGGTTCAGACCGGGCTCGTCCACCGTTGGCGGCGGCAACGCCTTACAGGCGGCCAGCTGCTGCCGCAAAAGGCTCAGCTCTTCTTGGGCCTGGTGCAGCTTGATGGCCTGGCACAAAGTCCGGCGCAAACGATCCGGCGTCACCTCGAGAGGTTCCACCGCAAAAACATCCGCATCGCGGCAGGCCAGAAACGGGTCGGATTCCGGCACGCCGAAAACGACCGTCCCGCTCCGCGACTCCGGAGCAATGCCCGCGAGCGCCGCCTCGGATTCGGGATGCCGCAAATCGAGCAACCGCACGGCGGGCACACGTTTTTCTTGAACCCACTCCAGGCGACTGGACGTTGCGCGGATATCCACCCATCCGCCGACAGCTTGAATCACGTGTTGGGTCAGCTTGGAATCGCACGTCAGCAACAGACACGCTGTGGCAGATGCTGTCATACCGCTCCCTTCTTTTCATGGTCATTGTTCCCGCCTGAGACGGCAAGCAGCGGGAACAGTATGCGGAAACACGTGCCCGTTCCGGGCATGCTCTCCACATCGATCACCCCCTGATGCTCGCGGACAATCCCGTGCGTAACCGAAAGCCCCAGACCGGTGCCGTTGTCCTTGGTCGTGAAAAAAGGATCGAAGATGCGTTCCCGGTCCTCCGGTGCGATGCCGCGGCCCGTGTCGCGCACCGCCACCTCGATCCATGCGTCGGCTTCCTGCAGCCCGCGGTGCCAAGGTTGGCCTGTCCGTGTGACCGTTTGCGTCGCCACCGTCAGCGTGCCGCCGCTTTCCATCGCGTCGATGCCGTTCAGAAACAAATTCAGGAACACTTGTCCGAGCAGGCGTTGGTCACCGAGCAGGCGGTCGCACCCGGCGTTATACTGGCGTTCGAACACAAGCCCTTTGGACTTGATCGGCTGGGCGGCCAGTTGCCAAGCGGCATCCAGTGCGGCGTGCAGCGACAAGGGGACGAGCGTGGGTTTAACCGGACGGGAGAAGTTGAGCAGCTGCGAAACGATCGAGTTGATGCGTTCGACTTCGTTCCCGAGTAACGGGATGAAGGTGTTGCGGAAGTCGGGATCGTCGTATTGACTGGGCAACAGTTGGACGAACGTCTTGAGGCAGACCAGCGGATTCTTAATCTCGTGGGCCATCCCTGCGGCCAGTGTGCCGATGCTCGCAAGCCGGTCGCTGCGCCTAACCTGTTCTTCCAGCTTGCGGAGGGCGGAGGTGTCCTGCACCACCAGCAACACGCCCGACGCGGCGCGGCCGTCCCCGCCAAACACGGCGGTCGCGAAACGCACGGACTGCTCGTCGGGCGTCTGCTGCCGCAGCACCAGATCCCGGTCGCGCGCGTCCCGGCCTGAAACGAGGCTGGCGTGCAACTCCGCCCACATCGGCTCGGGCAGGATTTCGGCGGCCGGACGGCCGACGGCCGTGTCGGTTCCGGCCACCCGCAAAATGCGCTGGGCTTCGCGGTTACAAACGGTAACGCGCCCTTCCGTGTCCGCGGCGACAACACCCGTCACAAGGTTGTCGAGCAGGATCTCGTCATAAATCCGCGCATCCTGGAGCCGCGTATAGAGCGTGGCGTTCTCGATCGCAATCCCCATTTGGTCCCCGAGCAACATCAGCGCGTCCTCCTCGCGCCTGCCGAAAATCCGCCCGTTCAGACGGCGGCCGAGAAGCAGGAAACCGACCATCCCGTTCTTGGAGTGCAGGCCCACGGCCGCCTCGGCATCTAACCGGGCCAGGGCACGATCGGCTTGCCGCTGCAACAACGTGCCCCCGGCCCGCCGCAGCACGTCGCGCAGCAGGGGATAGCGCCCGGTCTGCAAGGCATGCGGCAAAGGCTCTGCCTCGCCGACCTCCTTGGCGCCCTCGACCGCACCCATGCGCGCGTGCAGCACAAACTGCGCCCCAGACCGCAAGTAGACGCGCACATGGGAAAGTTCGAGCGACTCCTGCAGCAAGCGTCCGAAATCATGGAACAACGTGTCGACGGTGGTGATGGACCGCGCCAGATCGCCCCCCTGGTGCAACAGACGGGAGAGATCGTCGTGCCCGTCGTCGAACAGGCGGTCGGTCCCGCGCCGGAGGAAGGCATTCGCCGGCGCGAGGGTCAGAGCGACCGCGATGGCGGCGATCACATGGGAGACGGTATTCCTCAGGTCGTCCGAAGCCAACGGCAGGCATTGTGCAAGACGGAACATGAGGATATACAGCACCGTCAGAAAGCCCGCCAGAAACATGACCGTGACGGCACGCCGCAGAAATTCGCCGATGCCCATGATGTGGCGGGTGGCGATCCCGTAGGCGATCACGCTGTGCCAGATCACGACCGCGATCGGCGCGAACCGCGCGCTTTGCGATGATCCCGTGAGCAGAGGGACAACCAACACAATCAGGACGCCGGGGACAAGCCCGAAAAACGAGCCGAGCGTCATGACCTGCAGCTCCATGCGGCAAACCCCTTCCGCACGCGACAGCGAACGGAAGAAGTTCCACACCAGAGCCGCCACGAAGACGATCCAGAAGAGGACGAAACACACAAAGCCGGAACCGTAAAACGGTTCCGCGAGCGCGTCGGCCGCAGTCGGGAGCCGCGCGCCGACGAGAAAGAACCGGGTCTGGCACAGCACGGCGGTGGCGACCGCCGCCACGCCCCACAGCCACGAGCGGCGCAACAGGCGGGCGAGCTTTTCATCCGGCTGCGCCACCGTGCCGCGCAACAGATGAAAGATTAAAGGGATGAACACGCTTGTGGCGCAGGCCTGGCGGATCCAGAAGGCCAGCCATACCTCATCCGTCACCGTCGAACCGAAATATTGGCAGGACAGCCAGAGTGCGAACACGAGCGAAAGGATGGCAAAAACGCGGTTAGCCGCCCGCCGCACATGGGTGAGCAACACGACCAGACCCAGCAAGAGATTGACCGTGATCACGACTCGTAACGCGATGAGGAAGAGGTTGGTCATGGCGGGGGTCTTCGGACGATGAGCGTGGTGTTGCCGCCACCCATGCCGTGGACATTGATGAGCGCGTGTTCGATCCGCGTCCGCCGCGCATGCGGCACATAATCGAGATCACACGCCGGGTCGGGCGTCGTGTAGTTGGCCGTAGGCGGGATCAGGTCGTCGCGCATCGCGAGCGCGCACGCGATCAGTTCCATGGGGCCGGCGGCCGCAAGCGGATTGCCGGTGGCCCCTTTAATCGACGAGACCGGCATGCGGTAGGCGCGGCGGCCGAACGTGTTGCGGATCATGACCGTCTCCATGCGGTCAATGCCCGGGTCGCTCGGGCCGTGCGCGCACACATAGTCAATCGCATCCCCGCTCAACCGCGCGTTGGCCAGCGACAATGTCATGCAGGTCCCCAGCCCACTGGCCGCCGGCGTGCCAAACACATCGGCGTGCGACGCACCGCCACATATTTCCAGCCAGATGCGCGCGCCGCGGGCGCGTGCGTGCGCCAGGCTTTCAAGCACCACAATACCCGCGCCTTCGCCCAAAACGCCGCCGTCGCGGTCACGGTCAAAGGGCCGGCTGGCATGTTGCGGGTCGTTGTTCCGGACCGAGAGCAGCCGGCTCGCGCAGAAGGCGCCGCAGGTGGTTGCTGTGATCGACGCGTCGGTTCCGCCGGCAATCGCGATGTCCGCACGCCCCATCCGGATCGCGGTGGCTGCCGCCAGCATCGCGTCCGCTCCGGCCTTGCACGCCGTTGCCACCGTTTGGAACGCGACCCGCGTTCCCAGATATTCTGCTACCGTGGCTGACACGGCATGGGGTTGTGAGGCCCAGACCATTCCCGGCCGCACCCGGTTTGCCTCCCCATCCTGCACGATGTACGCAACCCCCTGAACCACCTCGATGGCACTGGTGCTGACACCGATCGTGACGCTCACGGGGCGTGCGGAGTCCGCCATGGCGTCGCCCACAGCCGCGTCCGCAAGCGCCATGTCCAATGCGGCCAAGGCAAAATGCGTATGCCGCCCCATGCGTTTCCATTTCACAGAAGGCGAGAGATGGATCTTAGGGTCGAACCCCTTGACCTCGGCGGCAATCCGGTTCGGAAACTTGGAAGCGTCGAAAAGTGTGATCGGCCCAACCCCCGACTGGCCTTCGGTCATTGTCCGCCAAAAGTCCGACACTCCTATGCCATTGGCCGCCACCACCCCGATCCCGGTGACAACGGCACGCCGGTCGTCATTCAGATAGCCCTTATTTTTATTCATTAAAGATCATTGATTTTCGCACCCGAACAAAGGGTTGTCCACCTCAAAGTTCAAAATTGTCCACGCGGGACGTTTGGGAAATGCGCAAGAATGAACGGGTGTACGTTTTTGGACGCGCATGGAAACGTAATCAACACGACAAAAGCTATTCTTTCAACAGGAAGACGGCATTCCGATTCCTAAAACCAAGTTGCAAACGATATGGCACGGGCAGTGCTATACGTAGGAATGTGCTTAGGACGGTTCAGAATTGTACAGCTTGGACATGAGTTAGGAGATCATCACCTATGACGCGATTGGGTATTCTTAGGGGTTCCGCTTGGGCTGCGGCAGGGATGTTGGCGCAAACCGTATGGTCGGACGGTTTTCGCAACCCTCCTGACACGGCCGCCGCACTGGGCAAGGCGGGCAAGGACACTGTTTGGGTCGACGACGCGTCGGCGGTGTTTTACAACCCGGCCAATCTGGTTGACGTCCCGTCGCGCGAGGTGCAATTCTCCGCGCTGGCCGGTTACAGTCACGCCGACTACAGCGGCGTCCTGGGAAATACGGAGACGGAGAGGCCATGGAGCGTGTTGCCGGCGTTTGCCGTCGCCTGGCCGCTAACGGTAAAGGAACAAGATCTGGCGTTGGGGCTCGGCATGCACGTCCCCTTCGGTCGCCAGACGCGCTGGGACTCAAGGGGCGTGTTCCGTTATGCGGCCCCCGTGTACAGCCAGATGATGGTGGCGGACATCTCTCCCGCGTTGGCGTGGCGCGTCTCGGATTCCGTTTCAGTCGGAGCCGGGCTTGACATGTACTACGGGCGACTGAAATTCCGCCAGCTGGCCCCTTTCCGACCCGACAGCCGCGTCACCGCCGATACGGACGGGTATGCCTTCGGAGGGAACCTCGGCATAACGTGGCAGGTGACAGCCAACCAGCGCCTCGCCCTAACCTACCGCTCGCCGTTTGACCTGGACTTCAGCGGCGACATGGAGACCACAGGCATCCCCCGCCCGGCGGTCGCCTCAAGCGACGTTGAGACCACCTTCAAATTCCCGACGATTGTGACACTCGGTTACGGCATACAGATCACGGAAACGGTGCGCGTCGAAGCGGACGTCGAATGGCTCCAAGGTTCGCGCTACAAGACGATGGCCATTGACGCGGGCGCCAACAGGGCTTTGCTCGGCATGATGGGGCTTAGCAACACCCCGCAGAACTGGGACGACACCTGGACGTTCGGCATCGGCCCCGAGTGGTGTTTCGCGCGCGACTGGACGCTGCGCGCGGGCTACCTGTACCTTCAGAGCCCGATACCCGACACGACCTTCGCGCCCACCTCATTGGACGTCGACCAATCCCTGGTCAGTGTCGGCCTCGGCTACCAGCGCGGCCGCCACGCCGTTGACATTGCCTATGCCGTCGGCATCTTCGACAAACGCACCGTCCACTCCAACCAAAACCCGCTTTACCAGCAGTGTACGTATGAGTTCGAAGGCCACCTTGCCGCGCTCACCTACACCTATTCTTTTTAGCCTGTCCGTGCCTTTGCGGGCTGCCCCCCGCACACCACATCGGAATCAAGGAGGCTGCATGACGCCCTGTGGACAACCGGAACAAATCCATACGCATCCGACCATTTTGGTGATTGACGACGAGCGAGGCCCCCGGGAAAGTCTGCGTTTTCTTCTCAAGGACGAATACCGCGTACTGTGCGCGGACACAGTCGAGAGCGGCATACAACTGATGCACGAGCAATCGCCGGACACCGTGATCATGGACATCCGAATGCCCGGACGGGACGGCCTCGACGGGCTCCGCGAAATCCGCAAGCTCGATTCGAATCTGGCCGTGATCATGTTGACCGGTTTCGCCGCCGTGGGCACGGCACAGGAAGCGATCCGCCATGAGGCGAGCGACTACATGGAAAAACCGTTTGACGCCCATGAGATGCGCCGGGCCGTCCACCGCCATGTTGAGCAGACACGCCTGCGGCGCAAACAGGGCAAACTGCTGAACGAGGCGGACGCGCTGGATCAGCGCATCAGCGAACTGAAAGGGAAAGAGCGGTTGGCGGAATTGGGGCAGTCCTCTGCGGAGTTCGTCCACGACCTGCGCAACACCCTCACCATTGTCACCATCACGTCGGGGCTGCTCCGGATGGAGATGGAAGAGTTACAGCAGCGGCAGTCAGCCTTGCCGTCGGAGGCCAGCAGCCACATCGACATGTTGGAAAACTCGATGCGGCGGTGTGTCGAAATGCTGGACACATGGCAGCGCCTGATCCAGCAAGACCCCCAGCGGCAGACGCGATTCCCTATCCACGAGTTTGTCCGCTCTTGCGTAGATCTCTGTCGGCCCGCGGCCCAAGCCGTCCACGCGCAGGTCGTGTGCGAGAACCTCGGCGACGACGCCGAACTGCTTGGAGACCGCGTGCAACTCGCCCGCGTCCTCAACAACCTCATACAAAACGCCATCCACGCCTTGCCCGCCGTCAATGGGCTGCTCCGCGTTCGCTCGAAGATCCTCGACACGTCGGTTCGCGTGAGCGTGTCGGATAACGGGTGCGGCATTTCGGAAGAGACCCTGAAACACATCTTCTCGCCAGACTTTACGACCCGGCGCAAACTCGGAGGCATGGGTCTCGGGCTGTTCATCGCCCAAAAAGTCGCCCAGGCACACGGGGGCACCGTTACGGTTGAAAGCGCCGTCAACCAAGGGGCGACCTTTACCCTTCAGTTACCGCGGACCGCAGCGGTCACGGGTGACGGTGCGGCCTGAACGGAAGCGGGAAAAACGCGCCGACCTCGTCTTTATACTGCCGGTAGGCAGAACCGAACAGCGTACCGAGAAAGCGCTCTTCGTAATAGGCGCGGGCGATTTCAAACGGGATGAAAACCAGTGTGCCGAACAGCAGGGCGCCCCAAGCACCCAGAAGCACCGGCAGCCCCACAACTTCCAGACAGGCGCCGAGATACAGCGGATGGCGCATAATCCGGTAGGGGCCTTCGCGCACCAGATGACGCGCGCCGCTCGTGTCGGAAACGTCCACATGCCACTGGTTGCGGAGCACGTGAAACGCCCAGTAACGCAACGCCACACCTGCCCCGTAAACCGCCGCGCCCGCGACGGCGAAACCCATGCAGGGAAAGCCCCTCCGCAATAAGAACTCAAGGGCCGCACCGCCCAGCGTCAACGCATAGGCGTAGCCGACCGCGATCGCCGTCCAGTCCCGCCCCGCGCCTCCGCACGCACGCCCCAGCCCCTGCCGCAAATACATGGACCACATCCGCTCCACACTGGCCGCGACAAAAAGAGCTACGCCTGCGGCTTTGCCCGGGAACGGCGGACAGAAAGGGTACAGCGCCACCGGAAGCAGGACCATCAGAACGGCGGTCACGGCCACACCGTGGAACAGAAAGGTCAAAAAACGCGCCGGCCAGACGATCCCGTCTCCCGGCGCACATTCGTTTTTGTTGGTGTACTGCATGGCTTGATAAAGAATCCCAAGGAGAGACGCTACGGGCAAAGGCCCGTGGAAAGAACACGTTCTTGAACCCGAGTATGCCAGAACCCTGCCGCGAACACAAGCCGCTACCCCAGATACGCGCCCTGTTCACGCAACACTTTCTGGATATCCGCCACCGGCACGTCGCGCGGACGCGCGTTGGCTTTGGCGGCCAGCGCCGCGGCGACGCCCGCCGCATGGCCCGTCACGATACAGACCGGGATCAGGCGCACGCGGTCGATCAGGTCCGGCGCGCACGAGATGCACCGGCCCGCCGCGATCACGTTGTCCACCGTCTTGGGGAGCAGCGCCCCGTAAGGGATCGGGAATTCGGGCAGTTTCATTCCGTCGTGCCCCGAGACCGCCACCGCGTCGGCACACTTCGCGCCGCTCACCGCCCCTTTCTTGTCGATACTTGCCGCGCCGTCCAACAGGCGCGTCGCGCGCACGCCGATCTGCGGCGTGGTCTGCATCAGGAACACCTCTTCGTAGCCCGGCGTCTTGCGGATGCGCTGCACATAGTCCCAGGCCGACTTGCGGTGCATCATCTCGATCTTCGAAAGGTCGCGGATATCCAACCCGTTCCCCCTCGGCCCGAGGTTGTTCATCCAGCGGGTCGACTTGACCGGCTCTATGCTGCCCAAACGGGGCGCTTTCGTGCCCTTGGGCAGTTTGCCGGCGTCGACGCGGTCCGAGTTCCCCACCCGGTAGACAAACCCCATCGCGTGCGAGATCTGCTGGTAATCCGCCCCCGCCTGAAAATAGACGTCGCCGTCGCCCGAGGCGTCCACGACCACCTTCGCCAGGATCGCCTGCCGCCCCTGCTTGCTCTCGAAAACAATGCCCTGCACCGCATTGCCGTTCTGGATCACGTCCACGCCCCATGCGTGGAAAAACATATCCACCTTGGCCTCCTGGACCATCTCGTCCATCAGCACCTTGGCCGCCTCGGGGTCGACGGTCGGCTGTCCCACTTCCGGGGGCAACGCAGTGACCGCGCCCGCGCCCATTTTCTCCAGCCGCCGCAGGAACTCCTCGCAGATACCGCGCGTCACCAGCTTGAACCCGCCGTTCTCCTTGACCCCCGTGCCGATCACAATCAGCACCATGCCGTTCGTGAACAGCCCGCCCAAACTGCCGTACCGCTCCACCAGCGCCACTTTCGCGCCGGTCCGGGCCGCAGCCACCGCCGCGGCAAAGCCGGCCGAACCGCCGCCCACGACCACCACGTCCGCCGTGTGAAACACCGGCAGTTCGCGTGCGGGCTGCACCACCTTGCCCCCTTCCAGACGCGCCGAGGCCACATCCCGCATCGACGGGGCGACCTTCCGGACGTTCTTCGCGAACCCGGGATAAGCCGGATCGCCGTCCGTGTCCGCATCGGCAAAGCCTCGTCCGGCCAGCAGCCCGAGGCCCGCCCCGCCCCACCCCAATTTTCCCAACATCTCCCTGCGTGAAAACCCTGCGCTCATTGAATGTCCTCCTTAACCTGTCCGACTGTGTCCACAATAACCATTCCCTTCAGCGGCTGTCAACCCGGATATCCGTTTCTTGCGCGGCACCTGTTCCCGCCGTCTCCTTTTCCTCCGCCGGCCGGTCGAGCCAGGCGGTGTAGCCGTTTTTGAACAGCCACTCCGCGGCACCGACATGCCCCTGCAGCGCCGCCTGTTTGCACAGACCCACCGCCCGGATGTGGCTCATGTTGACGCCCCGGCCATACTCGTGCAGGAGCGCCAGATTGTAGGCCGCCTCAGCCACCCCCTGCTTCGCGGCCTCAGAGAAGCATTCCGCCGCCTGAGTCTCGCTCCTCGCCTCTCCCTCGCCGCGCAGATAGAGCATGCCGAGATTGTTCCGGGCCGGCGCATACCCCATTCCCGCCGCGCGCCGGTAATGTTCGGCGGCCTGGGCGTAGTCCTTCTTCACCACCTTGCCCCGGTAATAAAACGTGCCCAGCGCATGAACGGCCCGGGGATTGCCCTGTTCCGCCGCTTTCAGGTACCAGCGGTACGCGCGCTCCTCGTCCGCCGGGAGACCGCGCCCCTGCTCATACATCTGCCCGATGAAAAACTGCGCCATCGGATGCTTCTGCTCGGCCGCCTTGGCGAACCAGGTCAACGCTTTCACGTCGTCCCGCCTCAGTCCCGTCCCGTCCCGGTAAAGCATACCGATGTTCAGCTGCGCCTCAACGTGCCCCTGCTCCGCCGCGCGCCAATACCAGAGCCCCGCCTCGCGGAAACTCTGCGGCACACCCAGCCCGCGCGAGCAGACGAACCCGTAATTGAACTGCCCGTCGGCGTTCCCGCTCTCCGCCGCCTTCCGGTACCACACGGCAGCCTGCCCCGCGTTCGTCTCTACCCCCAGCCCCTTCTGGTACAGCCACCCCAAGTTGTTCATGGCGTTGGAGTGCCCTTTTTCCGCCGCCCGCTGAAACAGCCGGAAGGCCAACTCCGCGTCTTTCGGAACACCGGCGCCGTTGGCGTAAAGCGTGCCGAGGTTGTACTCGCCGTTCATGTCGGCCTGCAACGCCGCCTGGCGGAAATACTCGCCGGCCTTGTCGTAATCCTGCGCCACGCCGCGCCCCTGGTAATACATCATCCCCAAGCTGTTCTGCGCCAGCGCCTGTCCCTGGGCCGCCGCCCGGGTGAACCACGCGAGGGCTTTGTCCGGCTGCCGCAGGTTGAACTCGCAGTCCACCCCCACCAGATACTGCGCCAGCGCGTTTCCCGCTTCCGCGTGCCCCAGCATCAGCGGGCGACCCTCTGTGAGATAGTGTTCCCTCAGCGTCCCGGGCAGGGCGCACAAGGGCTCCTGCCCCGCATACACCGCCATCAGGAACCGGAAGAAGGGCTGCCCCGCCTCGGCGAGCGCCCGCACCTTGGCGACCGCCACCACAAACTC
Source organism: Kiritimatiellia bacterium (assembly GCA_028700415.1). Taxonomy (GTDB): domain Bacteria; phylum Verrucomicrobiota; class Kiritimatiellia; order RFP12; family UBA1067; genus JALHET01. The sequence goes on from JAQVSS010000048.1 coordinate 15,059, forward strand.
GTCCACGCTCCCCGCCGTCCGCGCGTTAACGAACAGGTTGACCGTCGCCCGGATCTCTTCCTCCGGGCCGGACGGTGCCCCGTCCCCGCCCGCCCCGATCCCCCGCCCGGCACAGAACAAGAGGATGAGCGACCCCGCCAGCGGTTTTACGAATATCCTCATGACGCCTGAAAGCCTATTTGTATTTCGCAAGCGAAACGTTGCGGCCTTCGCGGCGCGGGTCGAACAGCATCGCGTCCGACACGGGCGTGGTTCCCGCAATCACCCGCGAGTATTTCTCGCGCCATCCCTTGCGCCGCCCGTAAACCGTCATCTGGTACCCCCGGGTCAGGAACAGCGCCGCATCCAGCACGAGCGCGACCCCATAGAGCACCCGCAGCCAGACGTTCGCCACCCCGCGCACGCGCACCGCCTGACGCCGGTCCACCCACTGGCGCACCATCTGCACCCAGAACCGGCAGGTGTGCCTGAAATCCAAGACGTCGAAACCGTCTTTCAGCAAGTGGAACACCTCGCTCGCGTTGTAACGCCCGCCCGCGCCCGAAACCACCCGCTGACGGTTGAGGGCCGCCGCGACACCGAACCGTTTGCGGTACTCGACCGTCAGGATGAAATGCCCCCCCGTCTTCAGCACGCGGTGGCACTCCCGGATCGCCCCGCGGGCGGCCGCACCGCCCGGCAACGTCCCGTGCGACATCACCACCACATCGAACTGCTTGTCCTCGAACGGCAACTCGCCGTCCGGCCCCGCGCACAACACCGTTTCGTCCCCGAGAGCCGCGGCCACCAAGGCCTGCCGCTGCGGCGTCGGCTCCACACTCATCCAGTACCCGCCCTCCTGCCGCAGGATCCTGCTCACACCGGCGTTCGTGAACCCGATGTCCAACCCGACCCTGGCCCCCTTCGCCTGCCCACGCAGAAAATGCAGCACGGAACTGATCTCGCGCCGCAACGGCAACGAATACACATTCCGATCCAACAACTTTTCCGGAGTGTTATGCATAACGTCTTCCAAGAGTGTCTTCAGCTTACCATGCCCAAACCCAAACCGTCAACAAAACCAACGCGGAAACCGGCAGTTCAGCAATTCTTCTCTCGGTTATCGGCAAGCCCGCCGCCCGCAGATGTTCATGTTTTCAGCGTTCGCTGTTCAACGTCCGGACATCCGGCATTCCCCCCCGCTTGCGGCGGCGCGTTGATTCAGGCATAATCGCACGATTGAAAAAAAGGGAGGGGTGACGATGAGAACGATAACACGGCTCGGCAGATGGACAGTGCTTTCCGCAGTTGCCTGCGCCGCGCAATGCGCCCGCGCGGATCTGGCGGTCACAAACACGGACGCCGTTCTGACGTTCAACGCGAAAGGATCCGTCGTTTCGCTCAGGGAACGCGCGACCGGGCGCGAACTGCTTGCCCGGCCAGGGCCGATGGCGGCCGCGACGCTTCTTGACGGGCGGGACATCGTTTCGGACGGCGCCGAAGCTCGGGCGGACGGCCGGTTTGTTTTCATGTTCTCTCAGGATGCCGGCAAGGCCGTTTTTAACATCTGCCCGTTCGAGGGCGGCTGGAGTTTCACCGTTGAGGAACTCACCCTCCCGGAGGTGAAGCGCTTGGTTTTCTGCGACCTCACCGTCACCTGCCGCCAGTGGGGCGGACGGTTCGCCTCGCTGATTTCCGACCCGAAATCGGGCGTGGCGTTGAGGGCCTACGATCTTTCGCTCCGCGCGGGTTTGGACGGCAACCGCATTCTCATCGCCGCAGGCAGCAAGGCGGACGCTGTCGGCAAGCGTTTCGGTCTCGCGGGCGCCCCCCGGGCACGCCTGACGCGCGCGTTGCAGGCAATGACGGTCGCCTCGGGCGTGCCCGTCTCGTTCGCGGGCGGCGCCTGGAGCCGCGATGCGGAGGAGTGCCGCGGCAGCTACCTGCAGCCGATCCTGGAGTATGCCGCCACGGACGATTGGATCGACCTCGCCCGCCGCGGATCTTTTTCCACGATCCATTTCCGTTACTGGATGGACACGCTCGGCCATTATGGCGCGAAAACGAATCTCTTCCCGCGCGGCTGGACCGATCTTTTCGCGGCTGCGGACAAGATCCACGCCGCGGGTCTCCGCGCCGGCATCCACACGCTCACGGCGTGCATCAGCCCGAAAGACCCTTGGGTCGCCTCCGACCTCAACACGAACCTCCTCGCGTGGGCCACGTACACGCTCGCCGCCGATCTCCCGCCGGATGCGGCGGAACTCGTTGTGAACGAGGTGCCGGGCCCGCGACACGACACGGTGTTCACCTATTCCGGCGACGGCAACGCGATCCGCATCGGCACGGAAATCGTCCAGTACTCCGGCGTCCGCCGCACGAAACCCTACGCCTTCACGGGCCTTGCGCGGGGCGCGTTCGGGACACGGCCAGCCGCCCACACGGCCGGCGACAAGGCAGCCTATCTCCAGCAGCGTTACCTCGCGTTCTATCCCGACCCCGACTCGCCGTTGGCGGACGCGCTCGCCGACCAGATCGCGCGGTTTTTCCACGGCGGACGGTTCGACCAGATCTACCTCGACGGCGCGGAGGGGGAAGGACTCGTTGACCGGCGGAAGCAGGACAAGATGATGCGTAAGATCATTTCGCGTCTGCGTGCCTCGCCCGTCATCGAAGCGAGTGACTGGAGCACGCACAACTGGTGGCAGCACTCCCGGGTTGGCGCGTGGGACTCCCCCTACTTTGACGCCAAGCGCTTTATCGACGACCACGTCCGTTCCGTTGCCTGGAGCCGGGATGCCGAATTTCTCGGCGCGCAGATGGGCTGGTGGAGCATCCGCAACGCCTGCCCGCATTTCCGCGGGCTTTTCTCGGACGAAAATGAATATTTCTCGAGCCGCGTCGCGGGAATGGATGCAACCATGTCCGTGACCGGCCTCGACGTCAACAAAAAGCCGCTCACCTTCTACCGCGGGAACATGCTCACGGTGATGGGCTGGTACGAACGGTTCCGCCTCGCGCGCGCCTGGGCCGACGGCGTGCAGGAGAAAATGAACGCCGAACGCGCGGAATTCCGCCTCCGGCAGGATGCGCAAGGGCTTTGGACGCTCGCCTCCGTCACAACCGTCATCCAGCGCGTCAAGGGGACACTCCCCGGCTCGGAAACCTGGCGGGCCGATTTTTCGCAAACCGGATTCGCGCCCCGTACAGCCGACGTACGCGTGGAGGCGTTTTACGTGCCCGGCGATTTCAGCGCGAAAAACCCGCTCGTCCTGTTCGATCCCGCCTCGGAAGAGGGGGTGACAGCCTCCAGCGCGTCGAACGTCGTGTTCCGGACCGCGCGCGCCACAGATCCCGCGCGCGGCGCGGTTCTCCGCCTTCACGCCGAGAACAAGGGCACGCCCCGTAACGGTTCGTGGACGTGCGTGGAACGGGTCTTCTCGCCGCACGCGAGCCCCGGCGGCTCTCGTGCCATGGGGTTCTGGGTGCAGGGCGACGGCTCGGGAGCAATTTTGAATTTCCAGTTGAACGGGGCGCGTGAATACGGGGGGACGGTCTCTGACCATTTCGTGAAACTCGATTTCACCGGCTGGCGGTACGTCGATTTCGTGATGCGCGAGCGGGAAGCGGAAGAGGCGCTCAGATGGAAGTGGGAGGCATCCCGCTCCAGCCGTCGCTTCCGCAGTATCCTCAACATGAATCACCTGTATTCCGTGGCGTTTCTTCTGAACAGCATTCCCCCGGGGCGTGAAGTGAACATCGCGCTTTCCGAAGCGCGGATGTTCCGCGACACGCGCGTCACGCTCGACAAACCCGTTCTCGCCGTGAACGGCGAAAAGCATCCCGTGCCGTTCGCGCTCGTTTCCGGCGATTTCGCAGAACTCGAAGAGGGCGTGTGGCGCCATTACCGCGAGGATGGCACGCTTCTCGCAGAAGCCGCCGCCGCGCCCCTGTCGCTCTCCCCCGGAATCAACGAATTCCGCTTCGCCGCCGGAGGCGGGAACGGCCTCCGCGCCGAAGTGACCGTCTTCGCGAAAGGCGCGCCCTTCCCGGCTCTCCGCACCGATCTCGGCGCCGCTCAAAGGCAGCTCCTTTCCTGCGAGCCCGCCCTGGACCTCTTTTATGCGCCCTCGCGCGGGGCGGACGGCAAGACGCTTCTGAAAATGCGTCCGTCCGAACGCGCGGCGCTGGAGATCGAAATCCTGGGGCCTGTGGAGCATCCCGTGCTGACACTGGGCGCGGCCCGGGTGGTTTTCCCCGCGTCGCTCAAGGAGGGGGATCGCCTCTTCTGCCGCGACGGCCGGAACTGGCGCGTGACCGACGCGGAGCGCAGGGAACGCGCGAAGGGTGTGCTCGCCGTCCCCGTGCCCTCGGTTTCCGGGGTCGTCGAAGCGGCGCTTTCGTCGGCCGCGCCCGCATCCGCAGCCGCCTCGCTTAAACTGGTGAAGCTTTACGCGGACAACTGAGCACCGCGGCGGACACGGAGGTCCGCCCTCCATCGCGCCCCGCGTCTGACGGGTGGAGGGACGGCCTCCGTGCCGCGGGCGCATCCCCGTTCCGTTGACTAGGGTCAAGCGGCAGAAGCCCGCAAGAGGGAGTCGATTAAGATTAGGATGAAGATTACGATTATGAAAGCAGCCGTTCCATCTTAATCCTAATCGTACTCTTAATCGTAATCCTCATCCCAACCTAAAGCGACACCGCAACCGGGATTAACCACGAAACACACAAAAAACACGAAAATGACTGTTCCCTTTCGTGTATTCCGTGTCTTTCGTGGTTCCAATGAATTCTCGCAAACAACTTGTTTTTTATCGTGGTTGTTGGTTTGTAAGGCACTAAAGTTATCGGTCAATGAAACGGGGATGCGCCCCCGTCCCGCGCCCCGGGGTGTTCAATGTTGACTCGTTTTTCCCCCTCCCGCATAATAAGCGGCATTCAAGCAACCCCAACGGTTGCGGGCAAGACGACGGGTTGCGCGTGGAATGAAAAGGAGTGGGATCATGAAAAAAATAGTTCTCGGGATTGTGTGCGTTGGGGTTCTGACTTTTGCGCGGGCCGCGACGACGGATGCCACATGGAATTACACCAACACCGGCACCACGATCACGAACGCGGCCGACTGGTTCCAATCCGGCAACTGGTCGGGCGGCACAGTCGCGGATTCCGCCGCCTACCGGGCTGTCCTCACTGGCGCGGTCGGCCCGCGCTATATCAAAATCAACGCGCCGCTCACGCTCGGTGCGATTGCCGGCACATGGAGCGGCAC
>JAQVSS010000312.1 GCA_028700415.1 Kiritimatiellia bacterium
CAAAAAGAGCGGGGGTCATCCAGGATGTCATTGGCGGCAGAAGCATAATCGCACATCACCGTTTGAACCAGATGATCGGGATCGCCCAATGCCACAAGAAAGCCGCAACAAACTCCCGGCAACGGCTGCGGCGTTACGCGGCAGGCCATGCCTGGCGTGCACAGAGAGCGGCCGCTGAACAATGTTTGCTCCGTATGTCCGATTTTCTTGCTGCGGGCCAGAAGAAGCGGACCGACCTGGAGTGTATGCATGCGCTGCCATACCATGTCTTCATAGGGAACATAGCTGATCGGATTGGTTGCGTCCAGCGTCCAACGCTGACTGCGAAAGTCATCCGGCGCATAGTGAACGGGTTCCACGGGAAAGATCGCGAGGCGCGGCGTCAGGTCGAAATGAACATCCAGTACGGTCTGACCCGGGGTCACGTCAAGTGACAGGTATCCGCCGGCCGGAGGTGTCAGGGAGCGGCTGTTCACGTTAACCGTCGTCTGATGACTCCAAGCTGGAATGCGGATCTTCAGCGGAACGGACCGGTCCTGACTGCCAGGGTCACCGCCTGTGATTGCTACGGTGATCACAGCATGCCCTTCTTGAAGAAAGGACCCGCCAAGGTTGATGTTTGCCATCCGTCCGTCAGGCAACGTGATTTTTGCGGTCCATTCACTATATAGATTGATGCAGATCGCATCACCTTCCAACATGACAGCCGCCTGGGCCATGTTCATGAATCCGCGCGGCAGGTTGTTGACGCAGCAATGATTATGCCGTAATCCGGTTTGGTAGGAGGTGATATGCCGGCCGCTGCTGCGAACACCGCGCGAACCCCAACGCCCGTCACTGTAGACACTGGCAAGAAAAGCATTGTAAAAGGCAAGCTCGAAAAGATCCATATACCGGCTCTGGCCAGTCAGCGCAAAAAGCTCGTAGTTAATCCGCATCCAATGGATCACATCACATGCTTCGCTGACCGCATTGATGAGCGGTGCCGCGTGGGCGAAGATATCGTTGAAGCCAACGCTGAACAAGATGTTCTTCTCATCTTGCTCCAGCAAACAGTGAATGGTTTCAACGGCATGCATATACTTCGCTGTTCCAGTCGCCCGATACAACGCCAGCAAGCCATCCAGGCAGGACATCAGCTCATACGCTTTTGCCCATGTCTGCGGTTCCGGATACCATGTGTGCAGGGGCTTTTTGCTGCGGGCGTTGGCAATCAGGTTGGGTATCCGGCCATCTGGGCGATCCCAGGATTCAGCCGCCTCGACAGCAAAGCTCAAATAGCGCTGGGAACCGGTCAGCTCCCACAGCAAGGTCATCGGCTTGATGATTGATCCGCTGGGCAGACCATTGAACGTCCCGGTGTCGCATAGCTGGATGCCGTGGTCATGCAACTCGCCGATCAGTTGATCGGCAAAACGGACCGCGGCGTCCAGGATCGTCTGGTCACCCAAGAGCTGGTAGGCTTCCAAGAGCCCCCAGAGCGTGTATTTTCGACACCAGATGTTCCAGTTCCAGTTGCAGGGCCAACCGACGACCGCCCTGGCCTTATCCCGGTCACAGGCAAAGACATTGCCGGAATCACGATACGTGCCGATGTAACCATCTTTCCGCTGGTAGCTGATCAGGCGATGTGCCGCCGTATCGATGAATGCGCGCAAGTCTTCATGACCAAGATAGCGGCAGACGCGTGCGGCGCTGATCATCCACTTCCCCCAGAACTCTCCTTGCCAATAACCGACGATCGTCTGGTCATCCACCTGGTTTTTAAAGGCGTCCTCCGCTTCCTGATAGATCACGGACTTGGCTTCATTCGATGTGATGCGGTTTTCAACCAGGCGATCGAGCAGATTGCCGACCGAGCCCCGGATCACGATTTGAGACAGGTCCAGTGGCGAGATTTTATTCGAAACAGCAAGCATAACCTACCCTCCCAGCCTTGACGACACGAATCTGGATATCTTGATTATGCCAGCGCTGTCAGCCGAAAGCGTTAACAAATTACGTGTTTTTGTAACAAAACAGGATATAATGGATCGACACAGGTGCGCGTCCGCAATCAAAATAGGAACAGGTGGTCCTCATGACCGGTTTTGATCCGCTTTATGCCCTTTCCCCCTATGTCCGTTACATCGGCACAACCGAACGCACGCGAACAAGACAGCCTTTCACGATTTCCATGGAAACCGACAATGTCTTCATCTTTGTCATCGACGGTCAATGCGTTCACAATCTCAATGGCCGTAAGCGCGTATTGTCCAAGGGGATGCTCGAGATTATCCCGCCCTACACCGCCCAGACGATCACCGTCACCGAGGACCAGGCAGTCAAGCTTTTCTATATTTATTTCGATTTGTTCGAGACAGAAGAGAGCCATCGTTTGATCTGTCGCCCGGGCTACAAGGATACCAAGCGAACCATACCGGAACTGGAGCTTTATTTCATCGATAAAGAAACGCTTGCCCTGGTCAGCGACGAGCTGTATCCGCGTACTCTTGAGCTTTTCGCCGAATTGTCCAGCCTGCAAAGCCAGGATGATCCTCTCGCCGGACTATCTAAAAAAAAGATCATGCTGGAACTCCTGCTGATTTTCTTGAGCAGCAAAAAAATCCCGGAAACCGATCAGGAATGGATCAAAAGAGGTTATGTGGCCCGGGCGATCCGCCATATCGAAAAAAACTATGACGACTATGCGCTTTGCAGCGAAACAACCGCCCGCTTCCTGCAGGTCAACGCCCAATACCTGTCGCGGCTTTTCAAGCGCGAGCTGCAGATGACGCTAGCCCAATATATCCGGCATGTCCGAATCAGCCGGGCGAAAGCACGGTTCAATCTGGCGGAAAGCGTGACTGAAGTGGCGGCCAAATGCGGGTTTGCTTCCGTCCAATCGTTCTCGCGCACGTTCCGGCAGGCGACCGGCCGCTCCCCGTCTGATTACCGGCGCACAGACAATTGAACCTGACCGGTGATCATCATCTTGTTTCAAATCGGGCCAGGAAGTCGAGCGCCGCGTTTTCGTCCAGCGGTCTGCTGACCAGGTAGCCTTGAATCCAGTCGCAGCCGCAAGCTTTCAGATAACGCAGCTGTTTTTCATGCTCAACACCTTCGGCAATCGTGATGTGGTCAAACTTGTGGGCCATGGCGATGATATCGGCGATAACCGTCTTGTCCGGATCCGTCTGCATGATGCCGTCGACAAAGGACTTGTCGATCTTAAGGCTCTTGATATTGAGATCCTGTTCCCGTGAAAACGACGAGTATCCCGTGCCAAAGTCATCGATGGAGACGTGGAGCCCCGCACGGTCCAGAACACCCAGGATCCGGTTGATGCGGTCAAAATCGGCAGCAAAAACAGACTCCGTGATTTCAAGGCCGATGCTTTCCGGATTGACGCGCACGTCCCGAATGACCTGGAACAAGTTCCGGCTGAACTCGTGATCGATCAGTTGAATGATCGAGATGTTGATCAGAACGCTGACTGATTCAAACCCGCTCTCGTGCAGCCGCTTCAGAAAACAGAGCGCCTGGCTGACGATTTTCCTGCCGATCGGCAAGATCAGCTTCGCCTCCTCGGCGATCGGGATGAATTCGGCCGGCGACAGGTTGCCCAGCATATCACTATGCAGCCGGGTCAGCGCTTCAAACGCGCAGATCCGACCGGTTTTCAAATCCAGGACCGGCTGGTAATGCAAGTACAAGCCGTCATCCGCCTTACTGGCGGCAACCCTTATCAGTTCGTCCTCGATGTCCTGCCTTCGGGCAAAGTTCGCCGCGAGCTGGTCGTCGTAATAGCAGACGCCCAGCTCGTGCTCAGCATCTCGCATGGCGTACTCTGACGCAATCAGCAGGTCTTTGAGCAGCTGTTCAACCGCGTAGGCATTGTCCTGATTGATTTCGACGATGCTGATCCCGCCGCCGATCCGTTCGGGCGCCAGGTGCTCCTTTAATGTGGCGGCGATTTCCTGGCTGAACCGGATCAGATCCTGCTTGTCGGTGTAGTTCTTGATGTAAAACACGAACCGGTTTTCATACGTGCAGAACAGTGAGCGAGTACCTGAACAGTGGTCAAGCAGGGCGGCAACGATCTTCTTGATCAGTTTTTGCGTGTACTGAAAGCCGTACCGGCTGGTCAGAGACTGGATCTCAACCAGGTTTATGCCGACAACCGCCCGTTTTTCGTGTAGAGTCCGGTCGGCGTCCTCTGCCAGCAGGCGTTCCAGGAAGCTACGGTTGTAAAGGCCTGTCCAACGGTCGTGATCGTTGTTGTAGCGTAATGCTTGCTCCATCTCTTTGCGTTGCGTGATGTCCTGGAGCAGGGCGATATGGTTTTGCTGGTGGCTGTTGGCAATTTTTAACGCAGAAACGCTAAGCTGCACCCAGACAATGGAGCCGTCCGGCCTGATCAGGCGCTTCTCAATCGAATAGGCGTCTATTTCACCCGCCTGGAGCTTTGCGTACTGCTCGAGATCCTGCGCCAAATCGTCCGGATGGGTGATCCTGGCCCAGCCCAGCTCCAGCAATGAGGCTTTGCTTCTTCCGGTGATCTGCTCGAACATGGGGTTGATCGAATAATACGCGTTCTTTTCCGCGTCGCTCGGGTCGCTGCCAAACGAGATCGCAATACCGATCGGCGCTTGTTCGAAGATCAGCTCATACGTCTGGCCTTGTGTCTGCAGTTTTTGTTCGAGCGCCTGCTGGATCTGCAGCAAATCGACATGGGTCTTGATCCTGGCCCGCAAGGCATCGCGCTGCAGCGGCTTCCTGATGTAGTCCGCCGCACCCAGCTGTAATCCTCGGATCTCATTTTCCATCTCGTCGCTGCTGGTCAGCAGGATCGTGCGCAATCGTCTTAGGCGAGCATCATTGCGCAGAGCCTCGAGCACTTGGAAGCCGTCCATGTTAGGCATGTTCAGGTCGAGCACAACCAGCCCGATGTCGGGCTGCTCCCGGATCTGCCTCAGAGCGTCGGCACCATCCACGGCTGTCACAACCGTATAATGCGAACTTCCCCAAAAATTAACTCTCTAAGCTCTGAGCCCAAACAACGAAACTTCAAGAGCCCTGATTTACAAGCGTAAATCAGGGTTTTTGCTTGCATTTTTCAGTGGTTGGCGGTATAGTAAAAGAG
>JAQVSS010000049.1:0-18017 GCA_028700415.1 Kiritimatiellia bacterium
CTGGCCAAGATGCCGTGGAATCAGGCGAGCGCGGAGGCCGACGCGCCCGCGCACGGGGGAACATGCGCGGCGAGCCTACCGGGGAGTTGTGCGGCGAACCCGCCGGGAACCTGCGCGGCGGGCGCGCCCCCTTCCGACAACTGCCCGATCGACAACCCGAAGGGACAGTGACACATGTGCGGCGATGGGACCCGTGAAAACGTGAAGCCAGATGAGATGAGTTCATGAAGCGAACCGGCCAGAACATTGAGGGGGTGGAACCGACGGCCACCGGCGCGATCTTGGAGAGCATCTCCGACGGCGTGTTCACGGTGGACAGGGAGTGGCGCGTCACCTCGTTCAACCGGGCGGCGGAGAAAATCACCGGCGTCCCGCGCGGGGAAGCGCTCGGCAGCCCGTGTGCGGAGGTCTTCAAATCGAGCCTGTGCGGGGCGGAGTGCGCGCTGCAGAAGACGCTGAAAACGGGTCGGCCGATTATCGGCAAGTCGGCGTATATCGTCAATGCGGACGGGGAGCGGATCCCCATCAGCATTTCAACGGCGGTTCTCAAGGATGCCGCGGGCCGGGTGATCGGGGGCGCGGAGGTTTTCCGGGACCTTTCGGAGATCGACGCGCTGCGGCGGGAGCTTGAGGGGCGTGTCCGCGTGGGCGAACTGGTCAGCCGCAGCCCGGTCATGCAGAAGCTCTTCGAGGTTCTGCCCGCGATCGCGGCAAGTCCCAGCACGGTGCTGATCCAAGGGGAGACGGGGACGGGCAAGGAGTTGCTGGCGCGGACGCTGCATGCCCTCAGCCCGCGCAAGGACGGGCCGTTCACCGCGGTCAACTGCGGCGCGTTGCCGGACACGTTGCTGGAGTCGGAGCTTTTCGGTTACAAGGCCGGGGCGTTCACCGGCGCGGTCAAGGACAAGCCGGGGCGCTTCGCGCTGGCCAAGGGCGGCACGCTGTTTCTCGATGAGATCGGCGAGGTGAGCCCGGCGCTGCAGGTACGGCTGCTGCGCGTGCTGCAGGAGCGCGTCTACGAGCCCTTGGGGTCCACGCATTCCGAAAAAGCGGACGTGCGGGTGATCGTGGCGACCAACCGTGACTTGCTGGAACGCTGCCGTTCGGGCGATTTCCGCGAGGATCTCTACTACCGCATCAATGTGGTGCGCGTCGAGCTGCCGCCGCTGCGGCGCCGCCGGGAGGATATCCCGCTGCTGGCGGAGCAGTTCATCGCGCGCTTCAACCGCCTGCAGAGCAAGACGGTGGGGGGCCTTGCGCCCGAGGCGCTTTCGCTGCTGATGGCCTACGACTGGCCGGGCAACGTGCGCGAGCTGGAGAACGTCATCGAGCGCGCCTTCATCCTGTGCGGCTCGGGACGGATCGGCGTGGCGCACCTTCCCGACACGCTGGTGGGCACAGGCGCGCGGCGCGCCGCGGCGGGGGAAGGCCTGCGCGAGGCCCGCGAGGCGCTCGACGCGCAGGCGATCCGCACCGCGCTGGAACAGAGCGGCGGCAACCGGCTGGAGGCGGCCAAGGCGCTCGGCGTCCACAAGACCACGCTCTTCCGCAAGATCCGCACCTTGAAGATCGCCTTGCCCAAACTGGACGGGCGCCGCCATGCCGCACAGAAAGGTAGCGCATAAGATACTCGATGGCGGTGATATAGTAGTATTATTGAGACTCAAGGCGTCCGTTACCGGGCGCTTGCATTATAAATAACCATCTGTCGATCAATATGTTACGACATGTTTTTCTCGCCTACGTATTCTTGGCACAACCTGTGCGTAAGTTCAGGCATGAAAACCGCCTTTTCAGTTTGGGCGCACAGGATTGCCCCGGTCTTCGACACCGCGCGTCAGGTTCGTCTGGTCGAGTCTGAAGGCACGCGTATCACGGCTGAAAACGAGTATCTGGTTCCCGGGAATGCCGGGCCGCAAAAGGTCAAATGGCTGGCGGAGCAGGGCGTCGGCACGCTCGTGTGCGGTGCGGTCTCCAGGCCGCTGCAGGAACAGCTTGCCGCGTCCGGGATCAGGGTCGTTCCGTTTGTGGCGGGAGATTTGCGCCGGGTGATCCAGGCGTTGTTGGACGGTTCGCTCAAAGGTTCGGCGTTCATGATGCCGGGGTGTTGCGGGCGCAGGCGGGGGCGCGGGCGCTGTTGCGCCAAGAGAGAGGTGCTTTAGGTTTTGGCGGGGATGTCCTTTCGGACTTAGTCTCCGGGACAACTCAAGGGTTTGAAAGGCATTCCCCGCCGCTCATTTGCCCGGAGCAAACAAGAAAAGGAGGCAGAAAATGCCAAGAGGAAACGGGACGGGACCCATGGGAATGGGGCCGATGACGGGACGCGCAGCCGGATTCTGCGCGGGTTACGGGCGGGCGGGGTTCGGGAATCCCGCGTACGGGCGCGGACGCGGGATGGGCGGCGGCTTCGGCCGCGGTTTCAGGAACACGTTCTTCGCTACGGGTTTGCCGGGCTGGGCGCGCTTTGGCGGTGCCGGCACGGCAGGCGCGGCGGATGAAAGGCAAGTTCTGGCGAGTCAGGCCGATGCGCTGCGCGCGCAACTGGACGGCATCCAGAGACGGCTGTCGCAGTTGGAGTCGGAAGCCGGTTCGTCAGAATGACCAGTTGGCTGAGCATACTGCACAAAGTTGCTAGTCTCTAACTTGAGCGTTGAGCGTTGAATGTTGCGCTCTCAACTTACAACGTTCAACGTTCAACTCTCAATGAAACCAACGCAAGGAAACACGACTATGAAGATAGCTTTTTCAACATCGGGCAGCGACCTGAACGCGCCGCTGGACACGCGCTTCGGGCGGGCCGCGAAATTTCTGGTCTACGACACAGAGACGTCCATGTTTCAAGGGGTTGACAACAGCCAGAATCTGACCGCGGCGCAGGGCGCGGGCATCCAGGCGGCGCAGACGGTGGCTGCTGCCGGCGCCCAGGTTCTGGTGACCGGACACTGCGGACCCAAAGCGTTCCGCGTGCTCGCGGCAGCAGGGATTAAGGTCTATACCTCCGATGCCCCCACTGTCGCCGCGGCGCTGAAGCTGTACCGCGAAGGGAAACTCAAAGAAAGCGTGGAGGCGGATGTGGAAGGGCATTGGGCGTAAATCGGCATGAATACCTGTTTGGACTGTTTGCCCTGTATTTTCCGCCAGACGCTTGACGCGGCGCGCCGCGTGTCGGATGATCCGGCCATCCACGAGCGGGTGGCGCGTCAGGTCGCGGCGTGGATTCACGCCGCCGATCTGAAGGAGTCGCCGCCGGTCATGGCGCAGCGCCTGCACCGGTATCTGAAAGGTTTGACCGGGATCGAGGACCCCTATGCCGCGGCCAAGGCGCGGGACAACGCGCTGGCGCTGAGCCTGATGCCCGAATTGCGTGAGCGGTTGGCCGTTTCGTCCGACCCGCTGTTGCTGGCAGTCCGGTTGGCGATCGCAGGCAACCTGATCGACCTCGGCCCCAAACATGATTTGAGCGCGGAGGAGATACGGCACTCGATCCGGCAGGTTCTTGACGCGCCGTTTTCGGGTGATGTCGAGACCTTCAGGCAGGCGGTGGCCAACGCGTGCGACATCCTGTACCTGGCGGACAACGCGGGCGAGATCGTGCTGGACCGGCTGCTGATCGAGGCGCTGGGGCCTGCGAGGGTCACGGTGGCGGTGCGCGGCGCGCCGGTCATCAACGATGCGACGATGGAGGACGCGCGTGCGGCGGGGCTGCATGAGATCGTCCGGGTCATCTCAAACGGCTCGGACGCGCCGGGCACTGTTTTGGGGGAATGCGGCGCGGAGTTCCTGAAACGCTTCACTCAAGCGGATCTGGTGATCGCCAAGGGACAGGGCAATTTCGAGACCTTGAGCGCCGCGCCGCGCGACATCTGTTTTCTGTTCAAAGTCAAGTGCCCGGTCATTTCTTCCAACGTGGGGCTGCCGCCCGGTACGCAGGCCCTGCTGTGGTCGCGGGCGGGCAAAGACAGCAAGGGGCGGTCATGATTATCGCGGTGGCATCGGGCAAAGGCGGGACGGGCAAGACGACGGTCGCGGTGAATCTCGCGCGCGTGCGGGGTGCGGGCGTGCGGTTGCTGGACTGCGACGTGGAGGAACCCAACGCGCACCTTTTCCTCAGGGGCGAGGTGACCGGTTCGGAGACGGTTTCGCTGCCCGTTCCGGAAGTGGATGAGGCGCTGTGCGACGGGTGCGGCGCGTGCAGCCGGTTCTGCGAGTATAAGGCGCTGGCCGTGCTTGCGAAACGGGTGCTGGTGTTTCCGGAGCTGTGCCACGGGTGCGGCGGCTGCATGAGGGTGTGCCCGAAAGGGGCGATCCGCGAGGTGCCCAAGCGTATCGGCGTGGTGGAGACGTTGCGTGCGGGAGAGGTCACTCTGGTTCAGGGCCGGCTCGATGTGGGCGTGGCCATGGCGCCCCCGCTGATCCGCGCGGTGAAAGCCAAGGTGCCGGACGAGGGGGATGTGATCCTGGACGCGCCGCCCGGCACATCGTGTCCCGTGATCGCCACCTTGCGCGAGACCGATTACGTGGTTCTGGTGACCGAGCCGACGCCGTTCGGGTTGCACGACCTGAAACTGGCGGTGGCCGTGGTGCGGGAACTCAAGGTGCCTTTCGGCGTGGTGGTCAACCGCGCGGGCAGCGGGGATGACCGCGTGCGGGAGTACTGCCGGGACGAATGGATCCCCGTGCTGTGCGAGATCCCGGATGACAGGCGGGTCGCGGAGGCCTATTCGCGCGGCGAGTTGGCTGTCGACGCGCTGCCGGAATACAGGGAAGTGTTCCAGACGCTCTTCGATAAGATCGCGGGACGGGAAAAGGTTCCCGGCAACCTTTGTTTAAAAAAGGAAGGGGGCAGTTGTGAGCCCGGAGTCATATAAATACCTTTACGGGCCTGTCCCGTCGCGGCGTTTGGGCCGGTCGCTCGGTGTCGATTTGGTGCCGTTCAAGGTCTGCACCTACGACTGCGTGTACTGTCAGCTGGGGCGGACCACGGACAAGACTCTGGTGCGGAAGGAGTACATCGCGCCAGAGGTTATCCTCAAAGAGTTGGAGCGCAAGCTAGCCGAAAATGACAAGCCGGACTACATCACGCTGGCCGGTTCCGGTGAGCCGACGCTGAATTCCGCCATTGGGGAAATCATCGGTGGAATTAAAGGCCTGACCGATATTCCCGTAGCCGTCTTGACCAACGGTTCCCTTTTGTGGAAAGAGGCGGTTCAGGAGGCCTTGCTGCGGGCCGATCTGGTGATCCCCTCGCTGGATGCCGGGGACGACCTTTTTTTCCAATGCGTCAACCGGCCGCATGCAGGCATCGCGTTTGACCGCATGGCCGAAGGGCTCGCCAGCTTCACGAAGCGGTTTAAGGGAGAGGTCTGGCTTGAGGTGCTCCTGCTTGCGGGCTTCACGGACGCGGCACCCGAAGTAAAGAAAATCGCCGCGATCGCCAACGGGCTTGGCGTGGCGCGGATTCAGCTGAACACCGCCACGCGTCCGCCTGCGGAGGGCTTCGCCCTTGCGCTTTCTTCCGGGCAACTGTGCGGGCTCAAAGGCTTGTTTCAGGGGCAAGTCGATGTCATCAGCGAGAACGTTCAGGAAATCGCGGAAGACGCAACGTTGGGTCAAGCCGGTGACGCGGACATTGTGGCTTTGCTGGACAGGCGTCCCTGCACGGTTGAGGGAATCGCGTCCGGCTTGGGGCTCCATCCCAACGAGGTGTTGAAAAGGGTTCTTTTGCTGAGGCAGCGTGGAGCGGTCAAAGCCGTCCGCAAGGACAACACCCTTTACTATGAAGGCACGCGGAACCGGGAAAACAGCTAACGGTATGGAAACGAAACTTCAGGAGCTGGTGATTATCAGCGGCAAGGGCGGCACGGGCAAGACCAGTGTGGCGGCCTCATTCGCCGCGCTGGCGGCGGGGCGGGCGGTGCTGGCCGACTGCGACGTCGACGCGGCGGATCTGCACCTGGTGCTTGCCCCAAGAATCATCGAGAGCGCGGATTTCAAGAGCGGGCATGAGGCGGTGATCCGGCGCGAAGCCTGCACGGGATGCGGACGGTGCGCCGAGCTGTGCCGCTTCGGCGCGATCCGGTCGCTGAAACGGCCTATCGGCGCGAAACCCCTGTACGCGGTCGATCCCGCGGCGTGCGAGGGGTGCGGCGTCTGCGCGCGTTTCTGTCCGGCGGGCGCGGTGGCTTTTCCCGAGCGGCTGTGCGGCGAGTGGATGGTTTCGGAGACCCGCTGCGGGCCGATGGTGCACGCATGCTTGGCGGTCGCGGCGGAGAACTCCGGCAAGCTGGTTTCCCTGGTGCGGCGCGAGGCGCGGCGGATCGCGGAAGAAAAGGGCTTGCCGCTGATCGTCACGGACGGCCCGCCCGGCATCGGGTGCCCGGTGATCGCCTCGCTGACAGGGGCCGACCGCGTGCTGGCGGTGACGGAGCCCACGGTTTCCGGCGAGCACGATCTGGAGCGCGTCCTGCAACTGGCAAGGCATTTCGAGGTGACAACGTTCGTCTGCGTGAACAAATGGGACCTCAATCCCGAAATGACCGAACGGATCGAACGATCGGCGGAGCGCGCGGGTGCGACGGTCGCCGGGCGCATCCGGTATGACCGCGCGGTGACGGCGGCGCAGATTCAGGCGAAGGCGGTCGTGGAGACCGGCGCGCCGTCGGCGGAGGATGTGAAAGGCATTTGGGAAAAAGTGATGATAACGCTCAACGCTGAACGTCCAACGTCCAACGCTGAAGGATAAACAGAAATGGAGAAGACACATGAATAACACGACGAAAATCAAGATCGCGATCCCCTTGGCAGAGGGCAAGCTGTGCATGCACTTCGGACACTGCGAAACGTTCGCGCTGGTCGACGTGGATCTGGAGCAGCGGAAGATCCTCAGCCGTAAAGACCTTGTGCCGCCGCCGCACGAGCCGGGCTTGTTGCCGCGCTGGCTGGCCGAGCAGGGCGCGGAGCAGATCCTGGCGGGGGGCATGGGCCAGCGCGCGCAGGGTCTCTTCGCGGAGCAGAACATCAAGGTGACGGTGGGGGCGCCTGCGGAGACCCCGGAGGCGCTGATCGGGCACTTCTTGGCGGGCACGCTGCAGGCGGGTGTGAATGTCTGCGACCACTGAGCTGTCGGCGGGCGGGATCGGCGAGCGCTTCGGGCACGGCGCCTGCGTCATGTGCGGCGCGAACAACCCGTGGTCGCTGGGCGTGTCGTTCGGACCGGACGGCGAGGGGGGAGTGAAAACGGTTTTCACGCCGGACTTGCGGTTGCAGGGGTACGACGGCATGCTGCATGGCGGTGTGTCGGCGGCGTTGCTCGACGCGGCGATGACGCACTGCCTGTTTCACCGGGGGGTGAGAGCGGTGACGGGCGATTTGCGCGTGCGGTATATGCACCCTGTTCCTTGTGATGAGACCTTGAACATCAAGGCCCGGGTGACAGAGGAGACGCCACCGCTCTGCCGGCTGCAAGCCGAGTTGACGCTGAACGGGCGGGTACTGGTGCGGGCGCAGGCGACGTTCTGCGAGGTGCCGCCGCGCGAGGAGTGATTCCCCATCCTGACAGGTGCTAAACGGGAGAAAACTGAAATGAAAACGTGCACTTGCGATAAGACGGAGTCCCCGGCGACGGCCGAGGATGTGTTCTTCGGGAGGATGAATGACCCGACTGCGGCGGCCACGATTACCGGGCCGTGCGGTGACACCATGGAGGTTTACCTCGTGGTGCGTGACGATGTCATCCGGGAGATCAAGTACCATACCGACGGGTGCGGCAACACGCGCTCGTGCGGGCACGCCATCGCGTGCCGGGCCTTAGGCCGGAACGTCACGGATGCGCTTTCGATCAGCGCGGGCGAGCTGATCCGTTCGGGAGAATGCCAGCCTGCGGAAGGCCGGCACTGCGCCATTCTGGCGGTCAGCACGCTTTACCGCGCGATCGCGGATTATTTGCTTGCCCCATAGGGAGCCCCATGCAACGATTGATGTTGAAAGCGAAAATTCACCGTGCCACATTGACAGCGACGGAGCTTCATTACGAGGGCAGTATCGCCGTAGATCCCCTGTTGCGGAAGGGTCAGTTTTAAAGCAAACAGCAAATGCAAAAAAAGCAAACAAGGAGAACAATGAACATCTGCGGCCGGTATTTTTTGACACTGGTTAGCCTGTGCGCGGGTTGGATGTCCGCCTGTTCGGCGGCTGCGGGCGAGCGGCTTACGAATAACTACCATGCCGTTGTGATACAAGGCGCGGGGTACCTGCCTGACGCGAAGAAACCGGAGGGGGTTGACGCGATTACCCAGGCGACGACAAAGGGGCTCAACACCTATTCGCTGACAACTGCGCTTGCCGCGAAGCTTGCCGCGCGCGGCATTGAGGTGACGGTTTTACCTTTCTCGGCCTGCGCGGGGCTGACGTGCCTCAGCGCCTCCCCGGCGGGCACGCGCAAACGAGCCGACCTTGTCATCTTTGCCGGGCCGTCATATTTCAGCAAACAGCCGGAACAACTCTTGGCACTTTATCCCAAACTCAAAGAGGCCGTCGCATATAATCCCCGGTTGATCTGCTCAGCCCTTGTCCCTGCGTGGTATCCAGAAAGCAAAGGGAAGGCGACCTTGGAGCATGCGATGAAGGCCGCTAGCGAGGCGGGTGTCCGAAGTGTGCCCGGCGTCACCCTTCTGACTCCCAGGGGGGAGAAGAAAGGCGCCTCAGCGGAAGAGGTGGACAAGGCACTGACCGCTTTTGCGACCCGTCTGGCAGACGCGCTGAAAAGCGGGGAATGACAAGTGTGTTAGGAACGGCGCGGCGTGTGAGCGGGAAACGCTGTGAAAAACGGATGAAGACGGTGCGTTCTATCTGAGACAGTCTCCGGGACAAATTGCGTCAATATGAAAAAGAGGATCATACCGTGAGGTTGCCGATTATGTGCTTGCCCCATAAGAAAACACAGTCAAACAAGGAGAACAAACATGCCGGAATTCGGAACCGCTTTTTCAGTGAAGGCGAGTGACAGGAAACTCACGCATTCGGAGCTTGTCAGGGCGATCCGCTTGATGGTTGCCGCAGAATACGAGGCCGTTCAGTTGTACATGCAGCTTGCTGAATCAACCGACAGCAAACTCGCGATTGAGGTGCTCAAGGATATCGCGGACGAGGAGCGTGTTCACGCCGGCGAGTTTTTGCGACTGCTCCGCGAACTTGCCCCGGATGAGGACAAGTTCTATGCTAAGGGGGCGGAAGAGGTGGAAGAGGAGATCGCGAAGACGACGTGAAGGTCGCCGGGCGCCTGAGACAACAGGACCAGACAAGGAGTCTGACGATCAGAAGAAAAACAGAGAGTAAGGCTGTCTTCGAACAGATGGCGGAGCGCTACGACGCTTGGTACGACAGCCCCAAGGGGGCGCGGCTCTTCACGGTTGAAATCGCGTGCATCCGGTTGGCTTTGGGCCAACCTCCGCCGCATCCGTGGCTGGAGGTGGGTGTCGGGACTGGCCGGTTCGCCGCCGCGCTGGCTGTCGACGAGGGCACGGACACGGCGGCGGCGCCTTTGGCGCTGGCCGCGCAGCGCGGCGTATGTGTGAGGCAGGCGCCCGCCGAGCGGTTGCCTCTTGGAGGGGCCGGACGCGGAGGTGCCCGACTATGCCGCCCCTAGCGAAGGGTGCGTGCCGGGAGCGGGCTTTGTCGCCTTGCGGCTGACACGCGTCGGGCAAGAGGCGGGAGGAGACAGATGAAAAAGGAGCTGGAACTGAAGGACCAGCTCGTCACGCTGGAAGGTACGACGCTGGAGGAACGCGCTCAACTGGTTCTGCTCACGCTCGGCAAGACGCCCGAAGACGTGCGGCGTGCCTACAGACGGATGGTCAAGCGCTATCATCCCGATCTGGCTTCCGGTGATGCGGTTGCCTTGCAACTCGTGCAGGAGTCCTATCGGCTGCTGTCCGGCAAACGTCTGTCGCGTCACCCCCTGCTGTCTCGGGACGAGGTTCTGGCCCGCGCTATCGGGAGACGTGTGGGCACTTTGATCGACCGGCAAAAAGAGTGGGACAAGTATGAGTCTTGGCGCAAAGCGCATTTTTATGATGCCGACGACATACTGAAAAGCAAAGCGACGCGGGTGATTTTCAATCCGGGCACCGAGAATCCCGCGCTGGCGATGCGCTTGCGCGAGGCCGGCGTGGAGGTCGTTGAGGCCTGCACGCTTGTCTTGTTGAGGACGGGCCAGTTTTAAGGGCAGACAAAAAACACAACATGAGTGAAAACGTGAAAGAGGTTAATGACAGCGGGTTTGCCGAGGCGATCCGCAGCGGCCTCGTGCTGGTGGACTTCTGGGCGCTGCGGTGCGGCCCGTGCCGGATGCAGGGGCCGATTCTGGAGGAGGTCGCGGCTGAGGTCGGCGGACTGGCCTCAGTCATCAAGGTCGATATCGACCAGAACCCGGCGGCGGCGAACGCCTTCGATTTCAAGAGCATCCCTACGCTGATCCTGCTCAAGGATGGCGAGGTCGTGCAACAGTTCACCGGGCTCCAGCGCAAGGAGACGCTGGTTTCAGCCGTCACGACAAGCAGCCGGTGTCTAACAGGAGGGTTGCCATGAATACAAACGGACTGTCGGTCACCGTGTTGTCGGACAACCGCGCCGCCTACGGGCTGGAGGCGGAGCACGGGTTCGCGCTTTGGATCGAGACCGCCGGGCATAAGATCCTGTTCGACACAGGTCGCGGCGGGGCGATGCTGAGGAACGCGGAGGCGTTAGGTATCGATCTCGGCTTGGCGGACTGCGTCGTGCTGAGTCACGGCCACTACGACCACACCGGAAACGTGCCCGCCGTACTTGAACGTTCCGGACACTCGCGCCTGTTTCTGCAACCGTACGCGGTGCAGCCTCGTTACAGTATTCACGATATGCCGAAGCCGATCGGCATGCCGGGGCCGTCAGTAGAGGCCGTGCAAAAGCTGCCCGAGGCCCGCCGGCACTGGATTTCCGCACCCGCCGCGCTCAGTGAGCACGTCTGGCTGACCGGCTGCGTGTCGCGTGAGACCGCGTACGAGGACACGGGCGGGCCATTCTTTCTGGATGCCGAGGGGGAACATGCGGACGCGATTCCGGACGATCTTTCGCTCTGGATCGAGACCCGTGACGGGCTGGTGGTGTGCCTGGGATGTTGCCATGCGGGTGTCGTCAATACCTTGCGGCACTGCATGGAGGTGGCGGGAGAGAGACGCCTCGCAGCGGTGATCGGAGGGACGCATTTGCTGCACGCATCCGAGGAGCGATTAGAGCGGACAGCCGAGGCTCTCAAGGAGTATGCTATACCCCATGTGTTCCCCTGCCACTGCACCGGGGAGGCTGCCAGCGCGTATCTCGCGGAGCATGTGGGCTCGTCCGTGCAGCCGGGGTATGCGGGAATGAAGGTTAGCTTTTGAACAGAGAAAGGATGCGATGAAGAAGACGGCGAGTGAATATCACAAAGCGCGGCGTGGCAACTGTGCGCAATCCGTGGCCTTCGCCTGGGGGTCAAAGTTTGCCGGTGGCCGGGGCGCGGAGGAACTGTTTGCCGGATGCGGGGGAGGCCGGGCACCTGGCGGTTTGTGCGGTGCCGTGTTCGCCAGTTGCGAAT
This sequence comes from Kiritimatiellia bacterium, assembly GCA_028700415.1. Lineage (GTDB taxonomy): Bacteria > Verrucomicrobiota > Kiritimatiellia > RFP12 > UBA1067 > JALHET01. Next base: position 11,609 of record JAQVSS010000049.1, read on the forward strand.
TGGCGGGAACCGGCGCGGCAGAGGCGATCAAACAGGATTTTGCGGAAAAGACGGGCGGTCTCCTGACGTGCAAGGCGATCCGCGCGGCGAAAGTCATGCCGTGCAGCGAATGCGTTGAAGTGGCGGCGGAACTGCTGGAAGAACACGCTCGAAAGGTGAATTCGCATGTCTGACAGCCTTGTTTCATACAGGCCAATCGGTGTCATTCGAAGTGGCCACACAAGACCTGAAGAGACACCCATACAGCCGATATTTGCTTCGAATTGCATCGGGCGCGAGGACAACGTGTTGCTGGTTGAAGGCGTGGACATTCTGGACGGCACGCCGCTGTTGGATATCAAGCCGTATTCGCGGCGTTTCGACAATATCCAGACCCAGCGCAACGGCTGGCAGGACGAGGTGGACGACGCAGGTGCTGTGCAGCGGGGCGTCAGGAACTACCGCAAAAAGGGAGAGAAGGCACATGAGCATTCTGATCGTTTTCAACCGTGAGCCCTACGACTCGACGGATGTGACCTGGAACGGCCTTCGTCTGGCCGGAAAGCTGAAAGATGGCGGACAGGACGTCAGGCTGTTCTTGATGAACGATGCGGTCGATCTGGCGCGAGACGTGTGCCGTCCGCCCGAAGGCTATGACCAGGATCTGACGGCGACAGTGAAGGAGTTGATTGCGCGAGGTGTGCCGGTCAAGGTCTGCGGGACCTGTATGGCGCGCTGCGGCATTTACAAAAACGAGCCCTATTTCAAGGGCGCGGAAAAGTCAACGATGACCGATTTAGCCCACTGGGTTGTCGATAGCGACAAGGTGCTGACCTTTTGAAAGGAAACAAGATGCGAGAAGAGAACGAAGAGCAGAAAGCGTGTGACCCGAATCAGTGTGAAACCTGCGGGGACGCCTCGTGCGCCTCCGCGAAAAAGGTGGACGCGCATCACGCGGCGCCTGCGCAGGACGACGCCAAATTGAAGGCACGCCTGAGCCGTATCCGGCGCAAGATCATCGTGATGTCCGGCAAGGGCGGCGTGGGCAAGAGCACGGTCGCGGTGAACCTCGCCATGTCCGCGATGCTGTCGGGCCAGCGGGTCGGCCTGCTGGACGTGGATCTGCACGGGCCGAGCGTGCCGACCATGCTGGGTCTTGTGGGGCAAAGGCTCGAGGGCGGAGAGAACGGCATGTTGCCGATCGAGATCGGCGGACTGAAGGTGCTGTCGGTCGGCTTCCTGCTGAATCATCCGGACGATCCGGTGATCTGGCGCGGGCCGATGAAGATGGGTGTGATCCGTCAGTTCATTGAGGATGTGGACTGGGGCGATCTGGATCTCCTCGTGATCGATGTGCCGCCGGGAACAGGCGACGAGCCGCTGAGCGTGTGCCAACTCATTCCGGACTTGGACGGCGCGGTGATCGTGACGACGCCGCAAAAGGTGGCGGCCGTGGACGTGCGCAAATCGATCAACTTCTGCAAGGAATTGGGCGTGACGGTGCTGGGCGTGGTGGAGAACATGAGCGGATTCGCCTGTCCGAAGTGCGGCGAGGGCACGCCGATCCTGCGGGCGAACGGCGGGCGCGTGATGGCTGAGGAGATGGGGGTGCCGTTCCTCGGGTCAATCCCGATTGACCCGCTGATCGCCGAGCTGGGCGACGAAGGCAAGGCGTTTGTCGAGTCGGCGGCGAGCTCGCCTGCGGCGGGCGCATTCCGCGAGATCGTGCGGGAACTGACTGTCTGATGAACCTTCATGAGCGTCCGGCAGTGACAAATATGAAAAGCGAAGAGGCAAAGGCGTTGTTCAGAAGTGGCGCGAATTGCGCCCAGGCGGTTCTGGGTGCCTTCGCCAAGGAGTGCGGGCTGGAGTCGGATCAAGCGATGCGGCTGGCCTCGTCTTTCGGTGCCGGTATGGCACGGCTGAGGGAAGTCTGTGGCGCCGTGTCTGGCATGTTTATGGTTATCGGGCTTAAGGAAGGTTATTGTGACCTGAAAAGCAAGGCCGAGAAAGATAAGCATTATGCGCGGGCACAGGCACTCGCCGCGGAATTCAAAGGCAAGACCGGCTCGCTCATCTGCCGTGAACTGCTGGGGCTTTCCGGGGGAGCCGACTCGCCTGTCTCGGAAGAGCGGACGCCAGAATATTACCGCAAGCGCCCCTGCACAGAGATCGTCGGCCTGGCCGCCCAGATCCTTGAGAAGCACTTGCGGGAGCGTGCCGATCATCCGGCGGGTGGTGGCTCAAGGGGTGAGGATGGGCCGTCCTGCGGGAAAGGCGCGTTATGAATGATGGTTGCCGCATATGCCCTTACTTGGCGGAGGCTATCGCGGCTGTCCGCTGATAGGTGATGTAGCCGCCGGTGAGGTTGCGGCACGTAAAGCCGTTCTGTGACAGTATGCGGCAGGCCAGATAGCCGCGCAGTCCGGAGCGGCAGAACACGAGATATTCCTTGTCCGTGGAAAGCTCGCCCAGCCGGTCGCGCAGTTCGTCGACCGGGATATTTTTCGCGCCGGGGATCGTCCCTGTGGACACCTCGGCCGGGGTGCTGACGTCGAGCAACTTCTGGTTCGCCGCCGGGTTGGCGGCCTCTTCCGCTTGGCAGAGTTTGACATCGCCGCGCAGCGCGTTGGCCGCGACGAACCCCGCGTAGTTGACGGGATCCTTGGCGGAGCCGAACGGAGGCGCGTAGGAGAGTTCGAGGTTTTCGAGGTCGAAAACGGTCAGCCCCGCGCGGAGGGCGATCGCGAAGACGTCAATGCGTTTGTCCACGCCGTCGGAGCCGACCGCCTGGGCGCCGAGCACTTTGCCGGATTGGGGGTCGAACAGCATTTTGATGCTGAGCGGCGTGGCGCCGGGATAATACGTCGCATGGCTGGCGGGATGGACATAGACTTTCTCAAACGCGATGCCCGCGCGTTTGGCCGCTTTTTCGCTGAGACCGGTCATGCCGATGGCCATGTGGAAGACTTTGCAGATGGCTGTGCCCTGCGTGCTGTGGTAGCGCGTGTCGCGCCCGAAAATGTTGTCGGCGGCGATGCGCCCCTGCCGGTTGGCGGGGCCGGCGAGCGGGATGAGCGCGGGCTGCCGGGTCACAAAGTCGGTCACCTCCACGGCGTCGCCGACGGCGTAAATGGACGGCACGCTGGTCTGCATGCGGTCGTTGACCTGAATGCCGCCGCGCGGGCCGAGCGTCAGCCCCGCCGCTTGGGCGAGCGCGGTTTCGGGTTTGACGCCGATCGCGAGCACGGCGATGCCGGTCTCGAGCGTTTCGCCGGAGCTGAGGGTGAGTGTCAAGCCCTTTGCCGAGTCACTGAAGCCGGTGACGGAGGTGCCAAGGCGCAGGTCGACGCCGTTGAGGGTCAGTTCCTGATGGAGGGGAGAAACCATTTCGGGATCGGCCGGCCCCATCACCTGCGGCGCGAGTTCGATCAGCGCGGTCGCGATTTTTCGGCGGCGCAGCGCCTCGGCCATTTCGAGGCCGATGTAGCCGCCGCCGATCACCGTGGCGTGTTTTTTGCCTTCGAGCGCTTTGAGGATGCGGTCCATGTCCTCCATGTTGCGGAGCGTGAGCACGTTCGGGCTGTGGATGCCGGGAACCGGTGGGCGGACCGGATCGGCGCCGGGGCTTAGGATGAGCGCGTCGTAGCCCTCGCGGTAGATTTTGCCGCTCTCGAGATCCCTGATTTCGACCTCTTTTTCCGCGGGGTTGATGGCGGTGACCTCGCTGCGGATCCGGACATCGATTCGGAAGCGGGCGCGAAGGTTCGCGGGCGTGGTGACGAGCAGGCGGTTGCGGTCAGTGATCTCGCCGCCGATGTGGTAGGGCAGGCCGCAGTTGGCGAACGAGACATGGGGGCCGCGCTCGAGCAGGACGATTTCCGCCTTTTCACTCAGTCGCCGCGCCCGCGCCGCCGCGCTGGCTCCGCCCGCCACCCCGCCGATGATCACGAGTTTTTTCGTTTCCATGTTTCCCCTCCATGAGCCTAGTTACGTTTGCAAATTGAAATATTATAATAATATGATAATTGAGGCAATGCCAAAAAAGGCCGGACCGTTTGGTGGGCGCAGGAACAGGCAACAAACAGGCAACAAACAGTTGCAATGCCGGGGCAACTGAATTAATCTACCTTCCCATCGGGTTTTTTCAATTCGGATCCGACGGTCAGTCATATCGGCGGCCTATTATTGTGGAGAGGGAAGGAATCATGGTGCAATTCAATCGGCGCGATTTCATAAAGGGGTCAACGTGGGCGGCCGCATCGTTGGCTGCGGGTGGCTGCGGCACATTCACGGGGAGTCCGAGTTTTCCGGACGTGGCGCGTGTGGCTCCCAAGTTTCGCAAACCGGGCGAGAAGCTCAACATCGGCGTGATCGGTGTGGGCGGGAAGGGGTGGTCGGACTGGAACCCCATGTTCCAAATGGGCGAAAACATTGTGGCGTTGTGCGATGTGGACCGGAACCCGGTCGACAAGGCGCTGGCGATCGTCAAAGAAAAGAATCCGGATGTCAAGTGTTACAGCGATTACCGCAAGATGCTCGACGAATGCAAGAACCTGGACGCGGTGACGGTCTCCACGCCTGACCATACGCATGCTCCGGCCGCGATCCGCGCGATGAAGATGGGGTGCCACGTATTCGTCCAGAAACCGTTGGTGCGCACGATTTGGGAAGCGCGGTATTTCGAGAGGGTCGCCCGCGAATGCGGGGTGGTGACGCAGATGGGCAATCAGGGTAGCGCGAATAACGGGTTGCGCCGTAACGCCGAACTCTTGCAGTCCGGCATTCTCGGCAAGGTGACGGAGGTGCATGTCTGGACGAACCGTCCTGTTTGGCCGCAGGGCATTCCCCGTCCCGAAGGGGTCGATCCGATCCCCGGCACGCTCGACTGGGACAGCTGGCTGGGTACGGCCAAGCCGCGTCCCTATAAGAAGGAGGTCTACCACGCCTTCAAGTGGCGGGGGTTCTTCGACTTCGGCACGGGCGCGTTCGGCGACATGGCCTGCCACACGATGAACCTTCCTTTCCGCGGCCTGGAGCTGGGCGCAGTGCTGTCGGCCGAATGCATCCGGATCGACGAGAAGACCGCCGAGACCTATCCCAGCAAGAGTATTGTCAAAATGACCTACGCTGCCCGCTGGCCGCAGCCGCCGGTCACGCTCTACTGGTATGACGGCAAGATCAAGCCTTCGGCGGAGATCATGCCGAAGGTCGTTGCCACGTTGGGACAGGTGCCGAACACCGGTTGCCTGATCATCGGCGACAAGGGCATGGTCTGCAGCACCAACGATTACGGCGCGGACGGCTACATCGCCTTCAACGACGAGAAGAAAATGATGTCCATGTCCAAGCACGAGGCGCTGACCGAACAGGTCATTCCCCCGAAATTCCGGCCGAACAAAGCCGGCCATCACGCCGAGTTTGTCAACGCCTGCAAGGGCGAGGATGTCTGTTTCGCGGATGTGGATCATTCGGTGCCGATGGTTGAGGGCATCCTGGTCGGCACCATCGCGCAGCAGATCCCCGGCAAACTGAAATGGAACAGCCGCCGACTGGCGTTCGGCAACAGCGCCGACGCGAACGCCTTGGTCAGGCCCTACATCCGTCAGGGCTGGGAGTACTAGCCGCAGGGCGATGGAACTCGGGCAGACCGCAGGGAGGGGAGACTTTCCTGCGGTTTTGCTTTTAACTTACCTACTGTGCCGGGTGGGCGATTTATGGTATAACGGCAGCGAACGTTTCGGCGGGCTTTTATGAATATCTGGAAAGACACATATCCGTTGATTGTTTCGTGCGCGCGCGGATTAGTTCCGCAGACCTCGAAAGAATTGGTCAACCTCGGGTTTAAGATCCTCGACGCCACAGAAAACACGGTCGTGGTGCGTGGCGGGATGCGCGACATGATGACCCTTAACCTGCAGCTCCGCACGGCTCACCGCGTATTGGTTCCGCTGCTGAGGACTGAGTGCCATGACCTTTACGAATTCTACGACGATGTGGTGTCGATCGACTGGGAGAACCAGCTTGAGGCGGACGGTTATTTCACGGTGAACTCCGTGGTCCACAACGGCACCATCCGGGACACGCGCATGCCGTCGCTCAAGGCCAAGGACGCGATAGCGGACCGGATGCGCCAACGGTGCGGGGGACGTCCCGATTCGGGCAGCGAAACGTTTGGCGCGGCGGTTTTCATTTATTGGCAAGACACAGAGTTGATCGTTTATCTCGACACCACGGGCGAACCGCTTTCGAAACGCGGCTACCGCAAGTTGCCGGGTGCCGCGCCGATGCAGGAGACGCTGGCGGCGGGGTGCGTCCTGGCCTCGGAGTGGGACGCGGCTTCGCCGTTCATTGCTCCCATGTGCGGCAGCGGCACGCCGGCGATCGAGGCCGCCCTGCTGGCGATCAACCGCGCCCCCGGCAGTTTCAA
>JAQVSS010000049.1:18117-20174 GCA_028700415.1 Kiritimatiellia bacterium
CTCTATGAGGGAAGCCAGCGGGAAGGGGACATGAACGCCGAACATCGAACGCCGAACGAGAAAATTATCGACATGCCAGCCGCCCGCGGAGCGGGGATAAACGAAGAGGGTAACTTCTCAAATTGAGAGTTGAACGTTGAGAGTTGAGAGTTCAAACGCTGAACGCCCAACGCTCAACGTTCAAGTTGTCGGCAAGCCTGAGAGGCTAGAGGACGTTTGGTAGTACAACCATGAAAACCGCGAAATCAAAGGTTGATAAAATCCGGTTGATGCTCTCAGAACTTTACCCTGGCCTTTCGATTGACGAGCTTCATGAAGCGGCGCTTGATCTGCACGACATCGAAATGTCTTCCCAAACAATAGCCCGCCAGATTCGTTCCTTGCACTCAGAAAAACTGACAAAGGCGGATAAACGTGACAAGCTCTATACTATTGAGGCGGAATTGTTCAGCCATCTGATTCCAAACCATGCCTTGTCACTTGAAAAATTCTTTCGCAAAACCTTGAACGGATAAACAAAGAGAATCGACATGCATGCGATAACCGTGACAGTCAAGGGACAGGAGCCGGTGGTGGTGGCGGCGGGCACGCGCATCAGCGAGTTGTTGCCTTCCGTCGACGGGGAAGGGTTCCCGGTCTTGGGCGCGATCGTGAACAACATGGTGCTGCCGCTCTTCATGCCGCTGGTTGCCGAGGCGACCCTTCGGCCGCTGACGATTCAGGATCCTTACGGTTGGAACATCTACCGGACTTCGCTCTGTTTCCTGCTTGCCAAGACCGCCCACGAGTTGTTTCCCGGGATCGAATGCCGGGTGCGCAACGCGGTCGGTGCCGGGCTCTATTGCACGGTCAGTTGGCCGGATCTTTCGAAGGGCGCGGTGGAAGGGAACGTTAAGAAACTTCAGCAGGCCATGCGGGAGACGATCCGGCAGGATCTCCCGATCACCATGGAGACCGTTTCCTACGGGGCGGCCGTTACGTTGTTCCGCCAGACCGGGCAGGCGGATAAGTTGAACCTGCTGGCGCACCGCAACCCGCCGGTCATATGCCTGGCGCGGTGCGGTTCGTTTCTTGAACTGAGTCAGGAACCGCTGGTGGCCCGGACCGGCGTGCTGGAACTTTTTGACCTGATACCCCACGCGCAGGGCTTTGTGCTCAATGTCCCGACCTCTTCCAAACCGCATGAGCTGCCGCCGCTTCCGCCCTTCGAGTATCTGTTCAAGGTTTATCAGGAGCACATCGAATGGGGCCGCATTGTCGGTATCACGACCGTGGGCCAGCTCAACCAGGCCATCCTTGAGAAGAAGGCCGATGATTTCGTGCGCACCGTCGAGGCGTTGCACGACAAGAAGCTGGGGCGCATCGCGGACGAGATCGCGCAACGCCAGCCGCGCGTGCGCCTCGTGTTGGTCGCGGGACCCTCCTCGGCGGGCAAGACAACCTTCTCCAAACGGCTCGTCACGCATCTGCGCGTCAACGGATACAAGCCGATCCTGATATCGACCGACAATTACTTCGTGGGGGATGCGCGCAATCCCCGCGACGCCGCGGGCAAGCTCGATTACGAGCATATCGAATCGATGGATCTGGCACGCTTGAACAGCGATCTCTTGCGGCTGATGGCGGGGGAAGCGGTTCAGATGCGTTCGTTTGATTTCAAGAAGAAGGAAGGGTATGACCAAGCCGAACCCACGCGCCTGCCCGGGGACGGGATCATCGTGATGGAGGGCATCCACAGCCTCAACCCGCACTTGACCTCCGACGTGCCCCGCGAGCAAAAGTACCTGATCTACATCAATGCGCTGACGCAGCTCGGGGTGGACAGCAGCAACCGCATTTCGACCACCGACACCCGCGTGATCCGGCGCATGGTTCGCGACCATCAGTTTCGCGACCGGCCCGCCATCGGGACGCTCCGCATGTGGCCTTCGATCGCGCGCGGGGAGAAACGGTGGATTTACCCGTACCAGCATTTGGCCGACGCGGTGTTCAACTCCGCGCTCGACTATGAGTTGGCGGTGCTCAAGCCGTTGGCCTCGCCGTTGCTGAACCAGATC
>JAQVSS010000313.1 GCA_028700415.1 Kiritimatiellia bacterium
CGGCGGGCGCCACGCTGAGCTTCACGGCCCGCACGGGCATCTTCAAAGGGAAGTTCACGCTGTACTACGACTATTATGACCTGAACGGCAGGTTCCAACACAAGACGGTGAGTGTTCCCTATGCGGGCGTGATGCTTCAGGATCTTGAGACGGGGATGCTGTCCGACGGTGCTGGGCACGCGCTCTTCCCGGCCAACGACCCGGAACTGAAAGCGTACAAGATCAAGCCGTCCTTCCCGGTTTTTCTTAACGGACTGACGGACTGACGCGGGTCAGGGGAGAACGCTCAACGCCCAACGCGCAACGTTCAAGTGGGGAACGAGTGTCGGGCGTTGAGTGTCGAGCGTCGCGAAATTCCGGCGACAGAGCGCCGGAACTACAGGGACAAGCAGGCTTAACGCCCAACCTGAAACCTGAAACTTGAAACCTGGAAACAGGAAACCCGTACGCCGAATGCCTGTCACCGCTGGCAAAAGGCGCGATCGGCGAAATCCATCATCCACATCCAATCGTGGGCGGATATGCCGTGCTGTTCGCTGCGGCGGACATACCCGAGCGAGGCCCCGATCGCCGACGTGTCATAATTGTCCGGATACGGGACGTCCGGCATGCTGCCTTTTCCGAGGAAGGACCACACCGGCGCCGCCGCCTTGCAGGCCAGGTATTCGCCTTTCGTATCCATCCACTTGCTCGTGTCGAAGCCCTGCACGAGCAGGTGCCGCGGCGCGACCGACGCGAGCAGCAGGTGCTGGTCGAACTTCATCGCCTTTTCGTTGTCGACGTATTTGCCGTAGGCCTTGCAGTACCAGTGCGTGAACATCTTCATTTCGGTAGAGATGTTTTCGCCGAAATCGCGCTTGGCGAGGGGCGCGCCGCCGCCGCCGGTCTGGTTGGGGACGCACACCGCGAAACGCTCGTCCCGCGCGGCGGCAAGCAGAGCCGCCTTGCCGAGGCGCGAGCAGCCCGTCACCACGCTCTTCTTCGCGTCGATCATCGGCTCGCGCTCCGCGAGGTCGAGCCCGCGCGAAAGCGCCCACGCCCATGCGCCGAGAGCCGTCGTGTTGTCGTCGCGCGCTGGATCGCGCGGCGGCCACAGGGAGAAGACACCCGTGTAGGCAAAGGGGTCCTGCCGGTATTCGGGAGCTTTCTCCTCCCAGTTTGGATCGGGGGAAACCTCGCAGTAGCAGGCGCTCATCACGGCGTAACCGCGCGCCAGGATCATGCCGACCGGGAAGATGGAATCCGAATTCGGATCGCACTGGATCCCGCGCGTCGCATCGCTCACCCGGTTGTCCTTCACGTGCTTGCCGTTCCGGCTCCAGGCGGTCATGAGCGGGATGTCCTTGTCCGGCACGAGCTCGCTGTTGCCGCGGTAGTTGAGCCAGAGGATGACGGGGACGGGCGTTTTCGCGTGACGCGGGATGAAAACGATCCAGTTGACGCACGGGCCGGACTTGTCCGCCTTGAACCACATTTTCACCGCTTTGCGGATCGCGAAACCGGCGCACGTCACTTTTTCGTCCACCGTTTCCGTGACGAGCGCTTCCGGTGCGGGCGGCGGCTGGCCGTACATTTCCCGGGCGAAGATCGAAAGGATTTCCGCGCGGCGTTTCGGCCACTCGGCGGGACTTTTCAGCTTCGTCCCGTCCGCGAACGCGAGCGGGTCCTCCAGCGTGTAAGGCGCGATCTTCGATTCGTCGTAATTCGGCGGGCGGGCCGAAACGGACAGCGCGCAGGCAAGCGCCGCGCTCAGCAGTACCGGGTTCTTCATTTCAAATCTCCTTCGGATGGATGAAAAAAGATCACTGAAAAATAACGGAAACCGCGTGTGACTGCCAGCATCAAATAAGCCGCCCAAGGGGAAGAAACGTTTTTCCGTGAAGGGGAAGCGGCAAGAAAGAGGTTGGTGGTTCTGACGCGATCTGTTTTAATGGGAAGCATGAATGAAGCGGGGGCGATGGCGACGTGCGGCGGGAAGCCGCCGTGGATCCGCGTGAAGGTCGGCCAGAACGGGCTGTTCCAGGCCACGAAGGAACGGTTGCGCGCGCACGGGCTGCACACCGTGTGCGAGGAAGCTTTTTGCCCCAACCTCGGCCGCTGCTGGGCGTGCGGCCGCGCCACGGTGCTCATTCTGGGCGACCGCTGCACGCGGGGCTGCCGTTTCTGCAACGTGGACAAGCGCCCGGTGCTGCCGCCCGATCCGGAAGAGCCGGGGCGCGTGGCCGCCGCCGTGAAGGAGACCGGCCTCAAAGAGGTGGTCGTCACGTCGGTCACGCGCGACGACCTGCCCGACGGAGGCGCGGCGCTTTGGGCGGAAACCGTGGAGGCGATCCGCGCGGCGGCCCCCGGCACGCTGATCGAAGTGCTCGTGCCTGATTTCGGCGGCGTGGCGGACGATATTGCGACCGTGATCCGCGCGCGGCCCGATGTTTTCGGCCACAACCTTGAGACCGTGCCGCGCCTCTACCCGCAGGCGCGCCCGCAGGCCGACTACGCCCGTTCCCTCGCGGTGCTGCGTCAAGCCTCGGAAGCGGGGCTCATCACCAAGACCAGCCTGATGCTCGGGCTCGGCGAGACTCTGGAGGAGATTGAGCAGACCCTGCGCGATGCCCGCGCCGCCGGGTGCGCCATCTTTTACGCCGGGCAGTATCTGCAGCCGAGCCCGCGGCACCTCCCGGTCACGCGCTACGTCGAGCCCACCGAGTTCGTGGAGATCCGCGATCTGGCCTACGCGCTCGGGTTCGGGTTTGTGGCGAGCGAGCCGCTCGTGCGCAGCTCCTACCACGAAGAGGGCCAGACGGCCTTCGTGCGCACGGCATTGGATGCCTGAACGCTGAAGAATTGCTGGAAGAAACATGTGCTACATTGACAGCGTATGTATTCCAATGTATTCTATCTCCATGCATGCAAATCAACGGTAACGAGGTGAACAATGTCTAAAACGGTCACATTGCGGCTCCCGGATGTCACCTATCAGCGATTCCGAATCTTAGCCGAGCGCGAGAATCGCCCCCTGTCCAATTTTATTGAGACGGCGGCTTTCCGCTATACGGAGTCGGACCAGTATGTCGACGAGTTCGAAATGGAAGAGATCCGCACGAATGCCGCACTGAATCAAAGTCTGAAACAGGGGGTAAAAGATGCGAAAGCAGGGCGCGGACGCTTCGCCTGATTTCAGGATCTTCGAAACCGATGAATTCCAGAAAAGGCTGGGACAACTGCCCTTGATTGATTCACGGTTCATCCAGCGAAAACTGATTGAGTACATGTATCCCCAGCTCCGCAAAGCCCCGTTTTTCGGTCTCAACATCAAAAAGCTCAAAGGCTATAACCCGGAAACATGGCGCTACAGGATCGGCAGGTTCAGAGTTTTTTATATGATTGATCAGACTGAAAAGATCGTCTCAATCCTTTCCGTTGATAACCGCCGAGATGCTTACAAAGGATGACTCCCCTTAAAAACAACCCGCCGGCCCGTAGCCAGTGCAACACGGGCTAAGGCCGACGGGGAGACCTGACGGCACGCTCTTTGCGCGGGACACGGTTCGTCAAACGCTGAGCGCGTAGCCCGCGCGCGGTTTGGAGGCCAGCCACTGGTTGGCTTCCGGCAGGTTGGTGAACTGGCGTTTGGCGTTGTCCCACTTCAGCTCTTTTCCGGGGAAGCGCAACGCGATGCACCCCAGCAGAAGCGTCTGGGTCATGGGCGCCGAGTACTCGAAGTTGCTGCCCGGCTTGGTGAGGTCACACTCCTTGCAGGCTTCGACCCACTGGCCGTAATGGTTGCACCCGTTGGTCTGCTTCAGCTCCTCGCGCCACATGCGCTCCGCGTCTTTGACCGCGGGCCCATACGCCTCTTTGCCCAGCGCGATGGGCGTGGGCGCTCCGGCGTGCGAACCGCCCATGGCGGTCATCTTCGAGCCGACGATGAGGCAGCCGTTGGAGCCGAGGCTGAGCTGGGGATGCGCGTTGGCCGGTTTCTGGGGCAGCTTCTTGCCGTCATACCACACCACCTTCACGCCTTTGGGGCAGACCGGAGTGGCCGGGAAGGTGAATTCGATGATTGACCAGGAAGGATAGGCGATGCCGGTGGGTTCGGAGGCTTCGGCCTTGACCGACACCGGCATGCCGAGCCGCAGGATCCAAAAGGCGGGATCCATATTGTGGCAGGCCATGTCGCCGATCGCGCCGCAGCCGAAATCCCACCAGCCGCGCCATTTGAAGGGCAGGTAGGCGGAAGAGAAGGGCCGCATCTGCGCGGGGCCCAGCCACGAGTCCCAGTCGAATCCTTCGGGGATTTTCTCTTCGGCGGGAGGCTGGGTCATGCCTTGCGGCCAGACCGGGCGGTCGGACCAGGTGTGCACCTCTTGGATATCGCCGAAGGCGTTGGCGTCCATCATCTTTTTCCACAGGATCAGGCCGGGGCCGGCGTGCCCCTGGTTGCCCATCTGCGTCACGACCTTATACTTGCGTGCGGCCTCAAGCAGGAGCTGACACTCCTCAAAAGTGCGGGCCAGCGGCTTCTGCACGTAGACGTGCTTGCCGCGCCGCATCGCGTCGAGCGCCGCGACCGCGTGCGTGTGGTCGGGGGTGGAAACGACCACGCCGTCGATCTCGTTCTCCAGCTTGTCGAGCATCTTGCGGTAGTCGGTGAACTTGGGCACGTCGGGGAATTTTTTATAGGCGTTCTCGGCGCGTTTGGGGTCCACGTCGCACAGTCCGACCAGCTTGCCGCCGGCGGCGAGGACGCTGTTCAGATCGCCGCCGCCCATACCTCCGCAGCCGATCTTCGCGAAGCGGAACTGTTCGCTCGGGCGTCCGTGGGGATGGGAGCGGAGCAGCGCGCAGCCGGGGGTGAGAGCGGCCGCAGCCGCGGTCGCGGAGGCTGCGAGAAAACTGCGGCGGGAGAGTCCTGTCCGGTGATTCATGGTGATTTCCTTTCAAACGTTGAGTTTAGAACAATAGCGGCTTGCGATCAGGTTGACGATTTCCGGCCAGGAGGTGCTGCGGCGCATGTTGGCCGCATGCGCGTACGTCCGGTTCCACGGGCGGTCGTAGAT
>JAQVSS010000314.1 GCA_028700415.1 Kiritimatiellia bacterium
GGCCGACGATCACGTTCCGGTCGTGCCCTTCGAGGATGCGGCGGGGTGGACGGTGCGCGGCGAAAACGCGGTCGCTTCGCTGGGCGTCACCACGGACCATCGGCTTTTCGGCAAGGGTTCGCTGGTTCTGACCTATCGGGCGACGACGAATGCGAACCCGCATACCGCGAAGACCGTCGTCTGTCTGGAGCCGGACGCTCCGATCGAACTTCCGAAGGACTTTGATGCGATTTCGATCTGGTGCTACGGCAACAACAACTACGGGAAGAATGCCAAGCTCGGCCCGACGCCGATGACGACGCTCTTTGCCGAGTTCGACGACGGCAAGGGAGGCAGGATCGAGAACGAGCTCGAGTACGTCAACCACTGCGAATGGTTCCTTTCGATCCAGTTCATTCCGAAAGACCGGCTGGAAAAAATCCGCCAGGGCGGGAACCGCCTCCTCGGCTTCCAACTCCGCGGCGGTTACAATACGACCGACCGCGAAATCTGCCTCACTTCCTTCTGCGCTTTCGAGAACGAGGAGAAGCCGCTTAAGTTCGCCCCGCGGGCGAAGCGCGGCGTGCGGCTCTTTAAGGACGCGCCGCAGGGAGTCAACACTGGAGAGGGGACGCTGCCGTTCCCGACGGGCGAGCGGACGATCCTGCCGCCAGCGGTGGAGCCTGACAGCCGGATCGAGTTCCGTTTTCCGGCGAAGCCGGATGAAAGCTGGGACGATCTCGCCTTCCGTTTCGAGGGCGGAAAGTGGATCCCGTTCGCAGTCGGCGGCGGCGTGTGGCCGGCGGCGGCGCGCAAGCACGCGAAAGTCACGTTCCGCCGCGACGGCGATTCGGTGGTCGCGGACGTGATCGCCCAGGGCGGCGAAGCGGAAGAGGTGCGCTTCGGCGCGATGGTGATTGAGGACGACGTCGACCTTGTGCCAGTTCCCTACCTTACTTACCGCAAGGGCGTCACCCAGCGGCCGTGCGTCCTTTCCTTCCGCCAAAAAGGAACGCCGCTTTTCCTTTCGGCGATGTTCGACTGGACGCAGACCGCCGCTTCCGAGCCGTTCCCCGCCGGGGCGACCGTCGGCGGCGAGATTGCGGCTAACGGGGGCGTCAAGTATATCCCCAAGACGGACGGCAAGCGCAATGACGTCTACGAGCGTTTCGTCTGGACGGTTTCCGCCGATTTCGCCGCGACGCTGCCGAGCGTGCCGAATCCCGTCTCGCCTTGGAAGCATGTCACCGGCAAGGGCGTGTGGCTCGCCTACGGGGCGGGACGGGACCGTCCGAAAGACACCGAGACCTTCGTCCGCTGGCGCCGCCAGGGCATTCGCCACCTCATCTGCACCGATCACGAGACGATGTGGCGCGACGGCAACGAGAGCTTCACCTTCAAGACCAATGCCGCGCCGGTTAAGGGCGGGGACGCCGCGCAGCTTAAGCACACGCGCACGCTTATCGACGAGCTCGGCTACGTCTACGGCCCCTACAACAACTTCACGGACTTCGCGCCGGTCAACGAGCACTGGAACATCGACTGGGTCGGGCGGCGTCCCGACGGACAGCTCCAGCGCGCCTGGTACCGCTGTTACGGGCCGAAGCCGCTCCGCGCGGTCGAGGCGTGCGCGGCGCTCTCGCCGGTCAACCAGGCGAAGTTCCGCTTCAACACCGCCTATTGCGACGTCCATACCGCGGTGTGCCCCTGGACGCGCACCGACTACGACTGGCGCGTCCCCGGCGCCGGCACGATGTCGCAGGTCTTCTACTGCTACGGCGAGATCATGCTCATTCAGAAGGCCGCTTGGGGAGGTCCCGTATACTCGGAGGGAGGCTGCCAGTGGCCGTACTGGGGGCTCACCGACGGCAATTACGCGCAGGACTCAGGATACGAGTTACCGAAGAACCCCTGGCTCGTCGACTTCGATCTCCGGGAGTGTCACCCGAAGGGGTGCGACTTCGGCATGGGCTATCCCGGCATGTTCTACGGCACCGGCAAGGAGCCTAAGGAGAAGTGGGAATTAGAGGATCGTTTTCTGGCGGCGACCGTCGCGTTCGGGCATCCCGGTTTCTTTGTGCGCACCTTCGCGCTCGACCGCCACAGCTACTTCATGATCCAGGGCGTCGCCGCGCGTTATACGCAGGCGAACGCGCGGGAGATCCGCTACGCCGACCGGGCGGGACGCTTCCACGACACTTCCGCCGCGGTCGCGAACGGCGCCTGGCGCGAGAGCCGCGTCACGGTGCGGTATGACGACGGCACGGTGACGGCGGCCAACGGCGGCGCGAAAGGCGGCGGGGACTTCGTCTTCAAGACGCCTTACGGCAATCTGGCTGTCGGGCCGTGCAACTGGGCGGCGCTCGCGGGCGACAAGCGGGCGCTGGCCGTTTCGGCGCCGCTCGCATCCGACGGCAAAACAGCGGACATCGCGTTCAGCGAGGAATATGCTTACGTGAACGGACGCGGCCGGTTCGTGCGCACGGCGCTCGGCGGGACGGACGGCGAACTCGTGCGCGACTTCCTAGCGCCGAACGAGGAGCGCGTCATCAGCCGCGACACCAAGGGCGAGGTCGAGCTTCCTTACGTCGCGCAGGAAATCCGGTCGATCGGCTATGCAGGCAGGGACAACGGCGCGATCAGGTTCACGGTGACGAACGGAGTTACGCGCTTCAAGCCCGCGCCGGCCGACTGGGAGATCCGTGTGACACGCGCCCCGGTTGACAATCCCGATTTCAGGATGGCGCTGGAACCGTATTTGGTCGCGGCGGGCCGGACGGCGAAGATCGTCGAACGCGAAGAGGAACTGCCGCTTCCCTATTTCAAGCGGACAGGCATGGTCATTCGCGGCGGGAGTCCCGAGCCGATTGATCCAGACGCCGGCGCGAAAGCGCGGGAGACAAATTGGGCAAAGAGCGGAGACGTGGTGAAGCGCGGCTATGCGGTTCATCCGCCGTATAAAAATCGCGCGGCGGGCAAGACCGGCTATGTGTATATCTCGTTCCCGGTGAAGGTGCCCGCGACGGGCGTGACTAAGTTTAACGCGCAGGTGGGGAAGTCCGAAGGGTCCACCCCCGGTGACGGCATCTTCTATCGCATCGAGGCGGAGTCGGACGGCTTCCCGCGCGCGGTGCTCGCCGAGCAGTGCGTGAAGGAATATCGATTCATGCCGATTGCCGCCGATCTTTCCGCCTATCGCGGCAAGCGGGTGCGGCTCTGTCTTATTGCCGATACCGGTCCCGCCAACAATTCGTATGGCGATGGCGGCTCCTGGTGCGACCTCTCGCTTCTCCATACGCCCTGACCAATGAAAACCATGAGCGCAAAACTTTTGCTCCTCGCGTCACTGCTTGTTTCGATTTCCGCCTTTGCCTATCCGCCGCCGGAAATCACCGCTGCGGGGCTCACCCTGCGGATCGAGGGTTTGGATCAGGGGGCGCGTCCGAAGAAGGCTGACTGGGACCGCCGGAAGATCAACGTGCGAGAATATGACGCCGCCCGGCCGTTACCGCTCGTCTTTACGCTGTCCAACGCGACCGACCGGGTGGTCCGCGGCGATTTCACAGTCTGGATGAACGACGACTGGGAGGTGGAGGGAGGCGAGTCGGAGAAGATCGAGGTGCAGGCGGGTGCCGTCGTCACGCGCACGCGCACGGCGAAGGCGCTGGAAAATGTGCTGCCGGCGTTGTATCCCGTACACGCGCGTTTCGTCGCCGAGGACGGAACGGAACTCCATCCGATCGCGGTCATTCGCGCGAAAACGCCGAACCGGGCGTTCACCCTGACGCCGCGATTCCGCGCGCAGATCTACGAGGGCGCGTGGCGGCTCGACAGCGGCTTTGATTATACGGTCACGATGGAGGTCGGGGGCAAGCGCCGGGAGGTCGCCGACAAGCGCAAGTCCGATCCGGTTTCCAACGGGTCGTTCGTTAAGTCGAGTGGGGCGGGCTTTGACAACGGAGTGCCGGCGCGTCGCGGTTTCTGTTCGCATCCGCCTTACATGACCGGTGCGGGAGCGGTATATGCCGACTTCACTGTCGAGCTGCCGTCGGCGAAACCGATCATCTTCCGTTTTGCGAATGCGCTGTCGAATGCGGGCAAGGACAAGAACCCCGGCGACGGTGTCGTGACTTCGGTCTTCGCGCGTCCCGAGGGCGGCGAGATGCGCGAGGTCTTCACGCAGGCGGTGCCGGCCTCGGGCGTGTGGCAGGAAGGCAGGGTGGATCTCTCTGAGTATGCGGGAAAGAAGATCACGCTTCGGCTTAAAGGCGATCCGGGACCGCAGGGCAACACGGCCTGGGACTCGTATGCGTGGGGCGATCCCGTTATCGAGGTCGGCGAAGTGCCGGCGCCGACAGACGAAGCGGGATGGCTGGTGCGGGAGCGCGCGGCAACGGAGAAGGCGTTCAAGGCGCTTGAAGAGGGGGCCGATTCCCGTGCGGGCACGTATCTGCTGACTGCGGACGGCGACGCGTACGGCGCGGGCGTCGAGTACGGTCCCGCGGGACTACTCGACGCGGTGATCGCTTTTACGGACGGGAAGTCCGCCTCGGTGGCGATCCGGGGCTTCGAGCTGGAGGTGGACGGCGAGGCGCTAACGTGCCTCAAGTCGGCGCCGGCGGTGCGCGGACAGGTCTATGCCGAGCAAGGGGCGCTCAAGGTGGCGTGGGACACGCGCTCGGCGAGGAAGACGTCGGATGGCTCACCGCGCTTCACGCGGCTTACGACCGGCAGGGCCACGCACAGGGCGAAGCGGGTCTATGGCGGCACGGGCGCCGTGTGGGAGGACTTGGACCGGCTCAAGCTCCTGCAGAGCGGCTTCGCGCTGTCGACGCGTCATGTCGGATTTGAGTTTACGAACGGACTGGCGCTCGTGGAGGCGACGGATGTCCCGTGCGATTATCTCGAGGTCGACACGTCCAACCGCATCGCGCGGCTTGTGACGCACAACGATGCGGTATTCGCCTTCGTGCCATCGAGCCGCGGCGCCTTTGACGCGGCGCGGCGCTTCGCGAAGGTGAGCGGCTACAAGACCTCTCCCGGTTTCAAGGCGATGCTCGGCAAGACGTG
>JAQVSS010000315.1 GCA_028700415.1 Kiritimatiellia bacterium
AGCTTTTTATAATAGCAGATGCTTTTCAGGTTGGCTGTAAAACCTGCTTTTTCATAGGCGCGCCTGGCCGGTGCGTGGCCCTCATCCAGCCCGGTAACAACCTTGACAAAGGAGACACCTTCAGCCTTCAGGCAGTCAAAGACATGCTGATAGAGCTGTCCGCCGATGCCCTGCCCCCGATAGGCGCGATGCACTGCGTTCGTACCGATCGTACCCACCTTGTTCACGCGGTCAACCGTGTAGCTGATGAAGCCAACAACCCTTCCGTCCAGCATGGCGACATACCCGTTGTTTGCCAACAGTTCACGCGTGACCGTCTGCCGCTTCTCGTCTTGCCAGTTACTGTAAAAAGCGGCATACAGCTCATCGCCGATTTCATCGCGGAACACGTCACGGATAGGTGTCCAGGCATCAACCGCAATGTCACAGGCTTCGGCGATATGGTCAGGCCGGGCTTTTACGATAGTTGACTTTTGCTTTTCCATTTTCTTTATCCTCTTGCACCAATTTGGAGCCATCTGCAGCGCCAGGGTTTGTTCTGTATCGGGGTTAAGATCGACGCCTCCTGCAGGTATCCTGTTATCCTGGAAGATGCCTGTCTCAGGCATGCCTTTGCGTTCATGCGCTTGCATTTTTGCTGCGCATGGGCCTGCGGACACTCGTTCAGGGGATCAACAGGTCGACAATCACCGGCCGGTGGTCGCTGGTCATTACGGCAGGCACCTCGAGTACCTGCACCTGGATCGACGGGGAATGGAAAATGTAATCGATCCGGCGGTCGGGTTGATCTGATGGAAAGGTCATCTGCAAAGGGCCGTCGTCTGAGCGGGCCGCATCCTGAAGCAAGGCAAACATCGGGGCCAGGATCGGGTTGTCCTGGGTCATGTTCAGATCGCCGGCAAAAACAAGCGGTTCCGAAGCATTCCTGATGGCTTCAGCTGCCACCGTTACAGCGTTTATCTTTTCGTCGTCCACCAGGCCGAAATGACTGGCGAGCAAGGTGAGCGGCCGTCTGGCACCCACCTCAATGACAGCCCGCAGAAGGCAGCGTGTTTCGTAATACCCTTCCCCGCGTACCGGCGGGTCGGGAATGGGGACGACCTCGGCGCGGACAATCGGAAACCGCGACAGCAGCGCATTGCCATAGGCGCCGACGCCTGGCAGGCATGTCGCCTGGGCAAAGTAGCCGTCGATGCCCAACTGCCGGGCCAGCTGCATCGTCTGACCGGCTGAGTCGGGTCCGATTTCGCCGCCACGAACTTCATTGAGGACAACAAGGTCCGGTTTGAAGGCGGCAATCGTCCGCCCGGTTGCCGCGACATCAACTCTTTTTTGCTGATCGAAAATACGGCAGGAAGCGATGTTGTAGGTCATCAGGCGAAGTCGCATGCGAAGGTCCTCCAGAGGGACGAATAATCCATGATTTTTTTCAAGTATACCACAAGGGGTTCGATCAATTTCCATCGGCTGTTGTACACGGTCGCAACCGGTGTCTGGCGGTTAGATAACATGAACCATGATAACTGCCGGAACGGCGATTCTGAGTGCTTTGCGTCCATTTTCCGCTTGTTAAATTACATGCCCATGCCGCTTCTGATCTCACGAAAAGACGATCGTCCCGGTTCGGAGCGGCCAAAATCCGTTTCGAGACCTTCCTCTTCTTTGCAGGTCTGAAACAGTATGGTGCGCTGTGCATTGCTTTTATCTGCCTGATCGTTAATCATTAATATAGAACCAGACCCCCGGGAGGAGGATGCATGAGATGAAAAAGCCCAATATCTTGATGATCTTGACTGACCAGCAGAGCTGTTGGACACTGGGCGCCTATGGCGGCACCCTGGTGCAGACGCCGCACATCGACCGGATCGCTGCCGAAGGCGCACGACTGGACAATTATTTCACCAATTCCGCGGTTTGCACGCCATCCAGAGGCTGCCTGCTCACGGGACGCTACCCGCATGGCCACGGAGCCTTCCTCAACGACGTGCCTCTGGGTGCAGATGAAGTGACGCTTGCGCACATATTACGCGATCACCAGTACGAAACGGGGTATATCGGCAAGTGGCATCTGGACGGGACAGAAGCCAACCTTCGCGCTACGCTTCGGATCAGCGGCAACACGGCTGAACACGTTGGGATCCGCTTTCCGGATCATCCGCCAAGAATCGGCCCCTGTATTCCCCCTGAACGGGCAAGGGGCTTCGACGACTGCCGATACATGGTTGAGACCGGGCATGGTAAAAAGGTCATCGAACAGGCGGACGGATCGTTTACGATCAGCAATCAGCAAATCGGCGACGAACAGACTTATACAACCGACTGGCTGTTCGCGAAAGCAGATGCTTTTGTCAGCAGGAAACGGCAAAAGCCTTTCTTCCTGGTCCTAAGCATCCCCGACCCGCACACCCCCTTTTCCGTCAGAGCCCCATATGATCGGATGTACGCCCCTGAAGACATGCCGGTTCCGGAGACCTTTTATGACAGCAAGCCCGCTTGGCTGGAGACTGACGCAGCCCGCCACTGGACGTTACTTCCAGAGGGAATGACCGAGGAAAACCTGAAGAAAAACATGGCGCAGTACTGCGGTGAAGTCAAATGTATTGACGACAATGTCGGCCTTTTTCTGGACAGGCTGAAACAGCTGGACCTTCTGGATGAAACCATTTTGATCTTTACAACGGACCATGGCGAATACATGGGAGAACACGGGATCATGTATAAAAACCAGCTTTTTGAGACGGCCTACCACATTCCGTTCCTGATCCGCTGGCCGGGGCAGATCAGGCCGGGCACCGTCGTTGATTCTTTCATTTCCACGGTTGACATCCAGCAGACGTTGCTGGGCCTGGCAGGTGTTTCACCCTGCGGTCGTGAACAAGGCCGCGACGCTTCTCCTCTGCTGCGCGAAAAAGCCATTCCCTGGGAAGACGAAGTGTTTATTTATGGCTCGATGAAAAACCGGATCGGTGTCTTTACTCCGGAATACGAGCTGGCCTATGTCAAGGAGAACGTGGACAATTTGCTGTTTGACCGGGTTCAGGATCCGCTGCAGCGGCAGAATGTTTTCAATGACCCGGAACACAAACCGGCAAGAGAAGCGTTAAAGGCCAGGATCATCGCACATGCCAGGCAGTGGGGATCGCCAGAACTGGCTTGGCTGGAGACAGGCGCAAAAACTTAACAGGCGTCATATGAGCAGTCCCGCTGATCGCGTTGTCGGCGTTCATGCCAATGATCACGACAAACGGCTATAAGAGGCCGCGATTTCTCGCGGCCTCTTAAATCACATGTTCAGACGAATCGTCACGGAGCGTGAAAAGACTCAAGCTGGTTTTGGATGTTGACGATGATTTCATCGGTTCCTGTTTTGTTCAGTTGCCCGATTAAGGTGTCGAGGTCATCGGGATCGAAGGTGCCGGTCAGCAACGGCAATTCTATTTTTGCAAGGAGCTGTTGCTTTCGCAGCTCCAGCAGATCGGCAATGGGTTCATAGTCGGCAAAAAAGCCTTCGTGCGGGGCCAAAACGGCATTGAAACGGATATTTTGTGTGTACTGCTCTTTATCTTCAAGCGGCATATCGGTAGCAAATCGTTCATAAGCGAGATTCTTGAACGCCTGTCGGCCATCCCAGCCGATCCACGCATTCTGGTCAATCGTCATGCCTTGCGGGAATTCCAGCCGCTCGCCGTCAAGCTGATAATGCTTGCCTTCTATGCCGTACATAAGGATGTCATAGGATTCCTGGCTGCTCTGGAGCCAATCTAAAAACATCAGGGTGCGTTCCATATTCTCGCTTTGGGCAGACAGGGCAAGTGAGCCTGTTGTCAGACCGTTGCCCAAAGGATTCAGCC
This sequence comes from Kiritimatiellia bacterium, assembly GCA_028700415.1. Lineage (GTDB taxonomy): Bacteria > Verrucomicrobiota > Kiritimatiellia > RFP12 > UBA1067 > JALHET01. Next base: position 3,852 of record JAQVSS010000315.1, read on the forward strand.
GTTGGGCCTCGAGATCGGGATACAGGCGGTAGGCAGCGATTTCTCTGGGGATATTGTTGTTGAGAAAATAATTGTTCAGCACATACTCGACGAGGCTGATGGTTTCGCCGATCCGGTATTCGCCCGCAAACAGGAAGGAGCTGATCTGGCCATTGATGATCCTGTCGCCGGCATTCCAGATATCACCGGCGCCTTGCGCGGCCAGTTCCAGGTATCCTTTTTGCGCCCAGTCCGTCAGGTAATCGACGACAATCTGAAATTCTGGTGTCTGTTCCCACGGTATAAGCTGCATGGACTGATCGCTCCAGCCATACACCAGACCGTGATCCTTGTCAAAAACGGCATAGCCAAAGGCCCTGGCAAACAGTGCGACGGTGCTGTCGGCGATCCGCCCGGGAATGGTATTCGGTTCGTATTCTTTGATCGTGGCCAGGTACTGCTCGTAGTCGGCAAATGTTTCGATCGCAGCAAGGCCATAGCTGTCCATCAAGTCCTGCCGGACGATCGCGTATACATGGTCGGCCATCGGGAAGAGAGAGGGAATGGCAAAGAGCCTGTCATCGACCCGTGCGCAATTCAAATCGTTTTGCTCGTATTGGGCGACAAGTCCCGGCGCATACGCGGGAAGCGCGTCAGTCAGATCGGCTAGCAGGCCGTCTCGAGCCAAAGCGATAAAATCCAATAGCCCTTGACCCGGAAGGCCGCAAAAGAAGGCGTCCAGTTCTTCACCGGAAGCAAGCCTTGTCTCAACGGTTTGCGCATAAAGAGCGGGCGGCAGCCATTTGAAATTGAGCTGGATATTCAGCCGGTCAGCAGCCTTGCTTTCCAGTTCTGACAAGACAAGCTGTGTGTCGGGCTTTTCTCCTACCGTCAGCTGCGGAAAATAGAAAGACAGTGTGGCTGCCGGCAATGCTTCACTTGTGATTTGAGGTGTGGTTGTGATCGTGGGGTTCATTTGGCAACCCGAGATCAGGATGCTCAGGACGATCATGGCTGCAAGAACGAATTTGGTTTTCATGGCATGCTCTTTCCGCCTGGTGCAATTCATATGCATGCGTGGCTGTCTGCCTCAATGGCTTGAGGCGCTTGTTTGGGACTGATCCGATTCTTCTTGATTTTACAATATTTTAACCGTCTTGGATATTCTTCAGTCACAAACAGACAAGACCCGATAACAGCAGCCGGGTCGT
>JAQVSS010000316.1 GCA_028700415.1 Kiritimatiellia bacterium
GACCCTGACCTTGTACTACCAGCTTTCCAACATGCTTTCGGTTTACAACGACATCTCTCCTGAAGCCAGGTATGAAGAGTTGCGCCAGAAGGGTTTTGACGCGTTTACAGCGGGCGAGTATAAGAAGGCGGTCGAGGCTTGGGAGGCGTGGTTCAAACAGGATTCCCGGAGTGCGGAGGCGATGTCGCTGATCGGCGATGCCTGGCTGCGGCTGAACGAGCCTGAGAAGGCGCTGGAGGCCTTTTCGCAAAGCCTGGACATCAATCCCGGACAAATGAATCTTGCGATCCGGCATTCGCGTTTGCTGGAGCAGTTGAACCGGCTGGATGAGTCGGCGGATATCCTGAACGTCTATGCACGGGCGTTCCCCGACAGCCCGGCGGTGACGATCGCGCAGGCGCAGTGGCTGGATCGCCACCGGCAGCGCAACGAAGCCTGCCGTGTGATGAAGGATCTGGTGGCGCGGCATCCCGACAATATCGAGGCGCGTTTGATTTTCCAGACGATGCTGGACGAGCCCGCCGACCGGTACGCCAACATGCAGGAGCTGCTGATGATCGGACGCGGTTCGGAAACGCACCTGTTCGGGTTTGGACGGGATATTTTTGCGGCGGAGCTGCTGGCGATCCCCGAGGCGAGCGTGTTCTTTGACTTTGTGCGCGACACCGCCAATAAAGTCTCCAACAAGAAGACGCGCGCGCTTTTTCAGGGCTTCCTGCCGCTCACCAATGCGGTCGCCGAGAATTTTGTGACCGACAAGCTTTCGGACAATTGGATCGCTTTCGGCGGGTTCCGGCCTTCCGCGTTTGGCCGGTACGAATTGCGCGCGGGCTCGGATATGTCGGAGGCCTTCCTGCGGCTAAAAAAATCGGAACTGTTGCGCGACGGTTATCTGGAGGCGACGCTGGACGAGACGGCCGGCATGTTCTGGCTGTACGCGCGCCGCAGCACGCGGTCGATGGTCCGGTTCGGGTTCGACGACGAGGGGTACATCCGTATCCAGTCGTGGTTTAATAGCGAGTTGCGGACGTATGACAGCCGCCCATGGCTGAGGCCGCCGGGCACGGTCAGGCTGAAGCTGGAGGTTCGGGGCGACGGCGCGGTCGGGTATGTCAATGACCTGCCGGTGTTCACGACACCTCTCGTGATTCCTCAGGATGTGTGTTACGGGTGGTGGAGTATCGCCCCCTTTGCGCCTGAACTGGGCTTGGCCCGCGCGCGGATCGCCCGCATCGAGTGCGGGCCTCTCACGCCGACGATTCTGTTCGTGCCGCCGAAATTGCAGCCGGATGGTATCCGCAAGGCGTTGGACGGGGTACGGACGCATGTGAGGGACATGTCGGCGCTGGCACCGTTCGCGTTCACCCAGCTTCCCGACGGCACGATCCCTACGGAGCCTGAAGTTGACCTGTCGGCCTTCAGGATGTTCTGCACGTTCCACCGTCTGCGCCTCATGCCGGTGGTTGACCTGGCCTATTTTTCCGAGACGTTGCCGAAGGTGCTGACGGATCTGATACTCAAGCACCGGTTGGTCGGCATGATCTTGCGTGTGCGCACGCCTCCCGATGCCGCATGGTATCAGAAAATGGAGGAAGCGCTCGAAAAGACCACCGCCGATTTCATCGTCCTGCGTCAGGAGGAGTCCTATTGGCCTGCGGTTAGCGTGCCGCTGGACGGGGAACTGGAAGCGGCAAAGCTGAAAAAGTTGGACAAGACGGGTATCAGGGAGATCCAGCGCGGTAGCCTGTTGCTTCATCCGGTTCAAGAGGAGTGGCAGGAACAGGCGCTTTCCTATCAGGAGTGGTCGGCGAGACTTGCGGATCCGAAGTTCCGGCAAGGTGTCGAGCCGCGGCTTGTCGTGATCCCCCGCTGCTTCCAGGCCGGGCAAGAGGGAGCCCCGACTCAGAGAGTGGCTTTTGCCCGGATTGCTGTGCCAAAGTCAGCCGAACCCGTGTTTCGCGGCAGTGTGGCTGAACCGGTGTCGAACCGGCAGGCCGTTGCAGATGCGGTTACTAACCGCGTCACGGCGGCGGGAGGGGCGGTCGCCCCGGTGGCGCCGCAGGGGGCGACCAATGTTTTCCGGGCGCGCGCCGAGGCGGTCTCTTCGAACCTGAATGCCCGTTCGGCGGCCGCAACGGACAGCGTGTTGCCGCAGGCGCCGGCTGCGGAATCCGGAGCTGGACAAGCGCCCGATCCTTCAAAATCGCTCTGGCAGAAGTTGCGGGACAAACTGGTCCCGGCCCAGGAAAAGCCGGCCCAGGCGTCTCCGGTGAATAAATAAACAGGGATAAGGGTTGGAGCATGCTCTTTCCGACAACGGTGTTCGCGCTTTTCTTCTCGGTCGTCTTTTTCCTGCACTGGGGGCTGGTGCCCTTTCCTCGGCTGCGCAAGTGGACGCTGCTGGGCGCGAGCCTTTTCTTTTACGGATACTGGAGCTGGAAATTCGCGCTGATGCTGGCGGTATCCGGAGTGTTGAACCACGGGGCTGCGGTATGGATCACCCGGACAGAGAGGGAGCGGACGCGCAAACATCTGATCGCGTGGGCCGTCGCGGCAAATCTCCTCGTCCTGGCCGTGTTCAAATACACCGGCTTCCTGTTCGCGCGGCTGGCGGTGCCGCTGGCGGTGCCGCTCTGCGCGCGGCTGGGCACGACAGAGCAACTGATCGGGCTGCAGGAGCAGGTGCTGCCGTTTATCGAAAAAATCGTATTGCCCGTCGGCATCTCCTTCTACACGTTCCAAGCGCTCAGCTATGTGGTGGACGTCTACCGGCGGCATACGCCGGCGGCTGCCTCCACGCTGGATTTTGTCAATTACCTCGCCTTTTTCCCGCAGCTTGTGGCCGGTCCCATCGTGCGTGCGGCGGGCCTTCTGCCCCAGATGGCGGTCTTCCCCGGCTGGTCGGCCCGTCTGGACACCGGGCGCGCGGCGACACTGATTCTGGGCGGACTGTTCAAGAAGATGGTGATCGCGAACTGGCTGGCCGAGCATCTGGCCGATCCGGTTTTCGCGATGCCGGAGGAGTACGGCGCGGTGGATACCGTCTTGGGCGTGTATGCCTACGCGGTCCAGATTTACTGCGATTTTTCCGCTTACTCCGACATTGCGATCGGCTGCGCGTTGCTGCTCGGGTTCCATTTCCCGATCAATTTTCATGCGCCTTATTTTGCGGTCACGCTGCAGGAGTTTTGGCGGCGCTGGCACATCTCGCTCTCCACATGGCTGCGCGATTACCTGTACATCCCTTTGGGCGGTTCGCGGGAGGGGACCATGCGCACGCGCTGGAATTTGCTGGTGACCTTTGTGCTGGGCGGATTGTGGCACGGGGCGGGTTGGACGTTTGTGCTGTGGGGCACGTACCACGGCGTTTATCTCTCCCTGGAGCGCATGGCCCGCAGGTTGTGCGGCCTGCCGGAGAAACCTCCGGAACACACGCCGCTGGGGTGGGCCGTCCTGGGGCGCGTGTGGATTTTTCAGGTGGTCTGTTTCGCGTGGATCCTTTTCCGGGCGCAGAACATGGCGGCGGTCGGCGGCATCTTGCGAGGTCTCGGCGACTGGGGACGGGCGAGCGTATTGTTCTCCGGGACGGCGGTTCTGGTGCTGGGGATTGGCTTCCTGATGCAGTTCATGGACGGGAACCGGCCGCGGCGCGTGTGGGACGCGGTGAACCGCTGGCCCCTCTGGGTTCAGGCGGGAGTCGCGGCTGTGCTTCTGACGCTGATTTTGGGCGTGGGCCCAGAGGGCGTTGCCCCGTTCATCTATTTCCAGTTTTAACGGAGGTTCCGGCATGAGCGACACACGGGATAAAACGGGCGGCACTCCGGCGGGAACCGGCGTTCCGGTCAGGCAGGCCTGTTTTTGTGTAGGCGTTTTTTTCGTCCTTATGTTACTCTTTAATGGCGTTGCCATGTATAAAAGTGCCAAGTTGTTGGAGTATGGGCGTGTGCGCGATTTATGGCTGAAGGTTCTGCATCCGGTTGAACAGGTCTCCCGGTTGTCGGGATTGTTTTATGTCCGGCAGGCGGCGCAGGACACGGTTGGAAAAAGCCTCAATCACGCGTCGGTCAAAAAAGGAGGAAAAGAATGAAAAAAGGATTTTTCTTAGCAGTGGCTGCAGTTCTGGCCCTTGCGGTGCCGTCGGTTTCACGGGCCGCCGAAGGGGGGGCGCCTGTCCTGATGATGGGCGATTCGATGATGCGGCTGTTGGGGCTCGCGATGGAAAAGGAACTCAAGGCCGCCGGGGTGCAGCCCACCGCGAGTTTTTCTTCGCTGGCCTCGGGGCTGGCCCGCTTGGATGCGTTTGACTGGTTCGCGAAAGCGGATGCGCTGATGAAGGAGCATAAGCCCGCCACGGTGGTGGTGTCGCTGGGCGCGAATGACCGGCAGACGCTGAAGGATGTGACCGGCCGCGTGGTGATGCTCGGCACGCCCGAATGGGAGCGCGAGTACGCGCTCAGGATCGGGCGGATCATGGACGAACTCATCAAGGGCGGGGCCACCCGTGTCATTTGGCTGCTGTTGCCCGATATGCGGGAGCCGGTGCAGCAGGAGTACGCCAAACTCGTCAACGCGATCTTTACGAAAGAGGCGGCGGTTGAGGCGCGCAAGGACAAGATCATGCTGTTCGACAGCAGCCCCTTGCTTTCGCGCAAGCCGGGGACGTTCTCGCTTTACGTGATGGCGCCGGACGGTTCCGTGCTCACGGTGCGCGACGCGGACGGTATCCACCTCACCAATCCCGGCGCGAAGCGGGTGGCTCAGTCGCTGGTGAAAACATACTGGAAATAAGCGGCGTTTTTAAGCGGGGGTGATGGGATGACACGAAAAGTCGGGCCTTCTTTGCTGTGGCTGCCTGTCGCGGTGTTCCTGGCCGGAGGAACGGCCCGCTCGCAAACCAACGCGCTTGCCGGAAATCAAGAGGCGTTCCCGTTGTCGGAACGTTCCTCCAAGTTGGATCAGGCCGCGATCGACAAGGCGATCGCCGTGGCCCGCGCTTCCGATGTGGACACCACCGTTCCCGCCGCCTTGCT
>JAQVSS010000317.1 GCA_028700415.1 Kiritimatiellia bacterium
CGGAAAAGACACGGCTGTCGCGGTTGTTGTCCGTCAGGAAACGGCACAGCCGGGAACAGCGTAAAGGATCGTCCCATCCTTCGGTGCTCATTTCCGGCAGGGTCAGGGGGTACATTTCGAAAATGGAGACGCGGCCAGCCAATGACTCTTTGACACGCTCCATCAGCATGATCTGGCTGGAGCCGGATAAAACCACCCGGCAATCAGGCTGACTGTCCACCATGGCTTTAACCGTGTCAAACATGGCCGGCGCCTTCTGAACCTCATCCAGAATCACTCTGCGGTATGAGGCCAGCCAGTCGGACGCTGACATGCTCAATAACTGCGGACGGACAACCGGGTCATCAAAAGAAACATAGGCGTAATCCGAGCACAGGTGCCGCAACAGGGTTGTCTTGCCGGTTTGCCGGGCTCCCATGACCAAGACAAGGTTACCCAAAGGGCCGGCCAACCGTCTTGACAACGCGGCTTTAATGTTACGGTTTTTCATGTTTAAAAGCGTAACATGCCCAATATCACTTTTGCAATAGCTAAAATTACGCCAACATATGCCTTTCAATGAACGATATTACGCATTGATGTGGCCATCCGCCGCATGCTGACTCAGCTATGGAAACACAGACGCAGCAGAATGTTACAACTATTAACCTGTCCCTTATAAGGCTCTCCACCTGTTCTTCAGGCGCCGCAAAGCCAATGTGGAGTTCTCAACCCTGCAGTTTTTCCAGCAGCGCAGACGCCATCTGGCCCACCGCCGCCGCCTGCGCGAACTGCTGCTCCTGCTGATCCGCACGCTGGCCTTGCTCTGCCTCGCCCTGGCGCTCTCTAAGCCGCTGCTCCAAAACGTGTCCGGCTCCTTCGCGACACGCACGAACGCCGCCATCGTTCTGGACGACACGCTCTCGATGAACCGCAAGCTCGGTTCTGGTGCGACCGCCTTTGAATTGAGCGTGCAAAAAGCGGAGGAGATCCTTAACACCCTGTCGGAAGGCGACGCCGCCGCGCTGGTCTTTCTCTCGGGCCGGCAGGGCGTCGCCATGACGCGCAAACGCCAACGGGTACGGCAGCTTCTCGAAGAGGCCGCGGTGACCGGCGCCACCGGCTCATACAGTGCCGGGCTGAAACAGGCCCTTCATGATCTCAACGCCGAGGGCAACCCGAACCGCGAGGTGTTCATCCTTTCGGATTTTCAAAGCAACCAGGCGCCGTCGAATCCCATTGAGACCGAAGAGGCGAAAGGCCTGCGGGTCTACCTCCTGCCGATCGGCGGCAGCGCGGAAAATCTCTCGGTCGAAGGCGTGCTGCTCTCCACCCGCCCGCAGATGGTCAACAAGCGGATGGTCATCCCGTACGAAATCCGGAACCACGGCGAAACAGACAGCCCAACCGAGGTCAGCCTGATGGTTGCCTCGGAAACCGTAGCCACCGAAACGCTCACCGTCCCTGCCGGCGAGTCCGTGAAAGGCCGTTTCGAGTACGTGCCGTCAGGAGCGGGGGCGCTCAACGGTTCTGTCCGGATCACCGACCGGAACCTCGACCTCGACAACCGGTGCTTCTTCACCGTGAATGTCAGCGGGAACATCCGCGTGCTGTTGCTCGACTCCGACGTTCTGAGCCGGGTCAGGCCTTTCCATTTCCTTAAACTGGCCGTAGATCCCTCCGAGGGCGAAGCCATCAATGGCATCCAGACCGGGCAGGGGTTTGTCCAGGAACTTTCGCCCAAGGAGCTGGAGAAATACCACGTCGTCGCCCTCGCCAACCCGCTGCCCCTGACCCCGCAAACGTCGGCCATGCTCACCCGCCACATGCGGAACGGCGGGACGGTGCTCACATTCGCAGGCGCAAATGTGGATCAGACAACCTTTGCCGCTTTCCAAGAGGCCAACCTGCAGAAACTTTTCGGCGCGCGGCAACAGGACGGCTTCAGCGGTCTGACCTTCAAAGGCCCGCTGGGCGGTCTCAACGGGCTGCTGCAAATGGATTTGGTGAAGTGGCAGCGCCTTCACACGCTCGCGCCCTCACCCTCCGGCACGGTCCTGGCGGAAAGCCGCGGCCACCCGGTGATCGTTGAGGAGAAGATCGGTCCGGGCAGCTTCATCGCCTGCGCCTTCTCGCCCCGCCGCGACACCAGCAACTGGCCAGAGCTCAAATCCTTCCCCATCGCCATGATCCACCTGCTGACGTATGCGGCGCACGACCCGCAACAGAACGCGGGAGCCACCTGCGGAAAGCTCCTTCGGCTGGCCGCCCTCGCACCTGACGACAAGCAGGTCTCGCTTAGCCACAGCGGCGGTGCGCGCTTCCAGACACCGGTTGAAAACGGTGAAGCCGTGTTCGCCGACACCTGGCAACCCGGCATCCTCACCGCCGAGCGCGCCTCGCCCCGCTCCGTAGCCGTCAACCCGCCTCCCGCCGAAAGCGCTCTCAAGACACTCGCCCCGGGCCGCCTGGCCAGCCTTGTGCGGGGCAAGGTCAGCATTCTCAAAACCGACGCCGCGCTGGACCCGCAGATCCGCAACACCCGTCAAGGCGGCGACCTGACAGGAGCCTTCCTTTTTCTGGTCATGTTCCTGCTCCTGCTGGAAATCCTGCTGGGCAACACCTACATCTCCACCCGCCAACGCTCCCGCACAAACACGCGCATGCACACATGAACTTCTTTCCCCTGCTCCCCCCCTGGCTCATCCTGGTCCTGCTGATTCTTTCGGCAGGCGTGGCGGCCTACTCGTACCGCCGCCGCAACCCTGTGGTGGAGCCGTGGCAGCACGCCCTGCTTCTCGCCCTCCGCCTGGCGAGTCTCGCGCTCGTGTCGCTCATGCTGCTCTGCCCCGGCCACATGACCGAGGAACGCAACCTCGAAAAGTCGCACCTCGTGTTTCTGCTGGACGACTCCGCCTCCATGGCCACACGCGACCTCCCCAACGGCCAGTCGCGTTTGGAGAGGGCCGTTGCCTTCCTGCGCGGCACCCGCTTCAAACGCCTTGCCGATTACCCCTTTGCTTTTTATTCCTTCGACAGCCAGACGCGGCGGCACCCCGGCACCGACGCGTTCGCCTCGCTCAAGCCCAGCGGGGGAACCGATTTCAAACAGGCCGTCGCCCGCGTCGACAAGGACATCGGCTTGAACCGCACCGCCGCGCTCGTGCTGTTGACCGACGGCATCGACCACTCCGGCTTCAAGGGCAGCGAAACCGCCGTGCCGGTCATGAGCGTGCAGGTCGGGACCGATCTCGCAAAAGTCAAGGATCTGGGCATCGAACCGTTCACGTGTCCCGGCAAGGTGAGCGAGGGTGAAGAACTGACCCTCGATATTCCCCTCTTGATGCAGGGTTACCCCGCCGAAAAAACAGCCGAGTTCCGGGTGCTCGTCGACGGGGTTCCGGTTCACACCGCCACTCCCGCGTTGAGCAGCGGCAGGACGCATACCGAAACGGTCCGAACCACATTTGCCAAAACCGGCGTCCACCTGATCCGCATCGAGTGCGGCGTGCTGCCCGACGAGGTCGCCGACCTGAACAACCGCCGCGAACTCGCCGTGGAGGTCGTGCAGGCAAAAGACGAGATCGCCGCCTATTTTCCCGTGCTCAACAACAGTTTACGCCCCTTGTTGCGCGAATTCACAAAAGACGAAAACGGAATATTCACCGCCGCATACAGGGTCTCCGGCGACACCTACCGCCTGCGCGGCCACAAAACCAACGGGGCTTTCTCCAAAGGTCTCCCGAAGACGGCCGACGCGCTCAAGAATGTGACGTGCCTGATTTTGGGCTCGCACAACGGCGACCTGCTCTCGCCCGCCGAAACCCTCGTGTTGGAGCAGTACGTGAACCGGGGCGGCTCGCTCATCTGCCTCGCGGGCACCGACTCTTTCGGCAAGATCCCGGCCGGCTCGCCCCTGCACCGGCTGCTCCCGGTCGTGCCGCTGGAGGACTCCTTCGTCTCCGGCACGTTCACCGTCGCGACCGACCCCGCCGCCCGCGACGCGCTGACGGAACAAGTCCGCGCCATCATCGCGGACAACGGGGCCTCCGCCGAGCTGGCGCTCAACGGCATCAACCAAATCAAGGACGTCAAGGCGAACGCGCGGGTCGGGCTGTGGGCGGAAGGCAAGACTCGCCATCCCCTGCTCGTCTGGCACACCTACGGGCGGGGAAAAGTCACCGCGCTGCTGAGCAACGCGTTTCACCAGTGGGGCCCGGCCGGGAAACGCGACGAGAATTTCGGCCGCTTCTGGCGCCAGCTCGTGGCCTTCGCCAAGACCCTCGATGAGGAGGCCGACCTGCTCAACGTGTCCCTGCCGAAAACCGAACTGGCCGAAGACGAGCGCGTGACCGTCACCGCCCTTGCGCGTCATCCCGGCGGCAACGGCCAAGCCCTGACGGTCAAGGCCGACGTGTTCCCGGCGGAAGGGGACACGCCCGTGGCCACGTTTTCCCTCGAAAGGAAAACCGACTGTTTCATGGCTGAATTGCCCGGCCTCAAGCCGGGGCGCTACGTGTTGCGGGTCACTTCCCAAGACGGGCGCGAGGTGCTCCGCACGCGGTACAAGTTCCTGCTGGTGGGCGACATTCTGGAGGAGAGCGTGAACATCCGCTCCGACCGCGAATCCTTCCGTCAATACAGCGGCGAGAAACACATTTTCACCGTTGAGGAAGCGGAAAAGCTCGAAGACAGCCTGCACGACGCGGTCCGGAAAAACGTTGTCCAACGGGAACGGTTTCTGATCTTCGAAACCCCCGCCTTCCTGACCGCCCTCGTGCTGCTCCTGCTAACCGAATGGTTCCTGCGCCGCCGTTTCAATCTGTTCTGACGGGGCACCTACAGGCCTTCAAGAAAAGTCCGGACGTGCGTCACGAACGCTTGCGGCTGGTTCGTATGGACCAGATGGCCGGCGTCGGGGACAGTCACAAACTGCGCCGCCGGAAACCGCCCGCGGATCAGCGCTTCGTCTTTCCTGATCCTGAAGGGCGACGTCCCCCCGGCAATGAAGAGCGCCGGCCCGGCGTAAGGCGCGGCCGGCG
>JAQVSS010000318.1 GCA_028700415.1 Kiritimatiellia bacterium
GCCCGCGTGAGTCAAAGCATGGCGGTTGTGTGATGTCAGGTAGTGACGGTTTCCCAAACCGTCCGTCTACCCTGAGTCGGCCGAAGGGCGGATGCCTCGGGGAGGCGTCCCCACCAGAAACGGCTACACTTTTAACCTAAAAAGAGCAGTTGAAGATTAGCCGCAAAGAGCGCAAAGATGGGGGAAAACCCAATAGGGTCAAGGCGTTTCGCGGATTTTTCTTTGTGATCTTTGCGTTCTCTGCGGCTATTGTGGATTCACTTGTTGGGTGGGGAGAACGCTGAACGTCGAACGCTGAACGCCGAAGGTTTGGTAGTGACGGTTCCCCGAACCGTTCGCGGACCAGTACGGCGGGACGTCCCGCCCTACTTTGCTGCGTTCCGGTAGGCACGAGCGGGGTACGGATGCCTCCCCGAGAGGTGTCCGCGGCGGTTTCGGGGAAACCGCCCTACCACTGCGGCGCGCTAAGATCACAAATTTATTCGCGTTGATTCGCGTTGATTCGCGGTTTATGTATCACAACCCCGCCTTAATCATAATCTTGCTCGTAATCGTAATCCGTTCTATTCGAGAGATTAAGATTACGATCAGGATTACGATTAGGAACCAGAAGCGGTCTTATCTTAGCGCCATTCGGGACAGGTGTTTTGAGGATTATCAGGATGGACGCGGGCGGACGCGATGCGTGGGGGTCGCCTCGCGGGGGTCTTCGGGCCAGTAGTGTTTGGGGTAGCGGCCGCGGAGGTCTTTGCGGACGAGGGCATAGCCGGTCGTCCAGAAGCTTTCAAGGTCGCCCGTGACTTGCACGGGGCGCTGTGCGGGGGAGAGCAGGCGCATCACCACCGGCACACGGCCGCCCGCGATCTTCGGGGTCTGCGTCATGCCGAACACTTCTTGGATACGCACGGCGAGGCTGGGCGCATCCTGATCGTACTGGACCTGGATGCGCGAGCCGCTGGGGACGGGCAAGTGCGTGGGCGCGAGTTCGTCCAGCAGGCGGCGCGAACAGCCGCAGGCGTCGAGCCGGTTCAAGAGGATGACCGTCAAATCCAGCGCCTGCACGTGGGGCCAGCGTGTGACCCCGTCGCAGTAGGGGCCGAGCCAGGTGTCGAGACCGGCGAGCAGCGCGCCGTCGGAGAAGTCGGGCCAGGCTTGGTCCGGCAGGGCCCTGTGCAAAAAACAGACACGGGACTGGAGGGCGCGCGAATTTTTTGTCCACGGCAACTGGCCGATGCCCTTCTGCCGGATGCCCTCGAAGAGCGCGGCGCGCAGGCTGTCCGGATCTGGACGCGCCTGCCCGCCCTCTTTGATCACGATCTCGCCGAGGCAGATGCGGTTGACGGCCTGCACCGCTTCGGCGCGCTTGTCCCATGTGGTGACCGCGCGGCTTTCGAAGTCGTTCCCGAAAACGTCCTCGACCTCCTCGCGCGTGACGGGCGCGGCGAGCCGGATCTTGGCGTCGGCGGTGTCGTCCTGCAGTTCGGCGGCGACGAGCCACTCGGCTTGAGCCAGGGGGTCGGACGGGTCGAGGACGGCGCCGCGCCCGTTGCGCATGAGGTAGCGGCCCGCGGTGTCGCGGCGGCGGGCGACCCGGTCGGGGAAGGCCCAGGCGAGCAGCACGCCTTCCGGGAGAACCTGCGCGTCCCGCGTTGGATAACCGTGGCTCCAGCGGCGGGCGAGCTCTTTGACACGGTAGGCGAACCCGTCGGGTTCGGTCAGCCCGAGCCGGTCGAGCAGGCGGCGGGCATCGGTCTCGTAACGGAGAGAGGCTTCGGAAGCCGCTTCGACCAAGGCGGCGGCGAGGAGGCAGGCGTGTTGGGCGCAGCCCGCGCGCGCGGCCTCGAAGATCATGTGGGCGAGACGCGGGTGGATGGGGAGTTTGACCATGGCGCGTCCGCGGGGGGTGATGGCGGGAAAGGAGGAAGGAGGAAGGGTGAAGGATGAAGGGGAGGGAGTGGGAGAAAGGGCGCCGAGTTCCTGGAGCAGGGTTGTGGCCTGCCGCCAGGCGGCGTCGGGGGGCGGTGTGAACCAGGGGAGGCCGTCGCGTGCGGAGGTGCCCCATTCGGCGGACTGAAGGACGGTGGCGGCAAGGTCGGCATCGAAGATTTCGGGGAGGGCCTCGGGGGCGAGCTGCTGGTCAGTGACGTCGTCCCAGAGCCGGTAACAGACGCCGGGACAGAGGCGGCCCGCGCGTCCGCGGCGCTGGTCGGCGCGGTCGCGGGTGATGCGGAGGGTTTCGAGGCGCGACATGCCGTTGCGCGGCGAGAAGCGCGGCACGCGCATCCAGCCGGTGTCGATGACCACGCGGATGCCCTCGATGGTGAGGGAGGACTCGGCGATGGAGGTGGCCAGCACGATTTTGCGGAGGCCGGGGGCGGGCGGTTCGACGGCGGCGTCCTGTTCATCGCGCGGCAACGCGCCATAGAGCGGGTGGACCGAAATGCCGGAGGGCAGCTGGGCGTCGCGCAGGCGTTCGGCCGTGCGGCGGATCTCGCTTTCGCCGGGGAGGAAGACGAGGACGCTGCCGCTCTCCTCGCGCAGCGCTCGCAGGACGGCCTCCGCGGCCTGCTGGGGCAATGGGGCGGAGGATTCACGTGCGAGCAGGCGCGTTTCCACGGGGAAGAGGCTGGCTTCGGCGGTGTGGATGTCGGCGTCGCCGAGGTGTGCGGCCACGGGGTCGGGGCGGATCGTCGCGGACATGACGAGGAGGCGCAAGTCTGGGCGCAAAGCGCGGCGGGAGTCGAGGGCGAGCGCGAGGCCGGTGTCGGCGGCGAGGCTGCGCTCGTGGAATTCATCGAAGATGACGAGGCCGGTGTCGGCGAGTTCGGGGTCGTGAAGCAGACGCTGGGTGAGCAGGCCTTCGGTGAGGATCTCAACGCGGGTGAGGGGGCCGGCTTTGCGGTCCAGCCGGATGTGGTAGCCGATCGACTGGCCGACGGGCTCGTTGAGCTGGCGGGCCATATACCCGGCGGCGGCGCGGGCGGCCAGGCGGCGCGGTTCGAGCAGCAGGATCTTGCGCCCGCGCAGCCACGGCGCGTCCATCAGGTAAGGCGCGACACGCGTGGTCTTGCCGGAACCGGGCGGGGCCTGGAGAACGGCCGTGCGGTTTGCCGCCAGCGACGCGGCCAGGGCGGGCAGGATAGTGTCAACGGGGAACACGCGTCACTCCTCTTCGCGCAGGGGGCCGTGTTTCTTCACGTCCTTTATCGGGATGGTCTGGCTGATGCCGGGTGCGGTCTCGAGGCGGATGCCCTCCTCGTTCATGAATTCCAGCACGCCTTTGTAGTAAGAGCGGGTGGTGGTGACTTCATAGTTCGGGATGAACTGCCGCGTGAGCCTGAACTGGAGGGAAAGCGTCTCTCCGCGCTTGACCTCGATTTTACGTTTCTGGTTGGCAAAACCCTTCCTGAAGATTTCCACCTCGTGTTCGCCTTCCAGCACCTCTTCGACCGCGAACGGGTCGGACACGGCGCTGGTGTCGGCCTTGCGCGTAATGGTGATGCCCACTTTCTTGCCGTCGATCAGCACGGTCGAGCCGGCGGGAGCCGTGATGAGTTCGAGGCGTCCGGTGATTCGTGCGAGCCGGAACTCTTCGGTCACGGAGGCGCCCTTCCCGAGCGTCACGTCGCGGGCGACCGGCGCATGGCCCGCCTTGTCCACGCGCACACGGTACGTGCCGGGTTTGGCGTTGGCGAGATCGTAGGGCGTTTCACCTTTGAACTCGTCGTTGATATAGACACGGCCGCCTTCAGGGATTGAAACCACGCGCAAGGTTCCGGGCAAGGGCTTGAGCTGCACGTCAACGTTCTGCACCTCGCCCGCCGCGAGCGTGATTTCGCGCGTGTGCGGCTGGAAACCTTCGGTTCTGATTTCGAGCGTGACGGTGCCGCCGGGGATGCGGTCGACGCGGCAGGGGGTGTGACCGCGGGAAATGCCGTTGACCAAGACTTCCGCGCCGCCGGGGTCGGAGGTCAGCGCGAGGGTGCCGGAGTCCGACATCAGCGCGACCTCCAACTTGAGCGGCGTACGCCCTTCGAGGGTGACCTCGACCTCTTTGGGCTGATAACCGGGGGAGGCGATGGTGAGACGGTGGGTTCCGCTCTCCAGCGTGGTGATGAGCAGGGGGGTGACCCCGATGGACACCCCTTTTAGAGAGACCGCGCAATTGGTCGGGTCGGTGGTGAGCAACAGAAGCCCGGTCAGCGGTTCGAGCGTAAAAACGGCCGTGCGGCTGACTCCGGTTTCCAACACCACCGAGTCGAACCGGTCGAGGTAATTCCGTTTGGCGACATGGATGAGGTGTTGCCCGGGTTCGAGGCCGGTGATGGTGACCGGCGTGACGCCCCGTTCCTTATTGTCGACGAAGACTGTGGCGCCGGCCGGTTGGGACGTGACATCGAGGCGGGTGGAAGGGCCTTTATCCTTGGCGGCCAGAACGGCGAGGGCGCAAAAGAGCGCGGCGGCGAGGGGCGGGAAACGGTTGCGTGTCATAGCGGTGTACCTTGCTTGGGAAAAGTGATCGCGGGTTAACGCCGGTTTTTTTTGAGGCGGCTCTCCACATCGATCAGTTTGCGCGTGGCCTCTTTATGGCGGGGGTCGGCCCGGTCGGGGATCAGTTCACAGAGGATTTTCAGCTCTTGGGCGGCGGGCGTCCAATCCGAGAGGTTGATGGCCCGGTCGGCGCGGAAACGCTGTTCCTCATAGCGTTTGGCCAGCTCGCTCTCGGCCGTTTCGAAACCGTCGATGATTTCCGCGTAGAACCCGGGTTTGGGGTTGACGGTGTCGAGATAGAAGACCGCCTCCCGATAACTGCGGATCGCTTCGAAGAGGTTGCCATACCGGACCTCGCGCTCGTCGAACTTCTTGCGGGCGACCGCCAATGCCTCGCGGGCGAGCGAGGTGAGTTTGTCGGCGGAAAACTGGATGGCCCAGATGCCGAGCTCGTTTTTACTGAAGGTCTCCAGTTTTTCGCGCAACGTCCGGAAAGCGTCGGGTTCCTGCCG
>JAQVSS010000319.1 GCA_028700415.1 Kiritimatiellia bacterium
CGCCCTTTATAAAATCAAGGTGAACATATCGCTCGATAATGAAACCGGCGGAGGCGTTATAGCAACGACCTATGAGGAGTCGATCAGTCCGCGAGCCGGCGGCATTCTCTATGCCCCGCGGCCCAATTAAAGATCTTAAATGATGAACAAATACTTCACCGGAAATAAAAAACAGACGGGGAGCACATTACTGGTCATTATCGCCGCGATGGTGCTTCTTGCCGTGTTGGTCGGAGCCGTTTACACGTTGAACACCACCGCCCTGTTTAATCAGGCGGTGGCGCAGCGGGCTTCCAAAGCCCTGTACCTTTCGGAATCAGGCATCAGAATTACGCAGAGTGAATACCGGGCGGCCGTTGAGGCCGACACCGCCGGCAATACCTTCACCGTGCACTCCAAGCTTCCCTCCCTGCAAAACAAAAATTTCCCCCTGCCGGACAATGCCGGCGCCTTCACGGCGTATGTCTATCCTTACTGGTTTTATGCCAAGGTTGCTTATCCGGCTGAAGCGGCGACGATCACTCTTTATCTGCCGGGTGAACTGCCGCGCAAAGACGATACGGACACGGCGGTTACGATCCCTGCTTCCGGCTGCTTGCGCATAAAAGATTCAGGAAGACCCTCCAGCGCGTCGGCATGGACGTCGCCTAACCCCCCCATTGCGTTTTACGACAATTTCAACAACAATACGGATATTGCCGCTTTTCATGCCGGAAACGGCGGCACGGCCCTCACGTTCAAGTTATCGACGCCTTTTACAGATCCCCTGGTCGCAGATGATGAATTTTATATTGGCTACGCCACGACAACAGATGCAACAGTTTCCGCAAATAATTTAATTTTTTACGTTACAGACGCCAATACGGCTTACATGTATCCGCCCGCACAGGGAACTGTCTTTGTGGACAAAGGTAGCCTGCCCCACTTGAAATATGACCTGCGTATTATCGACGGCAGCGTATCGCCGGTTAAAGTGACCTTGACAAACATTCAGGATCTTTCGGGCAACCCCGCTTCTCCAACTATTATGCGCGATGACATCATCTTCATCGGCAAGAGTATCGGCTTTCGGTCAACATCAACATTTGGAGAATAGTGGTAGAAATCTTTTTTTCAGGAGCACTTATGCAAAAAGTTAATGTTTTTATTATATCGCTTTTGATCCTCATCCTGCCGGCTTCTTCCATCGCGGCGCAAAAAGCCCAAAAAACAATTTCAGCATACACGTACGATAAAAATTTGGGTGTAAAACAAATGGTAATTTCTGGATCATCGGGACTGCAGATTGTCTCCAATGATCCGGCGAACATCTCCACAGACCCGTCCAGCGGAACGATAACCTTAATCAACAACAACGGTGAAACATCCGGATCTGTCTGGTACAGCGGCACCGGCCCGTCCGGTTTATGCAACGCCTGCACCGACGGTGTCTGCCCCTTTGGATTAGGCTTACGCGCTTATTTTGAATATCAGACTAATCCTGATAACAGCACAAGAAGCGACGGCGGCGCGGACGGATTTACGTTCGCCGTTTTAAACGCCTCCAATAACACGACTTCTGATCGCGGCGGCATTCCCTCAAACAGCAGTATTTCCATGGGATCCTTGCTGGCTTATGCCGGTCCCGGTAACACGTCGGACCGATTGGGCCTTCAACCGCCGAAGCTGGCTGTGGAATTCGACTTATTTCCGAACAATACTGATGATGGCAGCTGTAACAGCGGAAGAAACGACACTCCGAAAAGCAGCTACTGGTCTCCGGAAAATACCAGCAATCACATTGCTGTGATGTACTGGGGGAGAAACTCCTCCGAAATGTGTGATAGAGGGACAACCATGGGAACCAGCTATCCCCAAGCGCCCATGGACGACAATTACCACGGCGCGGGCGACGGAACAACATCGAATCCTTACAATTCCTCGCTTAGCGGCGACGGCGCGAATCTGGGCGGCTACTATGAGCGATCCAGAAACGCAAACGGCGGCTGGAACTGGACAGAAGACGGACGGTGGCACCGCGTTCGTATCGAAATCATCAGAAGCCCGTCCGATCGCACTTATCAGGTGAAGGCCTGGGTTGACTGCGAATCTTCGGCATCCTCCGCTTGCAGCGCCGTTGAAAATGTTTACTTTCAGGATATATATGCGCCCTATACAAATGCCGCTTACCCGCCCAAAGTCGACCGAACGGTCACATTATCTTCTACATACAACACAATGTTGAATAATATTTTATTTGGTTTTACCGAAGGCAGCGGCGCAGTAACACAAAACATCAAAATAGCCAATTTTGCGGTTTATTTTCCGACAATAGCCATCAATCCATCAAGCGCTTCCTATTCATCCGACCTTACAGCGTCAAGCATTGCCGTCACGGCAGCCGCGTCTTCTTGCGCCTGGAAAGCACACAGCAATGCTGCGTGGATAATCGTTGCGGACGATAATGTGCAGAAAACCGGCAACGGGACGGTAAATTACATCGTTTCGAGAAATACTATGCCCTTTGAGAGAACAGGAAACATTTTAATCGGCAGTGAAATTTTCAAGGTAACCCAAGCCGCCGGACCTCCCGTTTGTATCCTGACGGCCGGACAGAATGTTGTTCCCTACAACGGCACAAACACACTGACCTGGACGGTTGACGGTTTCGCCACTTCCGCATCCTGGAATCCGTCACCCGGCGGCAACTGCGGAAATCCCAGCGTCTCCGGCGGCACCTGCACGACGTCTGCTCAAACAAATGACGGGGCAAGAACTTATACCCTCACTGTCAGCAATGCCGTCGGCAGCAACAGTTGCGCGGTGACTTTCAAAGTTCTGCGAAACCGGTATGACGTCCGTAATTCCAGGAATTCTAGTTTCTACGTCAGAGGCGGTAGCTATTCATCCTGCACCAGAATACGGAACAATAACGAGTTCTACCTCTACTACAATACTTCAGCCGTTAATATTTACACAGACAACGATTGTGATACTTCTGCACCACTTTCCTCTGTTTCATACATGGAGGCAGGAAATACGGATGTTGACGATGACGGCAATGTCCAAATCAACAATTCCTGGTCACTTGTGGAACGCTGATAACCGGCTTATCGAAAGGCAAAGCCTCGTGGATTCATTCGCCACGGGGCTCCGCCTTCACCGGATATCTCTGATAGGTTGACACATTTCACGCCCATTCAACGGCTTAATGCTGATACCAGGGGCAGAGCCGCGGAACACGTTTCATCCGATCAAAGAAACCTGATCGAATATCCAGTAAATTCAGATATTATGATAAAATTGCTTTGGACAAATCATTTTAAACATAGTAAAGAGTGCCACACGTCAATGCTTTAGGGGGATCGCCTTCGATGTTGCTCAATAAAACGGTTGCTGTTGTTGTCCCCGCCTACAATGAGGAAAAACAAATCGGTCATGTTCTGGCAACCATGCCGGCTTTCGTGGACCGCATTATCGTGGTCAACGACAGTTCAAAAGACAAGACGGCCGATGTGGTGTTGTCCCATATTCGTGAAGACCGCAGCATCGGAAAAGCCATCCGGCCCGGCCACGACCAGGTCCGCACGAATCAATACGACCGGGCCGAAACGCTTCTGAAGGAAAAACAAAAGCGCGATTTGCAGTATTATGTTCCATCGGAAATCGCGAACGTCTATCCGGATACGGACCGGATCATTCTGATCAATCATTTGAAAAACGGCGGCGTCGGCGCCGCCATCGCCAGGGGATATAAATGGTGCCTTGATCACAACATCGACTGCACCGCCGTCATGGCCGGCGACGGGCAAATGGACCCCGCAGAACTGGAAAACATCTGCCTGCCCATTCTCACGGAAGAAATCGACTACGTGAAGGGCAACCGGCTCATACATGGCGGCGCCCGGCTGGTTATTCCCAAAACGCGTTTTTTTGGAAACTCCATCCTTTCCATCCTGACAAAAATTGCCTCGGGCTACTGGCATGTCTCCGATACGCAAACCGGCTACACGGCCATTTCACTTGCCGCCTTGAAGGCCATCACCATTCATGACATCTATCGCCGTTACGGAATGCCCAACGACATGCTCGTCAAGCTGAACATCGCTTTTTGCACGATCAAGGAAGTCAAGATCAAACCGGTTTATAACATCGGCGAGTCCTCGAAAATGAAAGTGCACAAAGTCATTCCGCGAATCGCCTGGCTGCTTTTTAAAAGCTTTTTCAAAAGACTTTGGATCAAGTACCTGTTTCGCGATTTTCACCCGCTGTTTCTTCTTTACCACTTTTCCTTTTTGCTGGGTGCGATGGCCCTGCCCTACACTATCAAGGTTTTGGCTCTGACTTTCTCCGGGGAAACGGTTTCCGCTACAACAATGCTGGCCTTTTTCTTTTTGTTCACCAGCAGTTTTCAATCGCTTTTGTTTGCCATGTGGATGGACATTCAGGACAATGAAAGGCTTTATAAATCGTGATGAGAAGTAAAACCGATATCAAAAAACGCAACATCGCCGTGATCGGCGCCGGCCACTGGGGGAAAAATCTGATCCGCAATTTTTCCGAGTTGGAGGTCCTCGCGGCTGTCAGCGACAAAAGTTCGGCGATCCGCAAGGAAATGCACGAACTCTATCCGGCCGTCGAAATTTTCTCCAGTCTTAAAGACGTTCTTGTAAAACCGACAGTGGAAGCCGTCGTCATTGCCACGCCCGCGGAGACCCATTTCATCCTGGCCAGAGAAGCTTTGCTGTCGGGCAAACATGTCTTCGTGGAAAAACCGATGACGCTCACGGAAAAAGACGCGGAAGAGCTGATCGAACTGGCGGCAAACCGGAATTTAATGCTGATGGTCGGCCATCTTCTTCAGTACCACCCGGCCTTTGTCAGGCTCAAACAGATTGCCTCCGACGGAGAACTGGGACGGATCAACTACATTTATTCTCACCGCCTGAACCTGGGCAAGATCCGCCGGGAGGAAAATATTCTCTGGTCTTTTGCGCCGCATGACATTTCCATGATCCTCGCC
>JAQVSS010000320.1 GCA_028700415.1 Kiritimatiellia bacterium
AGTATACAAATGCAACCCTTTTCGTCATGCCTACTTGTACATGCGATCATATGCATCCTGAGATGTTTGCATGTAAAGTTCAAGGCCCATGTCCTTCAGTGTCTGCACATAGGCATCCCAATCTGTTTCGATGTTCATGACGCCCGTGCTGAACAAGGCAATCGTCTCATTGATATAACTGTTAATCGTAGTACGGATTTCATCAATCGCAGCTTGCTCTTCTTCAGTGAACAGCAATCGTTTGGCAGTTTCTTCTGGCTCAAGCCCGTTGCGTTGTTGATAGAAGCTTACATAAAGGTATGAACGATGAGCTTCTGTTCCGTATCCTTTTTCTCTTGCTTCAGCCCATGTCGTTGGTACAGGTGCCATCGATGCCACCGCACTGTATGTTCTTGCAGGAAGACCGCAGCAAAAATGTGAACTCCATATTGATGCATGTGGCTCGCTTGATGTCCAAGGATTTTGTACGCCAGCGATCTGAATGTGTTTGGCTTCTGGCAAGTTTTGGGCTTGCGCATCATAATTCAAGTATGGATAACGGGATTTGAAACCGGTTGGATCGTCTTTGTAGTATTCCCAATGCACACCCGGTTCACCAAATCGAGTAATTAAGCTTCTTCTTTCCTCCCACCAATAATCGAACATGCGAAAGGATATTTCCGGATACTTGTTGTCCTTGGTGATATACGTGGTGTACGAGTAGTTCGGGGTCCGGGTTGGGATGAATGATTCTCCGCTTGGCCCTTTTAGTGCAGGCATTGCATCATAATCATACATATGTTCGTTGCCACTGGCCCATAGCACAATACTATCTCCATTAATGACACCGATGGTATCGACTTGTTCCGGTGTAAGATCTACAGCCGCCCGGTACTCCTGACCAGTGATTGAAAATGATAATTCACTCATCAGACCATCTTTAACCAATCCGCTCATGTAGCGAAGCGCTTCGCGCCATTCATCAGTAATAAATGGAGCCCACAATTGTCCATCGGTCACATTAAAGAAAGATGTGTTGTACCAAGGTTGCCAATAGACAAAGCAATTTATAATTTCCTGCCAACCGTTACCGCCCCAGGCTGGACCAGCAAGGAACGGGACTTCGTCTTTTTTTCCATTCTGATTTGGATCCTGGTCACGGAAAGCGGTTAAAACCTCGCGGAATTGATCGGTTGTCGTCGGCATTTCAAGATCAAGTGTTTCCAGCCAAGTCCTATTAATGTTTGTCATATATTGGACGATATCTGCTATTTCATTCATGTAGGCTGGAAAGCCATAAAAATTGCCATCCGGTGATGTTCCAAGTACCTTGATTAATTCGTATTCCTCAGGATCCATATCCGCCTGATCATACCAGAATGTCAGGTTATCCATGTAGTCATTGAGCGGAAGGATAACACCATCAGCGCCGTATGAAGCGCGCTGGGCGTCAGAAAGGCCAACATGCATGATATCCGGCAAAACCTCGCCGGATGAGATCATAAGCTGAACCTTCTGCAATGGCTGGTCGCTTGGGAAAAGTATGAAATCGAGTTCTATACCACATTCGTCAAGAA
Source organism: Kiritimatiellia bacterium (assembly GCA_028700415.1). Lineage (GTDB taxonomy): Bacteria > Verrucomicrobiota > Kiritimatiellia > RFP12 > UBA1067 > JALHET01. Next base: position 1,557 of record JAQVSS010000320.1, read on the forward strand.
CCATCTTAGTCATGAAGTTTTCTTCGTAATCAGAAACACGAAGATTTTGTTGTAATCCTAGTGTTAATGTAACCTGTTCGGTTGTTACAGGCAATTCTCCGGGAGCTGTCACCTGCGGACCGTTTGAAGTCGTGCTTGAAGTTGTAGTTGTCGTTGAGGTCCCTTGGGTACTTGAAGCTTTTGTCGTTGTACTTGAGGCTCCTGTTGTGTTGCCTGCATCTGCGCACCCGATCAAAGAGCCTGCTATCATGCATAGAATGGTTGCAATTATTAGTGTTCTCTTAAACATATAGCCTCCATTTTTCATATCGATAAAAAGCGGATAGTTTCCTCCATAAGTTATAAATAAAATTCACATAACAAAATTAGAACCATTCATAAAAACTAACCAGAACATCTTGAATAGTTGCTACGGCTTTACATGTCGTTTTGATCATGTATGTCTGAGAAGTGTACCCCTTTAGGCCAGTACCCCCTTTCTTAGACACAATTTTCGTAATTTTCGTGATTCACTTGATTTTTCTACTTAAGTTTCCCGAAATATATTTCGTAAACAAGACATATTCATTATATATTTGACACCTTTATTTGTCAATGACGCAGACATCGAATATGATAATAACATAATCGTATATGTATATCGACCTATAATCTCTCTTTGGATTTTCGATAATTTTTCGAAAACCCAAGTAACGAGTGCTTTATCGCAAAATGTGCGAATACGGCTTAGCACAGCAGCATTGTTTCATTAACTGGAAATGGCTAATAATACCATATCAAAGAATATAATTTCGAATTCCTGTGGGATATCTTCTGAGAATTAATTCTCTGACACCATCATCACAATTTCATCCAAATCCAAAATGGCTCCTTGCTGACGCAGGTGCTTTTGCAGCGCCTTGATATCAACCGTCGGGACGTCGGCCGATTCAGACACGGCCAGGGCGGCCGCCGTTCCCGCTGCCTCACCGACCGCCATGGCGGTCGCCATGATCCGGGTCGATCCGTGCGCTTCGTGCGTCGCCGAAAGACAACGGCCCGCCACCAGCAGGTTGACGGATTGGGTCGGAACCAGGCTTCGGAACGGAATGCCGTATGACCCGCCGTCCCGGATGAACATGAACTGGGTGTGGCCGCCCTTGGGATCATGGATATCGATCGGATAACAGCCGCGCGCGATGTTGTCGTCGTGTTCCCTGGCTTCGAGGACGTCCTGGGCCGTCATGGTGTACAACCCGGCGATGTTGACCGACTCGCGAATGCCAACCATCGGCGATGTTGTCATTAAAAAGCTGTTTTCAAACCCTGGAACATGCCGCTTGATCGCCTGGTAGATTTCGTACATGTTGTTCCGTTCGCTGATCTCGGCGCGCACCAGGTCATCTTGCCGGCTGCCATCGATACCGGTTGTCCGTGAAATATTCAGTGAATAGACGTTTTGGCGCCATGAAACGGCTGTGAAGGCAAGCGAACGCGCATCTTGCCACGGCTTCATGATCCCCGCAAAATGGTTGATGCCCTTTTGCCCTTCGACCAAATCGCCGTGCACGATCCGGGTATGCCAATCGTCCCAGCCTTCCAGGTGATCGCCCGCTTTCATCGCATCCAGCGCCCGCTCGGCCGAAACACCGCCCAGCACGAAAATGCCCGATACATTCTGAAGGCGCTGCCCTTCCTTTGCGGCTCGGCACGGGAATCCCGCCCGCCGAACCACATCGGCATCCCCTGTCGCATCGATAAAGACATCGCCGTCAATTTTGACCAGGCCGTCCTTGTTGGTGACCCAAACGGCTGTGACGCGGCCGCTGGTATCTTTTTCGACGCCATGGAAGAAAGCGTGCAGCTGCAGCGATACCCCCGCCTGCTGCGCCATCTGGAGGATGACAACCTTGTATCCTTCCGGGTCGTAGGGAGTCAAATGAAACTGCTGCCGGCTGCCCGGCCCGTTCCAGTAAGCGCCGCCGACATGCCCGGGGCTGGCGTCGATGGCTTTCATTTTCTCGATCAGTTCTTCGGCAATCCCGCCGACCACGCGGCGGCCATGACCATCTTTAAAGGCAAGAAAGGGAATGCCAAAACCCGCGACACCGCCCAGATAGCCGTTTTGCTCGATGACGCAGACCGAACAACCCTGCCTGGCTGCCGCAATCGCGGCGATCACGCCAGCCGTGCCGCCGCCGATCACAACAACTTTTTTCTGATGATGACGCATATCGAATAAACCATCCATGGTTTCTTCGGGCCGTAAGACAACAGCCGAAGGGACTTGCTCAAGATATTGGCTGCACAGAACCTGGATAGATCCTGTGCAGCCAACGAATCATCGTTGCTTGGCGCGGCTTATTCTTCCAAAATCAAGTAGTACATCGACTGGCAGGTGTCACCGAGGTGAAACTTGAGCACGCCGTCCACACAAGTCGACGGAATACGGCCCGTGTAGAAGCCCTCCGGCCCGATCGACCAGACCGTCAGGTTCTTCTTGTCGGTGCGAATCGCAATGTCCGCCTCGATCACCTCGATCTGGATCGGGGCTTTGCCGGTATCGAGCACTTCGGTGCGGTCTTCGCTGAACTTCATGCCGGTGTTCTCGGCCCGGCCGACCGTCGTCAGCAGCATGTTGTCGGAGGTATCGATCGCCGCGTCGGTCAGCGAGCTGAGCGCGACCACCGCATACTCGTTGCTGGCCGAAACAGTCATGCTTTGCGTGGACAGCTCGCCCGCCTTGCCCAGGAAGCCATAGATGCACTGGGTCCTGGGCGAATCGATCTTGCCGACCCGCTTGGCCCAGCTGCGCCACATCTCACCCGTATCTGAGGTGACTTCACCGGCCTTCTCATCGACCACGCAGGTGTCGGGACCAATCACCTTGTCCGCGCCGTGCGGCTCGCCGTCAAAGACCAGGCCGATCTTGCTCTGCTCAGCCACGAGACTGAACGCCGGCGTATTACCCGGCGTCCGGGTCAAGTCGTCGATCGCGACCGCCAGCGACTGTTCGGCGCGCCGGACATCGGCGCGGCGCGTAATCAGGGCGGCGTGGTAGAACATGCCGAACTTGGCCGGATCGTTCCAGGTTGCGAAAATCCCTTCGCGGTAGGGTACGTTGCTGATCGTACGGGCGGCCAGCTCCTTGCCGATCACATCCTGGTCGCGCCGGGTGGCGTACATATAAGTGTGGATCGTGAAGCCGCCCCAGCCCTGCAGGGATCCTGCCGCTGCCATCAGCAGCGAGCTGTCGGCGCGGAACTCGTTCGGCCAGGGGGTGTCCCACTCCGAGACGAAGAACGGCCGGTCCGGCGAGCTGTTGTAGCTGAGGCCGCGCAGCATGCCGTCTTTTTCCGCAACCATCGCCCGCGGATCGTTGCCTTTCTTGAACTCGCCCCAGTTCCAGGCGTAGAAGTAGGCGTGGCTGTCATCAAAGTCGAGGATCTTCTGCGTCT
>JAQVSS010000321.1 GCA_028700415.1 Kiritimatiellia bacterium
CGGGGGTGGGCGGCATGGCGGAATCGATGGTGAACGCCTGCGGCGAGCCGTCCTTGCCGAGGCCGTTGCGGTAGACGATGTTGTCTTTCCAAACCTTGATGCCGTTGGGCTGGTTGATGTTGAGCGTGCCGGGGCAGAACAGCGTGTTGCGCTCGAACGTGCAGCTGACCGAACGGGCAAAGGACACGGTCATATTTTGGTCGGAAACAAACACGTTGTCGCGCACTATGGTGTTACGGGTGATGTGATTATGGGTCGGCATCGGTACCCCGATGGCGACGTTCCTCTCGACGATGCAGTCTTTCGCGCCCTCGTCGAGGTAATAGGCGGAAGCGCCAAAGCCCTTGCCGATCTCTACCACATCGCGGACGATATTGCCGCGGATGATGCAGGCGGTCATGTTGCCGTAGATCGCCGCGCCGTCGTGCAGTTCGCGCATCACGCGGTAGATCAGGTTCTCCTCGATCAGGTTTCCCTTGCCGCCGCTGATGATGCCGGAATACGGCGCGTCGTGGATCTCGTTGCGGAAAATGCGCATTTTTTCGCCGCGCATCATCGAGGCCGCCGCGCTGGGGTAATAGACCCCGAGGCGGTGAATGTGGTTTCGGGCGACGAGTGAGCCGGTTCCGCTGATTACGGCGCCGCACGCGCCGACATCGTGGACGTGACAGTCTGTGATACGGCACCGGTCCAGATTCTCCGCACGGAGGCCGACTCCGCCCACATTGCAGATTTCCAGCGCCTCCAGCATGCAGTCGCGGGCGCACGACACGCTCACCGCGCCGTCAAACGCCGTCGCGCCGAAGCTCGCCAATTTGAGCGGCGCAGTGGTCCCCTGCACCGTCAGGCCGCGGAGCGTGATCTTTTCGGCGTACGTTTTCGCGGTTCCGGCCATGCGGATGACCCGCTCGGCGGTCGGGGCCACAATTTTAATTTTGGCCATGTCCTCGCCGGGAAGCGGCCAATAAACCAGGCGCCCAGCCGTCCGGTCAAGATACCACTGGCCGGGATGGGTCATGCCCTCCCGCGTGTTGAAAACGAGGTATTTCTTGCGGTTCAGCGCCCCCGGCGGCCAAGCGGGCTCCGACGACAGGATCAGCGCGTGCCGCCGCGTGTCGTTGCTGGCGACGCCCACCAGCGATTCCGCCCACATGTGGTACAGGCGGATCTCGGCGTTCCGTACATCGAGCGTTGCGAGCAGGTCTTCCGGGACATAGGGCATGGTCGTGGACTCTTCCCGCGTGGGCTTGCGCTCCCAATGTCCGGCCACGGCCGGCAGCAGCCTCAGGTTCCACGTCCCCAGATTCTCAAGCGTATTGGTTTCCGGGAACCGGGCGCGCTCGGCCATGCGCCCGTTGACCACGAGGGCGCGGAAATCCCACTTCCCCTCTTTCACGCCTGGCAGATCGACGGTCCAGAACGCGTCGCCGTCGCGCCGCCAACCGGTCACCCGCGTGCCGCCATACAGAACCGCGCCGTTGGTCGATGGGGTCTCAACGGTCAGTCCGCTGTCCCGAGCGTCCAAATCGAGGGGCTTCGCGAGGAAGTAATCGCCGGGCATTGCGGTGATGACATGGGGGCCGGCACCGGCTTTCCGGGCCGCGTTGCGAGCCGCCTCGAAGGTGGCCAGGGGCAGTTGCCACGTTCCCGGATTCGTGTCGTTTCCATCCGGAGCCACGACCAGTGTGGCCGCCAGACACCCGCTTGCGGCAACTCCGCCAACCCAGACGGTCATGACGGGCCGGATCTGATTGAAGCTTAGCATGATTGCCCTCCCCTCATGTCATAGACTTTGGGTGAAAAGCGACATCCGCCGGACAGGCCCTCAGCGTATGGGTTCCAGCATGATCCCGTACGTGTATTCGCGGTTCGGCATCAATTGGAACTCCTCCCAAGGCTTCGCGCCCCAACTGTTCTCGCCCGCCAATCCCATCTGCCCGTAATCCAGGTTTACCACCCAGTTGCCGCACGGGTGCAACTCCCAAGGATGTTTCCGTGTCTCGAGCTCGCGCATGGTGTAGGGCAGGATGCTGAAATTGATCTTCGGATCTCCGGTCACTTTGATGCCCTTGCCCGCCGGATCGGTGAACCGTACCCAGAAGGTCTCCGTACGGTTGCCGGTCTCTTGCGGCTCAACGTACGGGAAGAAGAAGTCGCCCGCAAGCAGCGTATACTTGCCGAAAAAGGCGGCGGCTTTGCGGTCCGCGTAGTTCTCGTGCGGTCCGCACCCCAGCCACGTCACATGGTCGTATCCGACCGGGATCTGCACGGTCATCCCGAGGCGGGGCAACGAGGGCAGCTTTTTGCCTTTCGGCGTCACCTTAAACACCACGCGGATCTGTCCGCCGTTGGTGAACGTATAGTCCAGTGTGCCGGTGGTCTCGCCCGCCGCCGGACAGGAGAACGTCACAATGACATGCCAATTCCCGTCCAACTCGCGCCGGACAATCACGTCACGCACCTCGCGTTGTTCCGCCGCATGACGCCATACCGCGTGACGTGCGGTCATCTGATTGCCGCGGTCGTTGTCCGTCGGGGCACGCCAGAAATTAGGCTCAAGAGGCGCGAGGAATTGCTCTTGGCCCGCCACCTTCCACGAGAGGATCGCGCCGGTCTTTTTGCTGATGCGCACGACAAAATCCGCACCCGTGGCCGTCACCTCCGGCCCCGTCGCGTCAAGCCGCACCTCACCGCGTCCCACGCCTCCGGTCATCAGCAAGGGCTGGGGTTCCGCCGGAACCACCGTCTGGTCCCGTGCGATCACGGTTCCCTTTTCTGCCCACGCGGTCTTGCGGGTTGTCGCGAAGGTAAAGTTCCAGGTGCTGATCCGTGCGGCATAGGCTGGACGGCGCACCATCGAAAGAGGCAGCTCGATGTCTTTCTGCCCCTGCGGCGGCACATCCAGGCGTCCCAACGAGCCCTTGGCGATCACCTCGCCGTTTTCCTCGTAGGTCCAGCCGCACTCGTAGTCGCTGAGCGGCGTGAAGAAAGCCCTGTTTTTAACCGTGAACAGGCCGCGCGTCACATCGCGGGGTTCGACGGTGACGGTCTGATAGCAGTAGCGCGCTTCGGCGAACTGCGGGGAGGGGCTGCGGTCCGGCTGGATCAGGCCGTTGTTGTTGAAATTGTCGTCGTTCGGATAGTCGCCGTAGTCGCCGCCATAGGCCCAAAAAGTCGTTGGCCCGCCGTGTCTTACGCGCTCGGACGGGATCGGTTTACGAAGCCCCTGATCGACGAAGTCCCAGATGAACGCGCCCTGCAGGTTCGGGTAGGTGTTGATCACGCGCCAGTAATCGGCGAGGTTGCCGGAGGAGTTGCCCATGGCATGGGAATATTCGCACAGGATGAAGGGTATCGCCGTGTCCGTGCGTTTGCCGTACGCCTCGATGTCGCGCACGCGGGCATACATGGTGTCCACGAAATCGCGCGGCCCGTTGCGCTGGTTCTGAACCATGCGGCCCGGATCGCGCTCCTTGACCCACGCATAGGCTTGGCCAAAGAAATCCGAATCCACATTGTTCTCGTTGCCGAGCGACCAGATGATGATGGAGGGATGATTCTTGTCGCGCTCGACCATCCCGATCTCGCGGTCCAGCGCTGCGGCGCGGTAACACGGGTCGATCACCGGATTGCGCGGCGTTCCGGAAAGGCCGTGTGTCTCGAGGTTGGCCTCGTCCATCACATAGAGACCGTATTCGTCGCAGAGGTCATACCACCGCGGGTCATTCGGGTAGTGGCTCGTGCGGACCGCGTTGATGTTGTTCCTCTTCATGATCGTGATGTCTTGGATCATGCGCGCCAGCGGCACCGCATACCCGCGGTCGGGATCCATCTCGTGGCGGTTCACGCCCTTGAACAGTACCGGCTGCCCGTTCACGAGAATCTGGCTGTTCTTGGCTTCCATCTGACGGAACCCGACCTTTTGAGGGATCGCCTCGATGATTTTGCCGCGCGCGTCTTTCAGCGTCAGCACCAGCGTGTAAAGGGCAGGTTCTTCCGCGGACCACAAGCGGGGGCCGTTCACCGGGAGGTCGAGCCGGACGGTGTTGCCGGCCGGTTCCGCGCGACCGTGGGCGACCGCCCTGTCCCAGAAACCGGTTTTAGAACGGTAGGGGTAGAGATCTGCCTCAAGCGATACTCCTTGCGCCGCGCCGTCGATTTGGGCTTCGACCGACAGGTTCCACACGCCTGTGTAGTTGCCCGGCGTCTGGGTGACCGTGCGCACAAAATAATCGCGCAGGTGGATTTTCGGCGCGGACCAGAGATAAACGGGACGGTATAAGCCGGAGAGTCTCCAGAAATCCTGATCCTCCATGTAAGAGCCGTCGCACAGGCGGTAGACCTCCACCGCCAAAAGGTTTTCGCCCTCTTTGAGAGCCGGCGTGATCTCGAACTCCACACCCTGCCGGCCGTCTTCCGCATACCCGAGCCGCTCCCCGTTGAGCCACACGGACATCGCGGACGCGAACCCGTCGAAACGCAGATAGACGGTGCGGCCTTTCCACTTTTCCGGCACCGTGAACGTGCGCCGGTAGGAACTGACCGCATTGCGCTCGTTGAACGTGGTGTAGCGCGGATCCGGCTCGCCCAGCACATAAGGCGGATCGATTTTAAAATAGTATCCGCTGTTCTTGTAGAGCGGCGTGCCATAACCGTGCGTCTCCACACAGCCGGGAACCGGGATTTCCCTCCAGTCGCCGTCTTGAAAAGCGGGCTGATAAAAAGACTGCGGGCGCTGATCCGGATGCGGGACCCAGTGAAACTTCCACAGTCCGTCGAGCGAAAGAAAATAGGGCGAGTCTTCACGCGCCGCAGCTTTGCGCGCCGCCTTGACGGAATCGAAAACCGTCAGGGTTGCCGTGGGCTTCTCCGCGCCCACGCGGAAAACGCGCGGGTTCTCCCACTCGGGCCGGCTTTCGAAAACCGCAGGGTTATAGGTCGCGCAGGGCTTCATCCAGCCGTCCAGCGTGAATACGGTCTCGACCCAGT
>JAQVSS010000322.1 GCA_028700415.1 Kiritimatiellia bacterium
CGGAAGCCTACGAGAAGCGGATGAGGGAGCGTACGCTCCGGACGGTCCGCCTTCTCATCAAGTCACACAAAATCAATGAGTTGGAGCTGTCAACAGCCTTTGCAGCGGTTTAGGAGTTATAGGCAAGCGGCAAAGGGGAAATCGTTAACAGCATGACTAAAAAACGGAATCGGAAACAGCAGATCCTTGAAACCCTAATGGAAGAACCGGAACTCTCGGTCAGCGAGCTGAGCCGGCGTTTCGGGGTTTCCGAAGTGACGATCCGCAGCGACCTGAAAAGCCTTGAGGCACAAGGACTCGTACTGCGGCATCACGGGGGCGGACTGCCCACCCTGCACGCCAACGTGTCAGACCGGCAACGCGCGCATGTGGACGAGAAAACCCGTATCGCGCACGCGGCCGCAGAGCTGATCGCCGACCATGATGACGTGATGATCACCGCGGGAACCACCACCTCGCTCATTCCGCGTTTTCTCATGGGCCGTCAGGGCGTCAACATCGTCACCAACTCCACGCTGCTGTTGCCCTACGTCCGCAATAACCCGGGGCTTTCCGTGACGCTGACCGGCGGCGAGTTCCGTCCCGCCATCGAAGCGCTGACCGGCCCCTCCACGATCCGCGAACTCGGCCAGTTCCACGTGTCCAAAGCGTTCCTCGGCTCAGACGGCGTCACGGCCGGCAAGGGGACGACAGCCGACAGCGCGGACATCGCCGACATCTGCCGACGCATGTCCGAGCAGGCCCGGCAGACCGTCGTCCTTGCCGACGCCTCAAAACTCGGGCGCGAGGGCTTCGCCCACATCATGCCCGCCACACGCATCGACATCCTGATCACGGACACCACAGCCCCGGCCTCAGAGGTCGCCCGCCTCCGCAAGAAAGGCGTGGACGTGCGACTGGTGTGAGCGACGTCGTTTCACCAACTGAAAAAAAGCCTTCGGACACCCCTCTTGACGTATTAGTACCACTCTAGTACTATTCGCAAGGTGACGGAATGAAAACGAGTGATCGCTATCTCAAAATCGTTGAATGGGCGGAAGAGGATCAATGTTACGTTGGCACCTGTCCCGGTCTGATGTCCGGCGGCATCCACGGGGATGACGAGGCTGCGGTATACCGTGAACTCTGCCAAGCGGTAGATGAATGGATCGACATCTATAAGAAAGACGGCACCCCTCTTCCCGCCGCTACAGCGGGAAAGGAATACTCGGGTAAGTTTGTCATCCGGGTCGGCAAAGATCTTCACAAGGTTCTCGCCATCGATGCCATGCGTCACGGCGAGAGTTTAAACGCTTATTGCGTGCAACTCCTGTGTGAAGAGCGAGCACGGTATGGAGAAAACCATGAACAATGACACAACTAGACGGTCTTTTTTGGTTCAGGTCGGCGTCGCCGGGACGGCGCTTGCGGGTGTGGCCGCACATGCGGCACAGGCGGACAACGAGACAAACAAGGAGAAATCGGAAATGGCAAACAGCAAAAAAATCCTGGTGGCGGCTGACCCGTACGCGGTGTCGCTGAAGGATGCGGTCGTGACGCATCTGAAGGAAAAAGGATACGAAGTCGCCGATTTCAGCACCAGCCAGGGCAAAGCGTGTCCCTACTACGAAAGCGCGGTCGCCGTGTGCAAGGCGATGCAGGCGGGACAGGCTGAACGGGCGGTCCTTTTCTGCGGAACGGGCATGGGCATGTCGATCGTAGCCAACCGCTTCAAAGGCGTGACGGCCTCGGTCGTGGAATCGGTTTATGCCGCGAAGATGTGCCGGGCGATCAACAACGCCAACGTGCTCTGCCTCGGCCAGATGATCTGGGGCCCCGACATGGCAAAGGCCGCTGTGGACGTGTTCCTGACCACCCGGTTCACCGAAGGGCTTGAGGGCATCTCCGGCTTCCTGCACGACGCGTGCGGGAAGGTCGAGGCGATCCGCCCTTAGCACATTGCCTTAACTGGAGAAATTGCATGCGGAACCTTCTGCTTTGTTTCTGCCTGTTGCCCCTTGCGGTGGCCGCCCAACCCATCCCGCCCACCGCGGCGCCCCTGCCGCCTCTGGCGGTGAAACTGCGCGCGGCCTACTTGGCGGAACTGGTCAAGACCGCTGAAGCCTACAATGCGTCGCTCCTGCCGCTCGCGGAGAATTATGTGCTGGAGCTCAAAAAGCTCTCGGTCCGTCTCAAGGAAGCCAAAGACCAGCCCGGCATGGAGGCCGTCAGGAAAGAGGCCGGACGTTTCATGCGGGCACTCGCCGCAGAACCAGATCCCTTTGAGGTCGTTCCCGAACTCGCACAGGAAGCCGTGGTTCAGACTCCCGAGACGCTACGCCTGATTCAGCAGGCCTATGCCGGCAGCCGCAAAGCCAACGACCTCGCGAGGAACGAGAAAGTCATCACGCTGTCCAACAAATATATCGCCGGCCTGGACATGATCCAGAACACGTCCGCAACCGAAGGAAAGGCCGAGGAAGCCGCCGCCGTAAAGAAAGAGGCCACCCGCATGCGCGTGGCCCTGCAGCGCAAGGATTTCGCCAACCGGGCGTTCGACCCGGCCAAGATCTCCATCCGCCTGACGCCGCCCCTCCCCGATGCCTCCGCCATCAAGGAACGGGCGGACGGCCCGCAACCCGTCACGCGCAACCTCGCCGCACTCGCGCTGAACGACCTCACGCCCGCAGTCCAAGCGTTCCTCATGAAACCCCTGGAATATGACAAGGAGTGGCCACCCGAGATCACCAAGTGGAAGTTCGAGGGAAGCGGCAACTACTCGCACGATTTCTCGCTCTACAACCTGCCCGGACAGCCGGACGAGCTCGGCATCTTCGCCTATCCGAAAACCATGAAAGCCTACGTGCGGGGCACCACCAAATACAGTACGGTCAACTACGACAACAAGGCCATCAGCTGGCTGGGCAAGGCCATGTCGTGGCGCCTGAACGACAGCCGCGACCTCCTCTGCCGGGTGGTCTTCCGCACGAAGCGGCCCGCGCTCAAAGAGGACGCAGGCCCGGCGGCCTGCGTCGCGGTCTACAGCATCACCGAGAACAACCGCCTCATCGCCTCCATGTCCGTCCCCATGCTCACCGAAGAAACCCAAGTGCGCATGACCAAGCACTACACCTACAACCGCCTCAACATTTTCTGGGAAGGCACCAAGCGCAAACGCGGGTTCACGATCCCGGATCACATGCCCATACGCGTGGTCATCGGCATCGCCGGCTTTGCCCCCGGCGAGGAGGTGGACGCCACCATCGAGATCACCCCCTGCGGCCACCTCGGCGACTAACGCGGGCTTCGCCCGCAACCCAATGTCCAATAGCCAACATGGAATGTCCAACCGAAGAAGTAAAAGGCCAACTTTACCGCGTGGGTGCGCCGTGACCGGGCAACTGCGTCTTTCTCATTGCCTTGATCATTGGAGATTCCCTGTTGGATATTGGGTTATCTGCCCGCCGCCCGCTTCAGATTATCTGCCGTGGCTTCGACCAAGCGATCCGCCGTATCCTCACGGGGTGCGCCGCCCTCCACCGGCAGGGTCTCGTACCCGCCGCGTTCGAAACATGGCGCGAGCGGCACGTAGCCGCACGCGCCCATCGCCAGCGCCACCGGCCAAGTCGTCTTGAAAGGCGACCCGCGCTTGATGGCTAGCCCGATCTCCGTGAACGGCTCGCCCGGCAGGGACGTCACGGCAAAGCGGTCGCCGAACGCCAACGTCACCAACCGGAACGTCCGCCTCTTTCCCGAACAGTGCGCGCGCACCGCCAACGTCTGTTCCGCAAAGAACCGCGCGACCGGCCCTTCGCCGGTGGCAAGCCCCTCGCTCGTCAGGTCGCTGCCCGATGCCCGGGTTGACACACGGTTTAAAACGGAGTGGGCCGCCTCACACATTTCCTTCGTGATCGTCCGGAAAGGGATGACCATTTTCCGGTTCACGAGGTTGAGCCGGTCGGCCTCAAGGGGCCGGAGTTTCTTCAGTTGCGCCACCACGCGCTCGGCGTAGCACCGCCCAAGCTCCCAGGCCCGGTCATAGGCGTAACCCTGGTACGTGTCGGCGTTGACGTCGAACTGGTTCACGTTGCCCGCGCACCCGATCAGGGTCATCACGAGAGGGTCATAACCCAACGCCGTCTGAATGCAGCGTTCCATACGCCCCGGCCAGTCCGCCGACACCTGGCTGGTGCCGACCGTGTCGGTATGGTTGACGATGTTCGCCAGGATCGCCACGACCCGCCCGTCCTGTTCAACGGCGAGCACGCCGATCTCCCGGTCCACGGTGCCCTCGGGCTTTACAATGCCGGGGTTTTTGACGCCGGGGTTCGTCATCACACCGCCGCTCTTCATCCAGTAGCGCCGGTTGAAGGCGAGCGGGTTGTCTTTCACCCCGCCCAGCTTGAGCGTCGAAGGCGCAAGGTTCTGTTCCGCCGTCAAAACCGCCTCGACCGTCTTAGCGGTCAAGTCCCGCATATAACCGGCATCCGGGGATGTCCCGAAAAGCGGGACCGCATACGGCGCGGTGTGCGCGTGAGTGGCGGAGAAAACCAACCCGCTTCCGTGGCGGAAGCCCGCCTTCTTCAACTGCGCGAGAACCGCGTCCACAAAATCCCCGCCGATCAGACAGAGATCGAAGGTGACGAAACCGCAGACGGTCCGCCCTTTGCGGAACAGCATGCACCGGACATGCAGATCATCCAGCACACCGGTGTTCGGTCGCGGGTTGAAGTAACCCGCCAGCGGCAATCCCCGCCGCGGGTTGATCAGCACCTTAGAAAATCCGGCATCCATTATTTCTTGACCTCCACCGTTTTCCCGCCGCGTTGCGCCGAGGCATGCGCCGCCTCACAGAGCAACACATTGTGCAAGCCTTCTTCGCCCGACATGGGCTTCCCGCCCGCGACCGAGGCCGCGTGCTCGGCGATCACGCCCTGATAGATGTTCGCGGGCTTCGTGATCGTGAAAGTCTGCTGCCTCGCGAAC
>JAQVSS010000323.1 GCA_028700415.1 Kiritimatiellia bacterium
CCTTGGCTTACAAAAAATAAAAAACATTTACGTCTTGTTCTATGATGGCTACCCCAATAAATTTGTTCTCGACAAGGTCGGTTTTGACAACAAAAAGATCCGTAAATTACTTATAGATAATGGATTTAAACTTTATGATGACATCTACAGCCAGTGTTGGAAGACAACGCAAAGCATGTCCGCTTTCTTTGATGTTGATAAAACCGCAAATGAAACACCTCGTGCTATTCTTACCGGAAGCAATCCCGCGCTGCGGTTTCTGCGGCAGCGAGGCTATAAAACCCACTATTTTTTAAACGGTTATTTGCTTTCAGGGAGCGGCCGGCCGTTAGAGGGGGACTATTATTTTCCTCAACCGGCAAAAAATATCAGGATTGAAGACGTATTGTGGCACAACATAAAAAAAGGCTTCTTTTCGCAAGCTCCGACATCTTTTAGCAGTTGCACCGCAGCAGAGTGGGTAAAAACGAAACAAGACCTACTACGCACAGCTCCGCGCGGGCCCTTTTTTATGTACGCGCATTCCGGGCGTCCGGGACATACTGTGTGGAATCCTAACTTTCGCGAGGAAAACAGCATTGAAGTTAAGAAATTTATTGAAAAATTAAAAATAGCCAACGAAGAGATAGAAAAAGACATTTTGTTACTAAAAGAGCAGAAAGACGCAATCATCATTGTTGCCGGAGACCATGGTGCCTATCTGTTGGCTGATTCAACTGATTGTGATGAGAAAGGGCTCAATGCATTACATCTTCTGGACAGATATGGGACGATGTTGGCTATAAAATGGCCCGAAGACTATCGCTCGTCCATCGATCTGAACATTCTTCAGGATGTGTTTCTGGAGGTAATGATCTATCTCACAGAGGAAGAGGGGCTTACACGATTTAAATGCGATGGAGAAACAAAAGTGCAAGGAAGCTTCAGCGTTATCCCTCCTGGCGCAATTAAGAACAGCCTGATACAAGTTGGGGTTGATAAGGGGCAAAATTTGTTTGAGGCATCGAATTCCAGATTGCTTGGGAAAGATGGGCAATAAGGCGAAAAATGGAATTTATTGATTTAAAGAGCCAGTACAGGGCATATCAGAACGAGATTGACGCCCGCATGCGGGCAGTTCTCGATCACGGGCATTTCATCATGGGGCCTGAAATCGCGGAACTGGAGGGGCTGCTGGCGGAATACGTCGGCGTCAAGCACTGTTTCACGGTCGCCAGCGGCACACACAGTCTGGAGATCGCGCTAAGGGCTTTGGGCGTGGGCACCGGTGACGAAGTGATCACCGTGCCGTTCACTTGGATCAGTACGGCCGAAACCATTCTTTTGGTTGGGGCAAAGCCGGTTTTTATCGATATTCGTGCGTCAGACTTCAATATGGATGTCGATCTGCTGGAGCGGGCGATCACACCGCAGACCAAGGCGATCATGCCAGTGAGCCTTTTCGGTCAAATGCCGGATTATGATCGCATCAATGCCATCGCGGCCAAGTATGGCATCCCGGTGATTGAGGATGGCGCGCAAAGTTTCGGCGCGACGCGGAACGGCAAGCGGAGCTGCGGCGTCACGCTGGTCGGCAGCACCAGTTTCTTTCCCGCCAAGCCGCTAGGATGCTTTGGCGACGGCGGCGCACTCTTCACCTCGAATGACGCGCTGGCCGCGAAGATCAAAGCGATTCGCACACACGGCGGCGAACGCCGTCACTACCATCCGATGGTCGGGATGAACGGCCGGTTCGATACGCTGCAGGCTGCGGTTATTCTCGCCAAGCTGCCTCACTTCGAGTGGGAAGTCGAGCAGCGCAACCGCATTGGCGCGCGCTATACTGATCTGTTCCTGTCGCGAAGCTCAACTTTAGAACTCTCGAACTCTCGAACTTTAGAACTTGGTGCTCCTGCGGTGATGCCGGGCAACACTCATGTTTACGCGCAGTACACTATCCGCGTTCCGGACCGCGATGCCTTGGGCGCAAAACTGAAGGAGGCGGGCATTCCGACGGCCGTGTACTATCCCAAATGCCTGCATGAACAGCCGGTCTTTGCGCCGCTGGGATATAAGTGGGGCGATTTTCCTGAGGCGGAGCGGGCCTCACGCGAGGTGATCAGCCTGCCGATGCATCCGTTTCTGGGGGAAGCGGAGCAGGATAAGATTGTTGAAGAAGTACTCAAATTTTCAAATTTGCATTGACCGCTTGATGGAGAGAATAGCCCGCTAATCTCCGCGAATGAGAGCGTCGCACATTTTTGCCCCGCTTCGCGTGGACGTTAATCACTCAAAAACGCGCGCCGCGCAGCTTCAAGTTTGCAGAGCCATGTTTAATTCAGAACCGGCTTGATGAATTTTCAGTGATAAACGACCTGCTTCAGCAGGGGAAAATACATCATGCCTTCGCGTAGATTCGCGGGTAAACCAAGAGAGAATAGCCCGCTAATCTCCGCGAATGAGAGCGTCGCACATTTTTGCCCCGCTTCGCGTGGACGTTAATCACTCAAAAACGCGCGCCGCGCAGCTTCAAACATAGCCCATGACTAATATTAATACAGACCTACTTTACAAAAATGAGTCTTATGAAATTATTGGCGCATGTTTGGAAGTGTACAATGTAATGGGAAGTGGTTTTCTGGAAAGTGTTTATCAAAAATGCTTAGAACGCGAGTTTGCACTGCGCAATATCCCCTTCGAAGCTCAAAAACGTATTGCGCTTTCGTATAAGGGCGTTCCGATTGAGCAGGATTATTTCCCCGATTTTGTTTGTTATGGGCACATAATTGTTGAGATAAAAGCAGAGAAAGGGTTGATTGATATCAACAGGGCCCAAATACTGAATTATCTTAATGCGACAAGTGTTCCACTTGGTTGGCTCGTAAATTTCGGGCATCACAAGACGTTAGAAAGAGAACGATTTGTACTTTCTGGCAACTCAACGCGTGATGAATTTTCAGTGATCCTCCTTCGCTAAAGCTACTGCGGATATGTTAACGACCTGCGTAGCAGGGTAAAATTCATCATGCCTTCGCGTAGATTGCCACTCCTCCGCGTTGCGGAGTCATTGCCGCATGTTTCAATGCGGCCTTTAACCCTGCGGGTTGATCGCGGGCAAACAAATTCTGAAGTTTAGAGTTCTACAATTGGATAGGTAGCAGGATCATTGAGTATGAAAACAATAGCATTAGTTGGTTGTGGCAGGGTCTCGGCCAGGCATGTCGAGGCCATTGCCGACACAAAGTGTGTCCAGATCGCGATGGTTTGCGATAAAATCGAAGAACGCGCCAAGGCGCTTGGCGAGAAACTCGGCGTGCCCTATTTGACGGACTATCGTCAGATTAAGGGCGTCGACGTGATCAGTGTCCTGACCCCGTCGGGCCTGCATCCCCGGCACGTTTCCAACATCGCGGAGCTGACCGATGCGCCGTACATCGTCTGCGAAAAACCGCTCTCCTTGACCCTGCGCGAGGCGTATGAGGTGTACCGTCGTGTGGAGAAAGCCGGAAAGGTGCTCCTGCCGGTCTATCAGAACCGCTACAACCCGTTGGTAAAGATGATCAAGGATCTGATTGACAGCGGGCAGCTCGGGAGAATCTACCAGTTTGGCTGTAACGCTTACTGGAACCGGAACGACGATTACTTCAAGATCGACTGGCACGGCACCGCCGAGTTCGATGGAGGCGTTCTCTATACTCAGGCCAGCCACTATGTCGATATGCTGCACTTCTTTTTTGGCGAGCTGGAGGACCACAAAGGTATCGGCGGCAGTCTGCGCAATTTGGATGTTTACGACACGGTCTCAGCGGTGATGCGCTTCAGGTCAGGGGTAATCGGCACACTCAGCACGACGGTCAGCGTCTATAAAACGAATTACCTCACCGAATTCACGCTGATCGCGGAAAAGGGGACGATCCGTCTGTCCGGCACCAATTTGAACAAGATCGATTTTTGGAATGTCGAGGGCATGGAAAAGCCGGATATGGATTTCACGATTAACCACCAGTACGGCAAGGGTCACGACACGATGTATCAGTATATCGCGGACGAGCGATGGGAGATGTTTCCGAGCAAAGAAGACGTGTTGTCAGGAATCGGGATGATGGAGAAGCTGAGTTACTGATAAGTTCTAAAGTTCTAAAGTTCGAGAGTTCTAAAATAGGTGTGGCGTGGGACGTTTATGACAAACGATGAGTTCAAGAATAAACTGGAAGAGCGGACTATGGCTTTTACGGTTGCTGTTCTAGATGTTCTGTACCGATTGCCTAAGCATCCTCTGTTTACTGTCATTCTTGCTCAACTTGCTAAGTCCGCCTCGTCGATAGGTGCCAATTATCGGGAAGCGAACCGAGCGGAAAGCAAACCGGACTTTGTTCATAAAATTGGGATTGTCGAAAAAGAATCAAGTGAGACAGTCTATTGGTTAACTGTTCTATCACGCGTCACATTTCTCGAGGAACACCTTAAACGGGAACTCAACCCGTTATTTGCTGAGGCAGTAGAACTGCTCAAACTTTTTTTCGACAATCAAACGCAAATCAATCCGCTAAAGTCCACACTCATACCGGCCCAAACTTTTGAACTTTAGAACCCTCGAACTTTAGAACTTTAGAACTCTCGAACTTTAGAACTTTAGAACTTCTTAATCATGAACTACTTCAAACACCCCTCCTCCTACGTCGACGACGGTGCCGAGATTGGTGAAGGAACCAAGATCTGGCATTTCTGTCATGTCATGCCGGGCGCGCGCATCGGGGCGCGCTGCATACTCGGGCAAAATGTCAATGTTTCGGACGGCGTGGTAATCGGCGACAACGTCAAAATCCAGAACAATGTTTCTATCTATACGGGAACGACCATCAAGGACGACGTGTTCCTCGGACCGTCCTGTGTGCTGACCAACGTCACGAATCCCCGCAGTCAGATCAACCGGCATGCTCTGTACGAGAAAACGGTGATTCGGCGCGGGGCTTCGCTCGGCGC